>CAZGTQ010000267.1:0-67393 GCA_964528575.1 uncultured Planctomycetaceae bacterium | reverse complement strand
GGGCCGCGGTGTTTCGGCGCCGAGGGGCCGCTGGCCGACGTTCGCTCGCGCGTGCTAAGGCGCGCACGCCCACTCGAAATGGGTCGGGCCTCGGGCCGCGGGGGATCGGGGTCGCGCGACGAGGCCGTTCCGGGGGGACGGTTCCAACTCGGAGCGGGGCGCCTTGCCTTTCCGAGCCCTGCGGACAGGGGCGCCGTGGCGCGCAGCGGCCGGCGGTCGTTCCGGAGCTCGGAGGCGTCGGGGGGGGCGGAGCCGGGCGAAACAGCCCGTAGGTGGTCAGTCGTTGTCGCTCGAGGAGCGAGCCGACGAGCAGATCCCACGGTGGGACGGCCGTGAGAGGAAGTCGAGGAGCTCCAGGGCCTCCGCAGTCGTCGCGATGCGGGCGAGCTCGTGGAGGGCTTCTCGCAAGGTGTAGCCCGAGCGGTACAGCACGCGATAGGCGCGGCGGAGCTCGATCTGCGCCTCCCGCGGGATGCGCTTGCGGACGATGCCGACGCTGTTGAGGCCGCGGATGCGCGAGTTGCCCACCAGCATCGTGAACGGCGGCACGTCGCGGGCGACGCGAGAGGCGCCGCCGATCATCGCCATGCGGCCGATGCGGGTGAACTGGTGGACGACGACGTTGCCGGAAACGACCGCCTGGTCGTGGATCTGCACGTGGCCTGCGAGCAGCACGCCGCTACCGAGGATCACGTCGTTGCCGATCCGGCAGTTGTGGCCGACGTGGCAGTTCGCCATCAGCAAGACGTCGGCACCGACCTCCGTCGTGGTTCCCAGGCCCGTGCCGCGGTGGACCGTCACGCCCTCGCGGATCTTGCAGCGCGGGCCGATGCGAACGGCGCTGTGCTCCCCGCTGAACGAGCGATCCTGCGGTTCCTCGCCGACGACCGCGTGCGGAAAGATGCGCGTCGCCTCGCCGACCTCGAGGTCGCCAGTGAGGATCGCGTGCGCTCCGACGCGCACGCCGGCGGCCAGCTTGACGTCCGGACCGACGACCGCGCCGGGACCGATCTCGACTCCGGGACCGAGCTCCGCCTTGGGATCCACGAACGAGCCTGGGTGCACCTTGGCCGCACGCCCCGCCGGCATGGGGCGGAGCACGCCGGCGCGCACCTGGCCGGGCGAGTCGTCACCGGCGTGGTCGTGGGGGGAGAGCGGATCGTTCGGCATGTCGCCGGAGCGTGGCCGTGCAGCGGACATGAGGATCGTGTGGGGTCCGGGAGGAAGGGGACATGGTAAGCACGGAGCCGCAGCGTCGAGCAAGGAACTATTCGGTTCCCCCGGCGCCGCCCGACGCGCCTCCGGAGCCCGCCCCGACAGCCCCGCTGGGGCTCCGAACGGCGCCGCCGCTGCGGCTCTTGCGGGCCGGCGCTTCGCATGCGCAACGGCCGCCGTGCTGCGTGACCACGCGCGTCGCCCCGGAGGTCGCTCCACCCGACTCGCAGTGTGCGGCAAGGCGATCTGGCCGACCCGCTCGCACACGCGGCTTCGCCTGGTCTCGATCACGCCGGCTCGCATCGCCGCACGGGACGGCTCGACTGCGCGGCTGGACGCCGGGCTCCGCGGAGCATGGAAGCGCTACACCGAACCTGACCCACCTGCTCAGCGAGACCCGACCCCCCCCGAGCCCGCGCAGGAGACCCCGCGTCGCCAGCGGTCCACAGTGCCGGTGACGGCGGGCACGCCGGCGGGTCCTCGGCACTGCCGGCAGGCCTCCTGGTCGTGCGCGACCGCTCGCATGTGAGCGGGGGCGGACTCACGAAGCTGACCCGCGGCTCACGCAGCGACCCGCGGCTCACGCAGCGACCCGCGGCTCACGCAGCGACGCACGGCTCACGCAGCGACGCACGGCTCACGCCGCGGCGCCCGGCTCACGCCGCGGCGCCCGGCTCACGCCGCGGCGCCCGGCTCACGCAGCGACGCAAGGCTCACGCCGCGACTCACGACTCACGCCGCGACTCACGGCTCACGCAACAGGGCGAGTCACGTGGGGCGTCTTCGGCGGCGCGTCCCTGTCGCTGCCGGGCTGTCGCCCGAGCGTCGTGCGGACCCGGGCTTGCTCGAGCTGGCGGGGAACTTGGCCGGCCGCGGGTCGAGCGGCATGCGCGCAGGTGGGGCGCGGCGCGGGTCAGGAGCGGCGGGGGCGGCGGCGGCGGCGGCCAGTCCGCCCGCGCGCCGCGGGGCCGTCAGTAGCGACGGACGACGCCGATCACGATGCCGCGGATCTCGACGTCCGGGACGAGGATGGGCTGCATCGAGGCGTTGGCGGGCTGCAATCGGACGCGGCCCGCCTCGCGGTAGAAGCGCTTGAGCGTCACCTCGCCGTCGGGCAGCACCGCGACCACCGTCTCCCCGTTGCGAGCCGTGTCCCGCTGCTCGACCAACACGAGATCGCCATCGCGGATCGCGTCCTCGATCATCGACTCGCCGCGTACGCGCAGCACATAGACCTCGGCCCCGGGCGGTACGAGATCGCCGAGCTCGAGCACCTCGGGCTCCTCGATCGCTTCGATCGGGCTGCCCGCGGCGATCGTTCCGAGGATCCGCAGCGGCGTGAGCGCCGGCGAGGACGCGGCGCCGGCCTCCTCCCCGACGATACGCAGCCCCCGGCTGATGCCCTTCGCGGCGCGCTCGAGCACGCCCTTGCGCTCGAGCTCCGCGACGTGTCCGAAGATCGTGACCTTGTTGACGCCGAAGTGCTGCGCGATCTCGTCCAGCGTCGGGCTGATGCTCTCGGCACGCTGGTACGCGCGCAGGAAGTCGACGATCTCGCGTTGGCGACGCGTGAGGGGAGGAGTCGGCATCGGGCGGCAAACGGTAGCGGACGACGGGGCGGGCGGCGAGTCCTGGGCGCGAGCGTGTCGCGTCGGAGCCAGCGTCACAGCACGAGCGTCACATCACGAAGGTCGTGGCGACAAGCGCCGCGAAGAAGAGGTAGGAAAGCGCTTCCTGGCGAGCGTGGTGGATCAGGCGCGTCATGGCTGGAGTCCGTAGGTCTCGAGTTCGGGAGCGAGCGGAAGAGGCCGGAGCCTCGGCGGGCGCCTTGGGGGTGGCGAGGCAGACCCGCCGAGGACCCGAACAGGAGCCTAATCTAGCGCGGCGCCAGACCCGAACAAGTCCCGAACTGCTGAAAATGTGCGCCCGCCCGCGGGCCGAGCGGTGCGGACGGCGGACATCTGCAGCGCAGGACGCACTAGAATGCGAGGCTCTCCGGGGGCCTCTGGCCGGCGGAGCAACCGACCCTTGCACATCCGCGTCGAATCCGGCCTCGACAGGCGCCTCCTGGACGTCGATCCGCGCCGCGTGCCGCTCTACCGCTTCGACGTGCTCGTCGTGGGCGGGGGAGCCGGGGGGGGCTCCGCTGCGTTGGCCGCCGCCGACGCCGGCGCATCGGTCGCGCTCCTGACCAAGTCCGACCCGCAGGAGGGCAACACGCTGTACGCGCAGGGCGGGGTCGCGGCGGTCGTCGGCCGCGAGGACTCGTTCGACTCCCACGTCGCCGACACGCTCCGGGTGGGGTGCGGGCTGTGCGAGCCGGCGGTCGTCGAGGCGGTCGTGCGGGGCGCCCCGGCAGCGATCGAGCGCACGAGCGCCTGGGGCGCGCGCTTCGACCGCGGCCCCGACGGCGACTTCGACCTGTCGCGCGAAGGCGGTCACGCGCACCGGCGCATCCTGCACGCGCACGGCGACGCCACGGGGCTCGAGCTGCAGCGCGCGATCACGGAGTCGCTGCGCGCGCATCCGTCGATCACGCTCTTCCCCGAGACATTCGTGATCGATCTGCTCGCTGCGCCCGACGGCGGCGTGCGCGGAGCGCTGGCGACGACGGAGCGCGGCGACACCGTCGCGTTCGTGGCGAGCCAGGTCGTGCTCGCGACAGGTGGCGCTGGGCAGGTGTACCGCGAGACGACCAACCCCGCCATCGCGACGGGCGACGGGATCGCGCTCGGATTGCGAGCGGGAGCGGTCGTCCGCGACCTCGAGTTCTTCCAGTTCCACCCGACCTGCCTCTACATCGCCGGCGCGGCGCGCGTCCTGATCAGCGAGATCGTGCGCGGCGCGGGCGGCGTCCTGCGCGACCGCGACGGCGTGCGTTTCATGCCCGACTGGCATCCCGCTGCCGAGCTCGCGCCGCGCGACGTCGTCAGCCGCGCCGTCTTCCGTCGGATGGTCGAGACGCGCGACACGAGCGTCTATCTCGACCTGTCGGACGTCGACGGCGACCCGCACGTGCGTTTCCCCGGCATCAGTCGCATCTGCCGCTTCTTCGGCATCGACATCGCGCACGACCCGGTGCCCGTGCGTCCCGGCGCGCACTACATGATCGGCGGCCTGCGCGTCGACATCGACGGACGCGCGAGCGTGCCCGGCCTGTGGGCGGTCGGCGAATGCGCGAGCTCCGGGCTGCACGGCGCGAACCGCATGGGCTCGAACTCGCTCCTCGAGGCGCTCGTGCTCGGCACGCGCGCCGGCGAGCACGCAGCCGAGACCGCGGCGGCGGGCGATGCCGACTTCCGCCCCGACCGCGACCGCCGGCATCCCGGCCCGGAGCGATCGCCCGCGGCGCTGCGTGTGAACATCGAAGACGTGACCTACTCGTTGAAATCGCTGATGTGGAACCAGATGGGCGTGGAGCGGGACGCGAAGCTGCTCGGCGACGCGCTCGCGAAGATCGAGTTGTGGACGCGCGCGGTGCAGGAGCTCGCGCCGCGCACGACGCGCACGTTCGAGCTGCTCAACATGCTGACCGTCGCGCGCCTCGCCACGATCGGAGCCCTGCAGCGCGCGGAGTCGCGCGGCGTGCATTGGCGCAACGACCATCCCCAGGAGCGCGCGCAATGGCGCGCCCACACCGACCTCGCCCCCGTGATCGAGGGCCAGCGCATCGTCGCGATCGAGCATCACCGCACGGCTGCGTTCGAGGCGCTCGGCGCGCGATGAGCCGCGCTCCCCGCCCCAACGCTCCGCCGCGCGAGCGCGTCGTCGTCTGCGGCGTCCTGTTCCCCGGGCAAGCCGAGGAGCATGGCGGGCCGCTCGACGAGGCGCGCGGTCTCGCGGTCGCCGCGGGTGCCGAGGTCGTGGGGGAGGGGATCGTGCAGCGGCGGCCGCGGCCCGTGCCCGCGACGCTGTTCGGCGCCGGCAAGGTCGAGGAGATCCAGCGCGAGGTCGAGAAGACCTCGTCCGACGCGGTGCTCGTCGACAACGACCTGACGCCGGCGCAGGTACGCAACCTCGAGAAGGCGTGGGGGCGGCGCGTCGTCGACCGCTCCGAGCTGATCCTCGACATCTTCGCCCGTCGCGCGCAGACGCGGCAGGCGCGCCTGCAGGTCGAGCTCGCGCAGGTCGAGTACCTGATGCCCCGGCTGCGGCGCATGTGGACGCACCTCGAGCGCCAGGTCGGCGGCATCGGCACGCGCGGCCCGGGCGAGAAGCAGCTCGAGTCCGACCGCCGGCTGCTCGACGACCGCATCCGCGACCTGAAGGCGGAGCTCACACAGATCGAGGCGCGCAAGCGGCGCCAGGTGCGGTCGCGGCGCGAGCATTTCACCGCGGGGCTCGTGGGCTACACGAACGCGGGCAAGTCGACGCTGCTCAACCGCCTCACGGGCGCGCACGAGCTCTCGGCCGACATGCTGTTCGCGACGTTGGACACGCGCACGCGCCAGTGGCGCCTGAAGGACGGGCGCCTCGTGCTGCTCTCAGACACCGTCGGCTTCCTGCAGCGCCTCCCGCACCACCTCGTCGCGTCGTTCCACGCGACGCTCGAGGAGGCGCTCGAGGTCGACCTCTTGATCCACGTCGTCGACGCGTCGCACCCCGACGCGGCGGTGCAGGTCGCGGCGGTCGACGGAGTGCTCGCCGAGCTGGCTCCCGGGCTCGAGCCCGATCTCTTCGTCTTCAACAAGATCGACCGCGTCGAGGACCCGATCGGGCTCGTGCTCCTGCGCGAGGGGCGCTCGCAGGAGGCGGTGTACGTGTCCGCGCACACCGGCGAGGGGGTCGATCGCCTCGACGCCGCCGTCGCGCGGCGCCTGGACGCCCGTTCGGTCGTCGTCGACGTGACGATGCCGTTCGCCGACGGCCGCACGCCGGCGGCGCTGCGGCGGCTCGGCATCGTGCTCGACCAGCGCGTCGAGCCGAACGGCCTGGTCATGCGGGTACGCCTCGACGAGGGCGCCTTCGGCAACGTGCGCCGCCAGGTCGTCGAGGGGGTCCGCTTCGACGTCATCGAGCCGGCGGCCGAGCCGCGGCAGCCGTCGACGCCCTAGCCCAGCCAGGAGGAGGCTCAGCCAGGAGGCGGCTCAGCCAGGAGGCGGCTCAGCCAGGAGGCGAGCGGCTTCACGCGCGCGCGACCAGGCCGTCCGCGGCGCCCACCCGCCAACTGGAGACGGTGCACGGTGGACCGAGCCGCGGGGACCGCGGTTGCGGCCGGCGCTCGATCTTCCTCGACGCCGCTGGCTTGGCTCTCGCCGACCGCCTCGCGCTCCCCGTCAGCGTCGGCCGTGCGCCGCGAGCGCGTCGAGCTTCTCGCGCGCCGGCAGGTGCAGCGTCTGGCCGACGCGCAGGCGGTCGGGGCTCGCGAGGCGGTTGTAGCGCGCGACGAGCTCGACGAGCGCGGGCGTCGCGCGGCCGTAGTGCGCCTCGCAAACCGTCCAGAGGCGCTGGCCGTCCTGGACGCGCAGGACGAAGTCGGCGGGGTAGCCGAGGGTCGCGGGGGCCGGAGCCGTGGCCGGCGCGGACTGGACGGCCACGCCCGCGGGCGCCGCGGCGGGGCGAGCCGAGCGCTCGACCGCAGGCTCCAGCGGGTCTGCGCCCGATGCGCGGCCGACGAGCACGGTCGACCAAGGATCGGGGTCGTCGACGGCGGCGACCCGCCCGGCCGCGGCGACGGCGAGCGCCTGCTCGCGGGCGAGCTGGCCCTCGATCCAGTGCTGCCACAGCGCCGCGAGCCCGAACAGGGCGAACAGCGCGCCGATGCCGATCGCGATCCGCACGCGCTCAGGCTAGCGGATCGCGATCGGCGGATCGACAGGCGTCAGACCGTCGTCGACTTGCTCGGCGCCGGAACGCTGAGCGCGTCGGGAGCGCCCGCGCGGCGGCGGCGGCGCGACTCGAGCGCCGCGAGCAGCGGGCTGGCGATGAAGATCGTCGAGTACGTGCCGACGAGGATGCCGCAGATCATCGCGAGGGAGAAGCCCTCGAGCACGTTCCCCGTCCCGACGTTGAACGCGAACAGGAGCGCGACCGCGATCAACGTCGTCGTCGACGTCATGATCGTCCGCGACAGCGTCTGGTTGATCGACGTGTCGATGATCTCGGACATCGTGCCGGCCGAGCGCGGCAGGTTCTCCCGCACGCGGTCGAAGATGACGATCGTGTCGTTCAGCGAGTAGCCGATGATCGTCAGGAACGCCGCGATCATCGGCAGGCTGATCTCGACGGCGAGGTCCGTCGTCTGCATCAGGATCGCCAGCACGCCGATCGTCACGAGCACGTCGTGCAAGATGGCAGTGACCGCCGCGAAGCCGTAGCTGTACTCGGCGAACCGGACGCGGATGTACATCACGACGACGAAGAGGCTGACGAGGATCGCGAGGATCGCGCTGTCGCGCAGCTCGCCGACGACCTGCTCGCCGACGACCGTCGTCTCGGGGATCGGCTCCTTGAGCGTGTACGCGACCTGGTTCGAGTCGGTCGCGCCCTGGAACGACTGCACGACGCTGTCGTTGAGCGCGAGCGGCGTCATCGCCGCCGGCAGCTTGCCCGTCACGCGGTAGCTCTCGGCAACCGGCCCGGGCTCGACTTGGGGCTCGCGGATCCCGGCGACGCCGAGCCGCTCGACGACGTCGACCTCGGGGTGCCCTTCCAGGAAGTACAGATCGAACGTCGCGGTCGTGACGCCCTCGGTCGTCGTGATCCCGTTCTCGGCGAGCGCGACCGGCCCCTTGGCGAGCACGGGGGACAGCGCCTCCTCGAGCAGGTTGCGGAACTCCTTGTCGACGACCGCCGCCTCGTCCCCGGAGGCGCCCGGCGCCGGGGCGGGCTCCGACCCCTTCTTGTACGTGATCCGGAACTCGGTGTAGCGCCCGTCGCCGACGCCGGAGTCGAGCACCGGCTTCACCTCGAGCGAACGACGCACGCCCTGCGTCTCGAGGTTCCCGACGAGAAGGCGGATCTCGTCGGTCGTCTGCGGCTGCTCGGTGTTGATGCGCGTCGTGTCGCCGCCGAGGAAGTCGATGCCGAGCTTGCGCGTGTCGGGGAGCGACGCGAACAGGAACAGCCCCGCGACGATGAAGAGCGCGGACGCGGCGCACGCGACGCGCCACTTGTCGAGGAACTTGAAGTTCGCCCGCGCCAGCCACGCGCCCATCGGGAACGCGCGCACGCCCTTCTCGAGGGCGTAGTGCACGAGCACCCGCGTGATGACGAGCGCCGAGAACACCGACACGACGATGCCGACCATGAGCGTGACGGCGAAACCGCGCACGGGGCCGGTGCCCATCTGGTACAGGATGAACGCCGTCAGGAACGACGTGATGTTCGCGTCGAGGATCGCGCTCGTCGCGTGTTGGAAGCCGTTCTTGGCCGCCTGCTTGATGTTGCGGCCCTTCTCGGTCTCTTCGCGCAAGCGGTCGAAGATCAGGATGTTCGCGTCGACCGCCATGCCGACGGTCAGGATGATGCCCGCGATGCCGGGCAGCGTCAGCGTCGCCTGCAGGAACGCCATGCCGCCCATCAGCATGAGCATCGTCGCGAACAGCGAGATCGCCGAGTAGATGCCCAGCCGGCGGTAGTAGACGATCATGAACGCGAGCACCGCGAGCAGGCCGAGCACGCCGCTCAAGAGGCCGCGCCGCACGTAGTCCGCGCCGAGCGTGGGGCCGACGCTCTCGCGCTGCTCGAGCGTCGGGCGCAGCCGCAGCGAGCCCGTGCGCAGCACCGTGACGAGGTCGCGCACCTCCTCGTCGGTGAAACGGCCGCGGATGATGCTCGAGCCCGACAGCCGCTGCTCGAGGTTCGGCGACGAGTAGACGACGTCGTTGAGGACGATCGCGAGGTTGCGACCGACGTTCGCGCCGGTGAAGTCGCTGAAGTTGGCGCGCCGCTGCGGCTTCATCTCGAAGCCGACCGCGGGGTACCCGAGCTCGTCGAACGTGTAGTAGACGCGGCCGAGCGCGTCGCCGCGGAACGTCCACTCTTGCCTCTGCTGGTTCAGCACGGCGACGGCGCGGTTGCGCTCGCCCGTGTCGACATCGCCCTCGGGGACCCGCAGCGGGTACCAGCTCAGTTGCGGGTGCGGCCCGCCCGTCGCGTGCGCCACCTGGTTGTAGTCGACGAGCCGCCGGCCGGGGTTGGCGTCGAGCCACTCGCCCATGCGCGTGCGCTCGGTCGTCATGTCCGTGTCCGCCAGGTCGCCGTCCAGCGCCAGGATCATGAACGACAGGTCGCCCAGGCTCTCGATCCGGTTCTGGATGGGGTCGCCGCTGACCAGCACGAGCTCCTCGCCCGCCTCGTGGTCGGCCGGCGCTCCGTGCAGGCCGCGCGTCAGCCCCGTCAGCACGTCGCCCTCGCGCTCGCGGTACGCGATCGTCTCCAGGCCGACGGACACGATGCCGTCCGCTTCGGGGAACGCGCTGATCTCGTCGGTCTGGATGGTGAGACTGTCCGCGGACGCGCCGATCGGCGCCGCGAGCGAGCCGCGCGGCCGGTTGAGCGTGCTCGCCGTTCCCGGCAGCTCGATCACGACGCGGTCGTCGCCTTCGGCCCGGATCACCGGGTCGAGCACGCCGGTCGGGTCGACGCGCTCGCGGATGATCTGGATCTGCTGCTGGAGCACCTCGTACTGCGGCTCGTCCGCAGCGAGGACCTCGTCGTCGTACGCCTGCTTGAAGTCGAAGCTGTAGACGAGCCGCGTCCCGCCCTTGAGGTCCAGCCCCATGCGGAACGGTTCTTCGGGCAGGACGAGCAGCAGGATCGACACGCCGACCAGCGTGAAGATCAGCGTGAGCTTGCGACCGATGTTGTCGACCATGTCGAGGCCTGGGACTGGGAGCCGGTCTTGGCGGGTAGGGGTCGGAAGGGTGCGGGGTCGGGGCTCAGACCTCGACGGCCTCGGGCTCTTCGTCCGGCTTGCCCGCGCGCCGCGGCTCTTGCGGGGCTTGCTGCTCCGCGTTCTCGCGTTCGCGTTCGCGCTCGCGCTCGCGGCGCACCTTGTCGCCCACGAGCTCGCGCACGCGGGTGTTCTTGCCGACGCGGTCGCGCAGGTAGTAGAGCTTCGCGCGCCGCACCTGGCCGCGGCGGGTGACGACGACGTCCTTCACGCGCGGGCTGTGCAGCGGGAACGTCCGCTCGACGCCTTCGCCGGCGACGATGCGGCGCACGCGCAGCGTGCGGCGGATGCCGCGGCCCTGCAGCGCGATGACGGTGCCGATGAAGAGCTGGACGCGCTCCTTGTCGCCCTCGGTGATGAGGTAGTGGACCTCGACCGTGTCGCCGACGTGCACGGTGGGGAGGCGGTCCTTGCCGTTCTCTCGTTCCAGTTGATCGATCAGGCGCATGGCTAGGTCCCCTCCGGGGCGTTCGGTTCGCTCGACGTTTCGGTGCTCGGACTGTTCGACAGGTCGGGCCTGCGCTCGCGGGTACGGGACCGCGCCGCTCGCTCCCGCCACGCCGCGATCGCCGCATGATCTCCGTTCAGCAGCACGTCGGGGACGCTGCGGCCACGGTAGACGCGGGGTCGGGTGTAGTGCGGATGGTCGAGGCCGCCCTCACCGCGGAACGACTCCTGCTCGGCCGATTGCTCGTCTCCCAAGCACCCTGGCACGAGGCGCACGATGGCCTCGGTGATCGCCAGAGCGGGGAGCTCGCCCCCGGCCAGGACGAAGTCGCCCAACGAGATTTCTTCCCACTCCACCAGGTCCCGAACCCGCTCGTCGAAGCCCTCGTAGCGTCCGCAGAGCAGGAGCAAGCGCTCCGACTCGCGCAGCTCGAGGGCCTTCGCCTGAGTGAACGGCACGCCGCTCGGACAGAGCAGGATCTTCCGGAACGGTCCTTCGCGTTGCTCGAGCCACTCGACGCACTCGACGATCGGCTCGGGCTTGAGAACCATTCCGGGCCCGCCGCCGAACGGACGGTCGTCCACCGTGCGGTGTCGGTCCCGAGTGAAGTCCCTGAAGTCGACCAACCGCAGATCGAGGATGCCCTTCTCACACGCGATCCCGAGAATGCTCGCCCTCGCGTAGGGCTCGAGCGCCTCGGGAAAGAGCGTGAGGATGGCGACGATCACGGCCGATCCCCCTCGGGGAGCGGGGCGAAAAGGGTAGGTCCCCGCAGGGGGACGGTCAAGCGCCGGAGGAGCGCGAACCGCGAGGCGGGAAGAAGCTCCCGACGCCGACCGCCACCACCCGCCTCCCCGCCCGGTCCGCAGGGCGGAGGGTGGGGGTGGCGGGCCCGCGCGCGCGCGCGCGCGGTCGGGGTCAGTCGGCGAAGGCGCCGCCCCGGGGCGAAGGTCCCGTGGGCGCTGGTCTTCGGAGCGCGACCGTCTCCGAGGGCGACCGTCCCGGGGGGCGACGGAGTTCGCGGGGCGAGCCGCGCGGGGCGAGTCGCGCGGGGCGAGTCGCGAGGGGCGAGCCGCGAGGGGCGAGCCGCGCGGGCCCGCTCGGCCGCTCCCCGCGACCGCCCGCTGCCGCGCGCCTGCCCTGGGAGCCCTCGGCGCCGCTGCCTATGCTCTAGCGCCGATGTTCACCGGGATCGTCGAGGCGTGCGTGCCCGTGCGGGCGTTCGCGCGGCGCGCGGCGGGGGCGCGGCTCGTGCTTCCTGCGCCCGAGGCGTGCCTCGCCCAGGCGTGGGGCGTCGCGCGAGGCGAGAGCGTGGCCGTCTGCGGGTGCTGCCTCACCGTGGCCGAAACGCCCGCGGCCGACGGCTCGATCGCGTTCGACCTGTCGGCCGAGACGCTCGAGCGCACCTGGCTCGGTGCGCTCGAGCCCGGGCGGCGCGTCAATCTCGAACGGGCGCTGCGGCTCGGCGATCGGCTCGGGGGGCACATGGTCAGCGGGCACGTCGACGGAGGCGCGACGCTCGTCGCGAGCGAGGACGTGGGCGACGGCGGACGGGAGCTCCTGTTCGAGATCGACGCGGGGCTCGAGCGCTGGCTCGTCGACAAGGGCAGCGTGACGCTCGACGGCGTCAGCCTCACCGTCGTCGAGCCACGCGGCAGGCGCTTCCGCGTCGCCGCGATCGCGCAGACGCTCGAGTGGACGAACCTCGGCGACGCGAGACCCGGACAGCGGCTCAACGTCGAAGCCGACCTCGTCGCGAAGTGGATCGAGCGGCTGATGCCCCGCGCCCCGGGCTAGCCAGCAGCTAGCAGCGCCCCGGGCTAGAACGCGCCGAACAGCACCGCCGACAGCGCCGAGACCGGCGCCGCCTCGCGCAGGTCCTCGAGGTTGCGGTTGAGCAGCCGCACCGAGATCAGCAGCTCCTCGTACATCTCGTCGTCCATCAGGAGCCGGCCTAGCGAGCCGTGACCGTCGCGCAGCGCACCCGCGATCGCCGCGACGTTCTCGCTCGCGTCGAGCACGTTCTCGTAGAGCTGACGCGAGGTCAGGAGCGCGCCGAGCGTGCCGCGATCGTCGGTCAGGGCGGCGATCGCCCGCTCGAGGTCCGCCGCCATCGCCTCGTCCTGCACGAGACGGCCCAGGATGCCGCGGCCGGCCTCGATCTGGCCGATGATCGCGCTCGTGCCGCGGATCGCGCGGTCGACCTCCTCGCCCAGACTCTCGTCGGCGACCAGCTTGCCGACCGTCCCGCGCCCCTCGCGCAGGTCGGTCGACACCGTCGTCAGGTCGTCGAGGAGCTGCGCTGTGCGCCGGTAGAGCGTGTCGTCGGCGAGCAGCTTGCCGAGCGTACCGCGGCCGTCGCGCAGGTCCGCGCTCACGACCTCGGCGTTCTCCATCGTTCCGGCGACCGCGGCGATCGAGCGCGAGAGATCGTCCGCGAGCTGCTCGTCGCGCAGCACGCGCCCGAGCGGGCCGCCGCCGGCGTTCGCGTGCCGCACCATGCTCGCGAGGCCCGACATGATCTCGTCGAAGCTCGCCTCGTTCCGCTCGATCATCGTGCCCAGCCGATTGATCGCGTTGAGAGCGACGGAGCCCTGCAGCGGCACGCCCTCCTCGATCGCGATCGGCGGCGCGGCGGCGGTCCCCGGCAGGATGTTGACCTGCCGGCCGCCGAGGAGCGTCGACTCCTCGATGCGGATCTCGAAGTCCTCGTTCAAGGTGATCGGGCGGTCGAGGCGCAGCGTGACGAGGATGCGCTGCTCGGGGTCCGCGTTGCCGGTGAACACGAGCTCGCTGACGCGGCCCGTGTGCAGGCCCGCGACCATCACGCGGTCGCCCTGACGCAGGCCGTTCGCGCCCGGGAAGTACGCCTGGAGGATCTCCTTCTCGCCCAGGAACGGAAGGTCGGTCAGGAACAGCGTGTAGATGCCGAGTATCGACAGCACCACCACGAAGAAGATGCCGAGCACGACCTGGCGTTGACTGGTCATGGAAGGTCCTGGGTTCGTTCGTTCAGTCCGGCTCGCGGCCCAGGAACTGGCGCAAGCGCTCGTTCGGCCGCTCGAAGAAGTCCTCGCGGGAGCCCTCGAACGCGACGCGGCCCTTGTCGAGCAGCACGACGCGGTCCGCGACCGTGCGCACGCAGCTCACGAGGTGCGTCACGACCATCGACGTGATGGCGAGCCGGTCGGCGAGCTCGCGGATCAGGAGGTTGATGCTGTGCGAGATCTCGGGGTCGAGCCCGGCGTTGGGCTCGTCGTACAGGATGATCTCGGGATCGGTGATGAGAGCGCGCGCCAACCCGACGCGCTTGCGCATGCCGCCGGACAGCTCGTTCGGCATCTTGTCGTACGCGTCGGGCAGGCGCACCAGCTCGAGCTTCGCCTGGACCTTCTCGCGGATCTCGTCGTCGGGCATGCGCGTGTTCTCGCGCAGCGGCAGCGCGACGTTGTCGCCCGCGTTGAGCCAGTTGATCAGCGCGCCGTCCTGGAAGAGGTAGCCGGTGCGTTTGCGCAGCTCGTGCAGCTCGTCCTTGCCGATCGTCGCGAGGTCGTGCCCCTCGACCTCGACGCGGCCCGCGTCCGGCGCGAGCAGCCCGATCACGTGGCGCAGCGTCACCGACTTGCCGGTGCCCGACGGGCCCATGATGACGAGCGTCTCCCCGCGGTGCACGACCAAGTCGATCCCCGCCAGGACAACCTTGTCGCGAAAGCGCTTCTCGACGCCCTCGAACCGGATGACGATCTCCCGCTCGCTCACCCGACTACCGATACATGAACCACGTCATGAAATAGTTGAAGACGATCACCGCGATGATCGAGTCGCGCACGGCCTGACGCGTCGCGTTGCCGACGCCGAGCGCGCCGCCTGTCGCGCGCATGCCCGAGCTGCAGGAGACCACCGCGATCGTGACGCCGAAGACGAACGCCTTGAACAGCCCCGAGTACACGTCCTTGGGCAGCGCGATGAACTGCGCTGGCGTCTGCAGGGCCTCGATCGCCGAATCGTAGTAGAGCTGCGTGCTGACGTTGAGCTGCGCCTTGGCGACGAAGCCGCCGCCGAAGATGCCGATCGCGTCGCACAGCACGGTCAGCATCGGGCACATCACCGAGAGCGCGACGATGCGCGGCACCACGAGGAAGCTGACGCGGTCGACCGACATCACCTCGAGCGCCGCGAGCTCCTCGCTCACCGCCATCGTGCCCAGCTCGGCCGCGAGCGCGCTGCCGACGGTCGCCGCGACGATGATCGCCGCGATGAAGGGCCCCATTTCGCGCGCCATCGACACCGCGACGATCGTGCCGATCTGGTCCTGCTGGCCGATCCGCGCGAGCTCGACGCCCGTCTGGAACGACACGACCATGCCGATGAAGAAGCTCACCAAGAGGATCACGTGGATCACCTTGATGCTGGCGAGGTAGAGCTGGTCGGAGACCTGCGTGCGCCGCTTCCACACGTGGTGCAGGCGGACGACCGTCTGCAGCAGGAGGTCGATGCGGTGGCCCGACTCGCGAGCGAACTGCAGGAGCGCGTTCATGGGCGGCGGATGCGGCTCGGGCGCGGTTCAGCGCTCGTCGGCGGGCGGCGGCCCGTGCCAGCGCGCGGGCCAACCCGGTCCTGGGAACGCCGGAGCCATGATCTCGGTACCGTTTCGCGCGCTCCGACGCCAGCGTAGAAGGCCGAACAGGAGCGAGGTCTCGCTGACCTCGTCCCCGTCGACCGCGTACTCCCGGCGCGCCCACAGGCCCGCGAGCGACTTGCGCGACTCGACCGCGTCGCGCTCGCTGCGCCACACGGCCGCCCACGTCCGCTCGCTCGTGCCCCACGGGTGGTCGGTGCGCGAGTAGAGCTCCCAGATCCACGCGAGGTGGTACTCGACGAACGGGCTGCGGCCGAGCGGGGACAGCGCCGGGAACGCGAGCCGGCTGCGGCCGTCGATGTCGCGCTCGACCTCGAGCAGGGGCCAGTAGAGGCGGTAGCTGGACTCGTCGCCCGTGCCGTACTCGTAGCGGTCCCAGGAGTGGTAGAAGGGCAGGAGCCAGTGTCCTTCGCGCTGCGAGCGCGGGTAGGCCTCGTAGCGGTGGAAGTAGAACGGCCAGGCGATGCTCGTCGTCGTCATCATCTCGGCGACGAGGCGCGAGTAGAACGGCCAGAAGCGCGTCCGCGACTCGATCTGCGTGTTGAGCCCGCCGCGCTGGATGCGCACGAACGGCCAGGGCGCATCGAGCGACCAGAAGCCGTTGCGCGAGGGCGCGGTGGCGTAGCCGAAGAACGGCCACAAGACGACCCACGCACGGTAGTCCTGGCCGCGCTCGGTGTAGCCGTAGAACGGGAGCACGAACCAGACGGTCTCGGGCGGCTCGGCACCGCCCGCGAGGTTGTTGCGCTGGTAGTGGAAGATCGGCCAGAGCGCGGAGTAGCGCTCGTAGCGGCCCTCCCATTTCGCGTGCCCGTACAGCGGCCAGACGTGGAAGTTGTTCGCGCCGCCGCCGCGCGTCCAGCCGACGATCGGGAACAGGACGTTGCGCGAGACGCGCTCGTTCCGCTCGGTCTTGATGTACAGCGGGAACAGCACGAAGACGATGTCTTCGTACGTGAAGAGCCGGTCGATGCGCCCGTAGAACGGGAACCAGCCGAAGTCGAGGTCGTCCCCTTCGCGCTGGAACAGGAAGCCGGGCAGGAACGCGCCGCGCCAGTCGCGCCGGCCCGTGTCGCGATCGACCTTCGACTCGTAGACCCAGAACGGGATCAGCAGGCTCAGCGTGCGCTCGGGGTCGCGCTGCGTGTAGCCGAACGGCGGCAGGATGCGCGTCATCGAGAAGCCGCCGTCGTACTCGTGCTTGGTGAGCAGCGGCCGCAGACCCCAGCGGCTGCGCCACGAGTGGCGCTCCTCGTACGCCAGCGGGACGTGCTCCGGCCGGCTCTCGCTCTCGATCAGGCCGAACAGCGCCTCGCGCGAGCGCCCGCCGCCCGCGGTCGTCAACTGCGTGTAGAGCGGCGCGAGGTGCACGTCGCTCGACGGCGCCGCGCAGGCTGCCACGAAGGACGCAGAGGCGAGCGACGCGGAGACCAGGAGCCGGCCCGCGAGCGCGGAGCGGGAGACGCGGGCGAGGACCACGGCGCCATGGTCTAGAGGGTCGCGCCGGGCCACGCAAGCTTGGTACCGTCGCGCCGCGGCCATGACGACCCATCTCTCCGGCATCCAGCCGAGCGGCTACCAGCACCTCGGCAACTACTTCGGCGCTCTGCGCCAGCACGTCGCGCTGCAGCACGAGGCCGGCGACCACTACTACTTCATCGCCGACTACCACGCGCTGACGACGAGCCGCGATGCCGAGCAGTTGCGCGAGCGCGTGCGCGAGACGGCGGTCACGTACCTCGCGCTCGGCCTCGACCCCGAGCGCGCGCGCCTGTTCCGCCAGAGCGACGTGCCCGAGGTCTGCGAGATCGCCTGGCTGCTCGGCTGCGTGACCGGAATGGGCCTGCTCGAGCGCGCCCACTCGTACAAGGACAAGGTCGCGCGCGGCATCAAGCCGAACGTCGGCCTGTTCACGTACCCGGTGCTGATGGCCGCCGACATCCTCGCGTACGACTCGAGCTTCGTCCCGGTCGGCAAGGACCAGGAGCAGCACGTCGAGCTCGCGCAGGACATGGCGGGCTCCTTCAACGCCGCGTTCGGGGAGGTGTTCGTGCGCCCGGAGCCGCGCCTGCCGGCCGAGGCGCGCCTGGCGAAGGTGCCCGGCCTCGACGGCGAGAAGATGAGCAAGAGCTACGGCAACGACGTGTGGATCTTCGAGAGCGGCAAGCCGCTGAAGAAGGCGATCGGGCGCATCGCGACCGACAGCCGCGCGCCGGAGGAGCCGAAGGACCCCGACGAGCTCCTGCTGTGCGACTTCCTGCGCCTGTTCCTGCCCCCCGGCGAGATGGGGGAGCTCGAGCAGGGGATCCGCGCCGGCGGCCCCGGCGCGCCCGGTTACGGCCACCTCAAGCAGCGCCTCGTCGCCGCGATCGAGGAGACGTTCGCGCCCGCCCGCGCCCGGCGCGAGGAGCTGCTCGCCGACCCCGAGCGGGTCGACGCGGTCCTGCGGGCCGGCGCCGAGCGCGCCCGCGCCGTCGCCGCCGCGACCCGCGACCGCGCCTACCGCGCCTGCGGGCTGCGCTGAGCTGCTCGAGCGGCGCTGCGCGCCGATGCCGCTCGAGCGGCGCTGCGCCGATGCCGCTCAACCGATCGGCGCTGCGCGCCGATGCAGTGGTCATGATCGCGCTCTCCCGCATGCTGGTCCTGCTGCTCCCGCTGGTCGCGCTCGCGTGCCGCAGCACCCCGCCCGCCGGGCGCTCCGACGCCTCGATCCGTCCCGCGGTCGCCGCCGCCGAGCCCGTGCCGCAGATGCCGTGGACCGAGCGGTTCGGCGACGGGGCCGCGCTCCTCGCCGACGAGATCTGCATCGAGGGCCCGCCAGGCCTGCTCGACCACGTCGCGGTCACGCAGGATCCCGAGCAGACGCGCTACGTCGCGAAGACGGTGAGCGAGGGGCTCCTGCAGGAGACGCGGGCGCGGTCCGATGCCGGCTACGTCGAGATCCACGGCCAGCTCGACGCGTGGCGACTCGTCGCCCTGCGCAGGCTCGTCGTGCTCGAGCGGCCCGGCGAGGTGCCGGTCACCATCGTCGCCCGGGGCCAGGCGTTCTGGCGCGCGGTCGACGGCGACGACGAGCAGCGCGGCCCCGAGCTGCGCTTCACGGGTCTGCGCCCGCGCTGAACGCCAGATTCTCGCCACCGGATTCTGGCGGCCGGATCCCGGACAGCCGATTCTGGACGGCCGATGGCGTGGCGGCTCCCGCACCGAGTGCTCCTCGCACCGCTCCTCGCGGTGCTCGCGGCCGCGTGCGGCACGACGAGCTCGTTCCGCTACGTCGACGGCACGTGGTCGTCGACCACGCCGGCGGCGCTCGAGCGGATCGCCGCCGCGCGTGCGCGCGCCGAAGCGGGCGACTTGCCGGGCGCCCACGCGATCCTCGCCGCGCTGCACGCGCTCCTGCCCGAGGACGTCTCGATCGGCGCACTCCTGCAGGACGTCGAGCTGCGGCGCCTCGAAGGGCTGCCCGAGGCGGCGCGCGCCGACGCGCTCGCGCGGCTGGTCGAGCGCTACCGCGCGCCGACCGAGGGCGAGCCGTCCGTCGCCGAGCTCGTGCTCGCCGCGCGCGTCGAGCCCGACCCGCCGGCGGCGCGCGTGCTCCTGCGCCGCGCGCTCGAGGTCGACGCCGGGTGCGCGTGGGCGTGGTACGGCCTCGCGCACCTGTCGGTCGCGGACGAGCAGTTCCAGCGCGCGCGCGACGAGCTCGGCCGCGCGCTCGTGCTCGATCCCTCGCACCTGCTCGCGCGACGCCTCGAGCACAACCTCCTGGCGCGGGCCGGGGAGGCCGACGCGGCGCGCCAGCGCATGCGTGCGTGGCTCGATCGCTCCGCGGACGACCCGCGCGTCGAAGAGAGCGAGCGCATCGCGGTCGAGCTCGACCTCGCGGTGCTCTACGTGCTCGACGACCAGCCCGGCCGCGCGCGCGCGATCGCCGCGCGCCACGCCGCAGCGGATCCGCCTCACGGCCAGCGCGCCAAGCTCTTGCTCGCGGCGGCCGAGGCGGCGCTCGGAGCGCCGAGCGCGGCGCTGCGGGCGGCGCAGGCGGCGGCGCTCGCGGAGCCGGGCGACCCGCTGCCGCTCGTGCAACAGGCGCTGCTGCACGAGCACCGGCTCGACGACCCGCTCGCCGCACTCGCCGCATGGGAGCGCGTCGTCGAGCTCCTCGAGGCGCGGCACGATCAGGAGAGCGACGACGTGAACGCGGGGCAGCTCGGCGACGTGTGGATCGCGATGCAGGCGCGCTACCGCATCGAGAAGCTCGAGGAGGCGCGCGCCGAACGACGCGAGCAGCGCCGCCCGCCGAGCGGCGCGCCGTGAAGGTCGTCGTGCAGCGCGTCGCCCGCGCGAGCGTGCGGGTGGACGGTGCGGTCGTCGGCAGCTGCGGCCGCGGCATGCTCGTCCTCGTCGGCGTGATGCGCGGCGACGCGGAGCGCGAGGCGCTGCGGCTGGCGGAACGCGTCGCGCACCTGCGCTTCTTCCCCGACGAAGAGGGGCGCATGAACCGCGCCGCGGCCGAGGTCGGCGGCGCGGCGCTCGTCGTCAGCCAGTTCACGCTCGCCGCCGACGGCCGCAAGGGGCGCCGGCCCTCGTTCGACCGCGCCGCCGAGCCCGAGCTCGCGCGCCGGCTCTACGAGCGCTTCGCCGAGCGCCTGCGCGAGCTCGGGCTGCCGACCGAGACGGGCTCCTTCGGGGCCTCGATGGTGGTCGAGCTCGCGAACGACGGGCCGGTGACGTTCGTGCTCGAAGAGCCGCCCGAGAGGCCCGATCCGCGAGCGTAAGTCGAGCTGGAGAAATGATTTGGGACGTTCTGCCGTTCCCGGCGCCACACGCGGCGCCTTGGAAACGTCCTAACCCCTTCCCCAGGCCCGCCTTGCGGCTATCGGCCGGCGTGGCCGAAGAGGCGTCCGAGTGCCTCCGCGAGCCCTTCCAGCGGCCCCCTCGACGGTCACAAAGTCTTGCTTGACCAGGAGATAATGCCGTCCATACTGGCGCTCCGCCCCGCCAGCCGTGCCTGAAGCTCGCCGCGCCGCTCGCTCGCTGCCCGCCGTCGCCCGGAGCAGCCAGGCACCCCCGGTCGACCCGACCTGCCCCGGAGCCCCCCCGATGGGCCACCAGCCCGATCCCCACACCAGCACCAAGAAGGAGCTCGTGAACCGCATTGCGGACCGGACGGGCCAGACCAAGGTCGTGGTGAAGGAGATCATCCAGCGCTTCCTCGACGAGATCATCGACGAGCTCACGCTGGGCAACCGCCTCGAGTTCCGCGAGTTCGGGGTCTTCGAGGTGAAGGAGCGCGCCGCGCGCCTGGCGCAGAACCCGCGCACGCTCGAGAAGGTGCAGGTGCCCGCGAAGCGGGTGGTGAAGTTCAAGGTCGGCCGGCTGATGCGCGAGCGCGTCTGCGACGACCCCCCGCCCGGGGAGATCGACGGCCGCGCGCCGGCGCGACCGCCGTCGCCGTCGCACGCGCCGCCGGCGCCCGAGCGCGAGCAGCGCCGCGAGCCCGCGCCGCCGCCGCCCAAGGCATCGCCGCCCAAGCCGAACAGCCCGTTCTGACGGGCCCCGGGCCGAAGGCCCGTTCTGGCGGGCACGGGGCCGAAGGCCGTTCTGCCGGGCGGTCCGCACGCGCGGGCGTCGGACCGGGCGCGCGCCGGTCGCGCGGCCTACGCCGGGACCGCCGCGGCGGCCTCGAGGGCCTGCTCGACGTCCTCGAGCAGGTCGTCGACGTGCTCGATGCCGACCGACAGGCGCACGAGGCCGTCGTTGAGGCCGGCCTTGCGCCGCTCCTCGGCCGGGATGCTCGCGTGCGTCATGATCGGCGGCACCTCGACGAGCGACTCGACGCCGCCGAGCGACTCGGCGAGGGTGAAGATCCGCGTCGCCTTCGAGAACGCGACGCCGGCGGAGACGCCGCCCCTGAGCTCGAACGAGACCATGCCGCCGAAGCCGCTCATCTGGCGCGCGGCGACCGCGTGCTGCGGGTGGCTCGCGAGGCCCGGGTAGAGCACGCGTTCGACCGCCGGGTGCGCTTCGAGGCGTTCGGCGATCGCGGCGGCGTTCGCGCAGTGGCGATCCATGCGCACCGCGAGCGTCTTCGTGCCGCGCAGCACGAGGAACGAGTCCATCGGCCCGAGCTGACCGCCGACCGCGTTCTGGTAGAAGGCGACCTCCTCGTGCAGTTGCGCGTCGTTGCCCACGACCGCGCCGCCGACGACGTCCGAGTGGCCGCCGAGGTACTTGGTCAGCGAGTGCACGACGAGGTCGGCGCCGAGCTCGAGCGGCCGCTGGAGGTACGGCGTCGCGAACGTGTTGTCGACGACGGTGAGCGCGCCGCGCTCGCGCGCGAGCTCGACCGCCGCGGGGACGTCGACGACCGACAGGAGCGGGTTCGTCGGCGTCTCGAGGTAGAGGTAGCGCGTCTCGTCGCGCAGCGCCTGGGCGATCGCGCCGGCATCGGTCGCGTCGACGAACGTGAACTGGATCCCCAGCTTCGCGAAGCAGCGCACGAACAGCCGGTGCGTGCCGCCGTAGAGGTCGTTGCCCGCGACGACGTGATCGCCGGGACGCAGGCGGTGGAGCAACCCGTTGATCGCCGCCATGCCGGACGCGTAGCAGGCGCCCCAGGCCGCGCCCTCGAGCGCGGCGAGATTGCGCTCGAGCGCCGTGCGCGTCGGGTTGATCGTGCGCGAGTAGTCGTGGCCCTCGCGCAGCTCGCCCGGATGGTCCTGCGCATACGTGCTCGTCAGGAAGACCGGCGTCATGACCGCGCCGGTCCGCGGCTCGGGCTCCTGGCCGGCGTGGACCGCCAGCGTTTCGATGCGGTGCGTCTTCGCGTCCTTCATGGCCGGACGATCGTACGCGGCGGGCGCGGCGCGCACGACGGTCTCGGCGCCCCCGTGCGCGGAAACCGCCGGTCCCGCTGCGCTCGGCGGCCGGTGCGCGGGCCGCGGCGTTCGGGCATGATTCGCGGATGGAGCGCGCGGACGGGGACGAGCCCGAGCCGGAGGCGCCCGCCGGCGGACGCGGCGGCGGTGGCGTGAGCGCCGACGCCCAGAGCGCCCGCCGCGCGGCGCGGCTCGCGGCGTTCGCGGCGGACGCGCTCGACTGGCCCGCGATCCGCGCGACGTTCGAGCGGCATGCGCCCAGCTCGCTCGGCGTGCGCGCGCTCGCGGAGCTCGTGCCGCGCGACGACGCAGGCGCGCTCGCCGCGCTCGCGCGCTGCCGCGAGCTGTGCGCGCTCGACCCGGCGAGCGCGCCGCCGCTCGCGGGACTGACCGACCCGCTCCCGATCCTCGTCCAGGCGCGGCTCTACAGCCGCGCGCTCGAGGGGCTCGAGCTCGCGCGGCTCGGCGCTTTCCTCATGTCGGCGCGCCAGGTCGGCGCGTGGGCGACCGCGCGCGCCGGCGCCGTGCCCGCCACCGCCGCGTTGCTCGACGGCGCGCCGGACTGCGAGGAGCTGCGCGCGGAGCTCGACCGCTGCGTCGACCCGCGCGGGCGCGTGCTCGACGAAGCGAGCGCTCGGCTGCGCGACGTGCGCCGCCGCGCCGCGCAGCTCGAGGAGACCGTCGAGCGCCGCTTGCGCGCCCTCGTCGCGCGCAACGACGTGCGCCGCTTCCTCGCCGACGGCGCGGGCGGCCGCATCCAGCGCCGCGGCGGCCGCGCGGTGCTCGCGGTCAAGGCGAAGCACCTCGGCCAGGTGCCGGGCATCGTGCACGACCGCTCGCAGACCGAGGAGACGCTCTTCGTCGAGCCGCAGCAGGTCGTCGAGAGCGCGAACGCCGCCGCCGCGGCGCGTGCGGACGAGCGTCACGAGGTGGAGCGCGTGCTGACCGAGCTGACGCGCGCGGTGCGCGCCGACGAGGCGCAGATCCGGCGGCTCGCCGAGCTGTGCGCCGAGGTCGAGCTCGCGGCGTGCGGCGCCTCGTGGGCGCGCGCGCACGACGGCCGGCCCGCGCTCGTCGTCGGCGAGCCCGGCGCGGCGGACGAGCTCGTTCTGCGCGCGGTGCGCCATCCGCTGCTCGTCGAGCAGGAGCGGCTCGGGCGCATCGAGCGCGTCGTGCCGCTCGACCTGCGGCTCGGCGGCGACTTCGACCTGATCGTGATCACGGGCCCCAACCCCGGCGGCAAGACGCTCGCGCTCAAGACCGCGGGCGTCGCGGCGCTGCTGACGCGCATGGGCCTGCCGCTCGCGGCGCTCGCGGGCACGACGGTGCCGTTGTACGACGGCGTCGCGGCCGACATCGGCGACGAGCAGGAGATCGAGCAGAACCTCTCGACGTTCGCTTCGCACGTCGTGCGGATCGCCGATGCGCTCGCGCGCGCGACGCGGCGCACGCTCGTCCTGCTCGACGAGCTCGGCGGCGGGACCGACCCGGACGAGGGCGCCGCGCTCGGGGACGCGCTGCTCGAGGAGCTGCTCGGGCGCGGCGTGCCCACGCTGGGGAGCACGCACCTCGGCGTGCTCAAGGAGTTCGCGTTCCGCCACGAGCGCGCGGAGAACGCGTGCGTCGAGTTCGACGCGCAGACGCTGGCTCCGCTCTACCGGCTGCTCGTCGGCACGCCCGGCGAGTCGAACGCGCTCGCGATCGCGCGCCGGCTCGGGCTCGACGGCGCGGTCGTCGACCGGGCGGAGCGGCGGCTCGTGCGGCCGCGCGCCGACGTCGAGCGGCTGATGAACGACGTGCGGCGCACGCGCGTCGCGGCGGAGGAGGTGCGCGGCGCGGCCGAGCGGCGCGCGGCGGAGCTCGAGGACGCCGTGAGCCGGCTCGCGGAGGAGGAGGAGGCGGTGCGCGCCAGCCGCGCGATGCTCGCGGAGGAGGCGGGGCGGCTGGTCGAGGAGGAGGTGCGCGACGTGCTCGTCGAGCTGGAGCGGATCGAGCGGCTGCTGCCGCAGGTGCCGGCCGGCGTGCGCGGCGAGCTGGGCGGCGCGATCGAGCGTGCGCGGGCGCGGCTGCAGGGGGCGGACCTGACGGGCAAGCGCCAGGGCTTCCTCGAGACGCTGAAGAAAGGGGAGCTCGTGTATCTCGTCCGCTACGGCCGGCGCGCGGTCGTGCTCAAGGTCGACAAGCGGCGCCGGCGGCTCGCTGTGCGGCTCGGCAAGCGCGAGCTCGACGTCGCGTTCGACGAGGTGAGCGCCTACGAGGCGTTGTAGGCGCCCCGCGATTGCGCTACATCGGACGTCCGATGCAGGGGCTGCGCTGGACGACCGCGGGCGAGTCGCACGGCAAGACGCTGGTCGGCGTGCTCGAGGGCGTGCCTGCGGGGCTCGCGCTAGACCTCGAGCGCGTCGACCGCGAGCTCGCGCGACGCCAGGCGGGTTACGGGCGGGGCGGCCGCATGCGCATCGAGACCGACCGGATCGAGCTGCTCTCCGGCGTGCGCGCGGGCGCGACGATCGGCTCGCCGATCGCGTTCGCGGTGGCCAACCGCGACGACACGATCGAGCGCCTGCCCGTCCCGACGAACGCGCGGCCGGGGCACGCCGACCTCGCCGGGTGCCAGAAGTTCGCACACCGCGATCCGCGCGCCGTGCTCGAGCGCGCGAGCGCGCGGGAGACCGCCGCGCGCGTCGCGCTCGGAGCGATCGCGCGCCAGGTGCTCGAGGCCTTCGACGTCGAGATCTTCGCGCACGTCGTCGAGCTCGGCGGCGTCGGCGTGCGCGCGGACGCGTTCGAGGCGGCCGGCGCGCGGCGCCGCGAGCTGCGCGACGCGAGCGAGCTCCTGTGCCTCGACCCGGCCGCCGAGCCGGCGATGCGCGTGCGCATCGACGCGGCGCGCACGGCGGGGGACACGCTGGGCGGGCTCTACGAGGTGCGCGCGCTCGGGCTGCCGCCGGGACTGGGCAGCCACGCGAGCGGGCCCGAGCGGCTGACCGCGCGGCTCGGCGCGGCGCTCTTCTCGATCCCGGCGATGAAGGCGGTCGAGTTCGGGCTCGGGCTCGAATCCGCGCGGCGGCCGGGCTCCGAGGTGCACGACGCGATCGAGCTGGCCGCGGACGGCGCGGAAGGCGCGCGCTTCGGGCGCTTCCGGCGGGCGACGAACCGCGCGGGGGGGCTCGAGGGCGGGATGACGAACGGAGAGCCGCTCGTCGTGCGGGTGGCGATGAAGCCGATCCCGACCCTGCGTCAGGGCGTCCCGACGGTCGACTTCGAGACCGGAGAGCCGGTGCGGGCGACCTACCAGCGCTCGGACGTGACGTCGGTGCCGGCGGCGAGCGTCGTGGGGGAGGCGATGGTCGCGCTCGAGCTGACCGCGGCCTTCCTCGAGAAGTTCGCGGGCGACTCGATGGATCAGGTCCGGGACGCGTTCGAGGCCTGGCGGGAGCGGGTGCGGCGGGTCTGAAGAAGAGGCCGGGAAAAACTGGGCCCGCAGTTGATCTGGGCGCGCGCGGACGTAGCATCTTGCGCTCCTCCGAGGTGGGAGCACGCTCCCGCCGAAGGGCTCGGACTTCCGACCGCTCGCCGCCAGCGTGGCTCAATCGGCAGAGCTCCTGATTTGTAATCAGGCGGTTGTGGGTTCGAGTCCCACCGCTGGCTCCAGCGGCGGGGCGGCCTCGCGGCCCCTCGCACGCACTGCTCCCTGAAAACGAGACAACGTCCTGGATGGACCGGGAGCGGACCGCACGTCCGCGCGCCGGCCCGGCGCTCGTCGCCGCGGCTCGGCCGCGCGGAACGGTCTGCGCTGGAACCGGGCTCCGGACGACGGGTCGCAGCCGTTCGCCGGCACGTCCACGTGCTGGACGGGGGGATTCCCGAGCGGTCAAAGGGGTCAGACTGTAAATCTGATGGCAACGCCTTCGCAGGTTCGAATCCTGCTCCCCCCACCATGCCAGCGCATGCCAGCGCATGCCAGCCGCATCATCGCAACGCGGAGCGCGACCCATCGTCTCGTCGAGCCCGCTCGAGCGCGGCGGGCACGCAGCGGGCGTAGTTCAATGGTAGAACTTCAGCCTTCCAAGCTGATAGCGTGGGTTCGATTCCCATCGCCCGCTCCAGTCCGCTCCGCCCGCCGCCCACGCTGCTGTAGCTCAGTGGTAGAGCACTTCCTTGGTAAGGAAGAGGTCATGGGTTCGAGCCCCATCAGCAGCTCCACCACCGGCCGGCATCCAGGACGCTCCTCCCGCAGGTTCGCCTGACGGTCGCACGCCTCCGACGTCCACGACGCCGGCCGCGCGCGCCCGCCGGGATCCGCCGCGCTGCACGTCGCCGCGCGCGACTCACGCGACCCCGTTGGCCCGGTCCCCGGGCACCGACCCGCAGCTCCGCAACTCAATCCAACAATGGCAAAGGAAGTCTTCGCGCGTACGAAGCCGCACTGCAACGTCGGCACGATCGGCCACGTCGACCACGGCAAGACGACGCTCACCTCCGTGATCTGCCGGGTGCAGTCGCTCAAGGGCCTGGCGAAGTCGATGAACTTCGACGACATCGACAAGGCGCCCGAGGAGAAGGCCCGCGGCATCACGATCTCGACGGCGCACGTCGAGTACGAGACCGGGAGCCGGCACTACGCGCACGTCGACTGCCCGGGGCACGCGGACTACGTCAAGAACATGATCACCGGCGCCGCCCAGATGGACGGGGCGATCCTGGTCGTGTCGGCCGCCGACGGTCCGATGCCGCAGACGCGCGAGCACATCCTCCTCGCGCGCCAGGTCAACGTGCCCGCGATCGTGGTCTTCATGAACAAGGTCGACCAGGTCGACGACGAGGAGCTGCTCGATCTCGTCGAGATGGAGATCCGCGAGCTGCTGTCGAAGTACGACTTCCCGGGCGACGACATCCCGATCGTGCGCGGCTCCGCCCTCAAGATGGAGAACGCGCTCAACGACGGCGTGGGCAAGGACGATTCGGTGTACGGGCCGGTCAGCGAGCTGATGGACGCGGTCGACTCGTACATCCCGCAGCCGGAGCGCGACGTCGACAAGCCGTTCCTGATGCCGGTCGAGGACGTGTTCTCGATCAAGGGCCGCGGCACGGTCGGCACGGGCCGCGTCGAGCGCGGGATCGTGCGCACGGGCGACAAGCTCGACATCGTCGGCCTGTCCGACAAGATCGGGCAGACGGTCTGCACGGGCGTCGAGATGTTCCAGAAGACGCTCGACGAGGGCCGGGCGGGCGACAACATCGGCGCCCTCCTGCGCGGCGTCGAGAAGAAGGACCTGCAGCGCGGCCAGGTGCTCTCGGCGCCGGGCGCGATCAAGCCGCACACGAAGTTCGAGGCCGAGGTGTACATCCTCTCCAAGGAGGAGGGGGGTCGCCACACGCCGTTCTTCTCGGGCTACCGCCCGCAGTTCTACTTCCGTACGACGGACGTGACCGGATCGGCGAACCTGCTCGGCGGCGCGGAGATGTGCATGCCGGGCGACAACGTCAAGCTCGAGATCACGCTCATCACGCCGATCGCCATGGACGAGCAGTTGCGCTTCGCGATCCGCGAGGGTGGCCGCACGGTCGGCGCCGGCGTCGTCACGAAGATCATCGAGTAGGGATCATCGAGTAGCGACCATCGAGTCACCGCAACGAGCACGGAGAGCGGGCCCGCGCGTCGGGTCCGCACTCCGCGCGAGCCCTCGGCGCCGCGCGGCGCCGGGGAGCGGTCAGGCAGCCAAGAGACGAGCCCGACGCGAGCATGAAGACGAAAGAACGCTACGTGTTCCTGGTCTGCAGTGACTGCAAGAACAGGAACTACACGACGCACAAGCGTCTGAAGGCCACGTACAAGCTCGAGAAGAAGAAGTACTGCCCCTTCTGCCGCAAGCACACGTCGCACAAGGAACGCAAGCTCTAGAGGCCTCGTCGTGGCGCGAACCGCAGCGACTTCCCCCAAGCCGAGCCATCCCGTGGACACGGACAAGCGCACCGGCGGTCTGTTCAGGCCCTACAAGCCTGAGCAGGGCCGCATGGCGCGGATGTTCGCGTTCTGGGCCGTCGCGCTCGTGCTCCTCTTCGGGTGCACCTCGCTGCACACGACGCTCGTGGCGAGCTTCGCGTGGGCCGGCGACTCGGTCGGGCGCGTCCCGATCCTCGCCATCGAGCTGAACGGCGCGTTCTTCGTGGCGGCCGCGCTGTTCCTCGCGGGGGTCTTCGTCCTGCACTGGTACACGCAGAAGCCCAAGGTCGCCGATCTGCTGATCGACACCGAGGGCGAGCTGCGGAAGGTGACGTGGCCGAGCGGTCAGGAAGTCATCGACTCGTCCATGGTCGTGATCGTCTGCGTGCTCGTGATCATGGGCTTCCTCGCGGGCGCCGACTGGTTCCTGAACCGGGTCTTCCGCTACCTGCTGCTCGGAGGCTGAGGACGTGATGACCGGCTACAAGTGGTACTTCGTGCGCTGCCAATCCGGACGCGAGGACTCGATCCGCAAGCAACTCGAGACGCGGATCAACGTCGCCGGGCTCGCCGACGTCGTGCCGCAGATCATCGTCCCGTTCGAGCGCGTCACCGAGATGAAGGGCGGGAGCAAGCGCGTCGTGAGCCGCAAGCTCTACCCGGGCTATCTGATGGTGCAGTGCGACATCGACGACGCGGAGGACCCGCGCGCGATCCAGGCGCGGGCCACGATGCGGGAGACGCCGGGGTTCGGCGACTTCCTGGGAGCGCGCGGCGAGCCGACCCCGCTCGAAGAGGCGGAGGTCAGCAGCATCCTCGCGCGCATGTCCGACAGCGAGCAACGTCCTCAAGTGAGCATCAACTTGCGCAAGGGGGACATGGTGAAGATCAAATCCGGAGCCTTCGACGGCTTCGACGGGCAGGTCGACGAGGTCAATCCGGAGAAGGGCACGGTGAGGGTCATCGTGACGATCTTCGGGCGGCCGACGCCGGTCGAGCTCGAGTACTGGGAGGTCGAGGCCGTCTGAGCGGACGGGTTGCAACATGGCCAAGGAGATCACAGCCAAGATCAAGCTCCAGTGTCCCGCGGGGCAGGCGACACCGGCGCCTCCCGTGGGGCCAGCGCTCGGCGCGCACGGCTTGAACATCGCGGGCTTCGTCAAGGAGTTCAACGACCGCACGCGCGACCAGATGGGGTTGATCATCCCCGTCGAGATCACGGTCTACAAAGACCGCAGCTACGACTTCATCCTGAAGTCGCCGCCGGCCGCGGTGCTGCTCAAGCGCGCCGCGGGCGTCGAGCGGGGCGCCGCCGAGGTCGGGCGTGAAGCGGCGGTCGGGAGCGTGACGCGCGCGCAGGTCGAGGAGATCGCCCAGACGAAGCTCGAAGACCTGAACGCGCGCGATCTCGAGCATGCCTGCCGGATCATCGAGGGCACTGCGCGCTCGGCCGGCATCGAGGTGAAGGACTGATGGTCAAGCGCAGCAAACGATACGGGGACGCCGCGGCGCGCATCGATCGCGGCCGGCGCTACGACGCGAGCGAGGCGTTCGAGCTGCTCAAGGCGCTGCCGGCGGCGAAGTTCGACGAGTCGGTCGACGTCGTGGTGAAGCTCGGCATCGATCCGCGCAAGTCGGACCAGCTCGTCCGCGGCGCGGTGTCGCTCCCGAAGGGCCTGGGCAAGTCGGTGCGCGTCGTCGTGTTCGCCGAGGGCGAGAACGCCGATGCGGCGCGCGCGGCGGGAGCGGACGAGGTGGGCAGCGCCGACCTGGCGGAGAAGATCGCCGGGGGCTGGCTCGACTTCGACATCTGCATCGCGAGCCCCGACATGATGAAGCACGTCGGCAAGCTCGGAAAGGTGCTCGGCCCGCAGGGGAAGATGCCCAGCCCGAAGTCGGGCACCGTGACGCCCGACGTCGCGAACGCGGTGACGGAGTTCAAGGCCGGCAAGGTCGAGTTCCGCACCGATGCCGGCGGCAACGTGCACGCGCCGCTCGGCAAGCGCTCGTTCCCGGTGGAGCACCTGCAGGAGAACCTGCGCGCGTTCCTGTCGCACCTCGCCGGCATGCGGCCGGCGGCGGTCAAGGGAGCCTTCGTCAAGAAGGTCTCCGTGAGCACGACGATGGGTCCCGGCGCGTGGATCCAGTACGAGGGCTGAGCGATGCCGAACGTCGTCAACAAGCTGGTCGTCCGCGAACTGTCCGAAGAGCTCAACGGGGTCGAGGGCATCCTGTTCGTCTCGCTCTCCGGCCTGTCGGTCGCCGAGGACGACGCGCTCCGAACGGAGCTCGCCGGCCACGGCGTGCGCCTGCGCATGGTCCGCAACAAGCTCGCGCGCGTCGCGCTGCGCGAGAACGGCGTCGAGGTGCCGGCGCAGGTCTTCGCCGGCAACGTCGCGATGATGTGGGGCTCGCCCGAAGAGGCGATCCAAGCCGCGAAGATCATCTCGAAGAGCCCGCTCAAGAAGGACGGCAAGGTCGGGCTTCGCGCCGGCCTGCTCGACGGAGCCGTGCTCAGCGAGGCGGACGCCCAGGCGCTCGCCGACGTGCCCGACCGCGACACGCTGCGCTCGATGCTGCTCGGCACGATCAACGCCCCGGCGCGCAGCCTGGTCACGGTCATGAACGCCGTCCCCGCGGGTCTCGCCCGCGTCATCCAAGCCCACGTCGACGAGGCGGCCGAGTAACGCGCGGCGATCCACGCGACGAAGTTCAATATCCAGCCTGAAGAACGCCCAGGAGAGGCAATACCGATGTCCGAAGAAAGCACGACCGTGGAAATCGCGCCGGAACTCCAGAAGCTCGCCGAGCAACTGGACAAGCTCACGCTGCTCGATGCCTCGAAGCTCGTGAAGCATCTCGAGGAGAAGTGGGGCGTGAGCGCAGCGGCGCCGGTCGCCATCGCGGCCGCCCCGGCCGGTGCCGGCGAGGCCGTCGAGGAGAAGACCTCCTTCGACGTGATCCTCGAGTCGGCCGGCGACAAGAAGATCCAGGTCATCAAGGAGGTCCGCGCGATCACCGGCCTGGGCCTGAAGGAGGCGAAGGCAGTCGTCGACGAGGCGCCCAAGCCCGTCAAGCAAGGGTGCACCAAGGAGGAGGCCGAGCAGCTCAAGACGCAGCTCGAGGCCGCCGGAGCCAAGGTCAAGATCGACTGAGACGGGCCCGCCCGGGACGGCCTCCACGGCCGCGCCCCGCCGGCGGCTCCCTCCTGTGGCAGCTCGGCGAGCCGCCGGAGTCGCGGTCGCAGGCGGGCGTCCCGGTCGGAAGCTCGAGGGACCCGAAGTTTCAGAAAAAGAGCCCGTCGATTCGTTCCAAGGCCTCCATCCGCGCCCTATCCATCTCTCGCCCGTCCGCCCCGGCCTCCCCGGCGCCCCTGCAGCGGCGTCGAGAGGGGGTCGGATCGGGCCATTTAAGTCCGGAACCGCCCCCGCGTGGCGCCGCCGCCGCCCGTATCGAGCCGCTGGTCGCGTACCCTGTCACGTCTCCTGCCGTCACGTTCCGTGCCGTGGTCCGGGCCGCCAACGACCGTGCCACGGCGCCGCCGTCCGCCGTCCCGCTCGTGCCGCACCGTTTCGCGCCGCTCTCGACCAGAGCCGCCTCGACCAGAGCGGCCTCGAGCCGAGCCGCCTCGAAGCCCTGCTCGATCCCGCCGTCGATCCCGCCGCTCGAACTCCGTTCGGCATGCCGCCGTCCGCGCGCCCCGCGCTCCCTTGCCCGTCCGCCCGTCCGCGCCCGCTCCACGTCCACGCGGCGCCTGCTCCCGCCGCGCCTCCGTCGCCTTTCCGCAGTTTCGCCCCGATCCCGTCGTCAGGCGATCCGGCGCTGATGGTGAGTGACCCCTCATGACGACCACCGATCCCCGCGTCCGCACCTTCGGCTCGTACGCCCACGTCGTCCACGTCCCCGACCTGGTCGAGGTCCAGACCGCCGCGTACGAGGACTTCCTGATGGTGGACGTCCCGCAGAGCAACCGGCCCAGCGAAGGGCTCGAAACGCTCCTGCGGGAGGTCTTCCCGATCTACTCGTACGACAAGACGATGTGCCTCGAGTACGTCGGCTACGAGCTCGGGAAGCCGCGCTACACGATCGACGAGTGCCGCAAGCTGCGCCTCACCTACGGCTATCCGTTCAAGGTGCGCCTGCGCCTGGTCAAGCCGGAGCCGATCGAGGAAGAGGTCTACCTCGGCGAGATCCCGATCATGATCGGGGGCGGCGAGTTCATCATCAACGGCTCCGAGCGCGTGATCGTGAGCCAGCTCCACCGCTCGCCGGGCGTCGACTTCTCGGTCGACCTGTCGTCGTCCGACAAGAAGCTGCACAACTGCTGGATCATCCCGGAGCGCGGCTCCTGGATCGAGCTCAACGTCACGAAGAAGGACGTGCTCACGGTCCGGATCGACCAGTCGGGCAAGTTCTCGGCGGTGACGCTCCTGCGCGCGCTCGACGAGGCGCTCTCGACCGACCAGGACATCCTGCGGACGTTCTACAAGACGAAGCTCGTCAAGAAGTCCAAGACGAAGACCGAGAGCTCGTTCGCGAAGTCGATCACCGGCAAGATCGCGGTCGGCGACATCGTCGTGCTGAAGACGGGCGAGGTGCTCGTGCCGTCCGCGACGCCGATCGGCGAGACCGCCGCGCTCGAGATCGCCGCGAGCGACCTCGCGGAGGTCGCGGTGATCGACGCCGACGTCGACGACCTCGATTCGCTGATCATCAACTCGCTGCTCGAAGACCCGTGCAAGAGCCACGGGGAAGCGCTGCTCAAGATCTACAGCCGCCTGCGGCCGGGCAACCCGCCCCAGCTCGAGAAGGCGCGCGAGCTGTTCCACGAGAAGTTCTTCGACCCGCAGCGCTACCGCCTCGGCCGCGTGGGGCGCTTCCGCCTGAACCGCAAGTACGGCCAGGACATCCCCGAGGACGTCCAGGTCCTGCAGCCCGAGGACATCATCAACTCGATCAAGTACCTGATCGAGCTGCGCGACGGTCAGGGCGAGCTGGACGACATCGACAACCTCGGCAACCGGCGCGTGCGCACGATCGCAGAGCTCGCCGGCGAGGAGTTCCGCAAGGGTCTGCTCAAGCTGCGCCGCACCGCGCAAGAGCGGATGAACCTCGAGAACCCCGAGACGGTCTCCCCGCGCAACCTGATCAACTCGAAGACGTTCTCGTCGGCGGTCGAGTACTTCTTCGGCCGCGGCGAGCTGAGCCAGGTCGTCGACCAGACGAACCCGCTCTCGCAGCTCACGCACGAGCGGCGCCTGTCCGCGCTCGGCCCCGGCGGCCTCAACCGCAAGCGCGCCGGCTTCGACGTGCGCGACGTGCACTTGTCGCACTACGGGCGGCTGTGCCCGATCGAGACGCCCGAGGGCTCGAACATCGGCCTGATCTCGTCGCTCGCGATCTACGCGAAGATCGACAAGTACGGCTTCCTCACGACGCCGTACCGCGTCGTCAAGAACGGCAAGCTGACCGACGAGATCGTCTACCTGCGTGCGGACGAGGAGACGGGCAAGGTCATGGCGCCGGCGGACACCCTGATCGACGAGAAGGGCAACCTGATCGGCGACAAGGTGCTCGCGCGCCGCGACGGCGACAACTTCGAGGTCGACCCGTCCGACGTCGGGCTCGTCGACATCTCGCCGAAGCAGATCGTCGGCGTCTCGGCGTCGCTGATCCCGTTCCTCGAGCACGACGACGCCAACCGCGCGCTCATGGGCTCGAACATGATGCGCCAGGCCGTGCCGCTGCTCTCCACGGAGCCGCCGTTCATCGGCACCGGCATGGAGAACATCGTCGCGAGCAACACGAACATGGTGCTGCGCGCGCGCAAGCCCGGCACGGTCGACTATGTCGACAGCCAGGTCATCGTCATCGGCGACGAGGAGTACCGACTCACGAAGTACCGCGGCCTCAACGAGCGCACGTGCCAGACGCACCGGCCCGTCGTGAAGGAGGGCGAGGAGGTCGTGGCGGGGCAGCTCCTGGCCGACGGCGCCGCGACGAAGGACGGCGAGCTCGCGCTCGGCAAGAACCTCGTCGTCGCGTTCATGCCGTGGGACGGCTTCAACTACGAGGACGCGATCCTCGTGTCCGAGCGCCTCGTGCGCGACGACGTGTTCACGTCGATCCACATCGAGGAGTACGAGGTCGAGATCCGCGAGACGAAGCTCGGCAAGGAGGAGTTCACGCGCGACATCCCCAACGTCGGGGAGAAGGCGCTGGGCAACCTCGACGAGAGCGGCATCGTCCGCATCGGCACGCGCGTCGAGGCGGGGGACATCCTCGTCGGCAAGGTCGCGCCCAAGAGCAAGAGCGAGCTGACGCCCGAGGAGAAGCTGCTGCATGCGATCTTCGGCCGCGCGGGCGTCGACGTGAAGAACGCCTCGCTCACGATGCCGCCGGGCACGCGCGGCGTCGTGATCGACGCGCAGAAGTTCTCGCGGCGCGTCAACCTGACCGACGCCGAGCGGACGAAGGCGCTCAACCAGATCCGCGACGCCGAGAAGGACTTCCTGCGCGCGTTCCGCGACCTGACGGGCAGCATGCTCGAGGGCGTCAAGAAGGCGTTCGGCGGGGACGTCATGGACGACATGACGGGCAAGCCGGTCTCGTTCGACGACACCGCGACGTTCGACGAGCTGCGGCGCGTCAAGCTGCTGTGCATGTCGGCCGCCGAGGAGGCCGAGAACAAGACCAAGCGCGACGCCGCGCTGCAGGTGATCAGCGAGACGCAGTCGCGGATCGAGAGCAAGGAAGCCGACAAGAACAAGGTCGTCAACCGGCTCAGCCGCGGCGACGAGCTGCCGACCGGCGTGCTCGAGATGGTCAAGGTCTACGTCGCGACCAAGTACAACCTGCAGGTCGGCGACAAGATGGCCGGCCGCCACGGCAACAAGGGCGTCGTGTCGAAGATCCTCCCGATGGAGGACATGCCGTACATGGACGACGGCACGCCGATCGACATCGTGCTCAACCCGCTCGGCGTGCCGAGCCGGATGAACGTCGGCCAGATCCTCGAGACGCACCTCGGCCTCGCCGCGTCGCGGCTCGGTCTGCGCTTCAACTCGCCCGCGTTCGACGGCGCGAAGGAGAGCGAGATCGAGGCCGCGCTCGAGGAGGCGGGCATGCCGAGGACCGGCAAGTTCACCCTCTACGACGGCCGGACCGGCACCGCCTTCGAGCAAGCGGTCACCGTCGGCGTCATGTACATGCTGAAGCTGCACCACCTCGTCGACGAGAAGGTGCACGCGCGCGCGACCGGCCCGTACAGCCTGATCACCCAGCAGCCGCTGGGCGGCAAGGCGCGCTTCGGCGGTCAGCGCTTCGGCGAGATGGAGGTGTGGGCGCTCGAGGCGTACGGCGCCGCCGCGATCCTCCAGGAGCTCCTGACCGTCAAGTCCGACGACGTCGACGGTCGCACGAAGATCTACGAGTCCATGGTCAAGGGCGTGAACATCCTCGAGCCCGGCACGCCGGTCTCGTTCGAGGTGCTCACGAACGAGATCAAGGGCCTCGGGCTCAACATGGAACTGCAGAAGAAGGCCACGCTGTAAAGCGTCGGGGGACGAACATGGCAGAGACGCTCTACAACCGCATCAACGACTACGGCAGCGTCAAGATCAGCCTCGCTTCGCCCGAGGACATCCGCTCCTGGTCGTACGGCGAGGTCAAGAAGCCGGAGACGATCAACTACCGGACGTACCGCCCCGAGCGCGACGGCCTCTTCTGCGAGCGCATCTTCGGTCCCGAGAAGGACTGGGAGTGCTTCTGCGGCAAGTACAAGGGCATCAAGCACAAGGGCATCGTCTGCGACAAGTGCGGCGTGATGATCACGCACAGTCGCGTGCGCCGCAAGCGGATGGGGCACATCAACCTCGCCGCGCCGGTCGCCCACATCTGGTTCTTCAAGGCGATGCCGAGCCGCCTCGGCACGCTCCTGGGGATGAAGACGTCGAGCCTCGAGCGCGTCATCTACTTCCAGGACTACATCGTCATCGACGCGGGCGACACGCCGCTGGAGGACAAGCAGCTCCTCACCGAGGAAGAGTTCCGCCAGGCGCGCGCGAAGTACGGCTCGGAGTTCGAGGCGGACATGGGCGCCGACGCGGTCAAGAAGATGCTGCGCCGGCTCGAGCTCGAGCGGCTCTCGAACGAGCTGCGCGAGGAGCTCCTGTCGACGCGCTCGCAGCAGCGCCAGAAGGACATCATCAAGCGCCTGCGCACCGTCGAGATGCTGCGCGACTCGGGCAACCAGCCCGAGTGGATGGTGCTCGACGTCATCCCGGTCATCCCGCCGGACCTGCGCCCGCTCGTCCTGCTCGACTCGGGCAACTTCGCGACGTCGGACCTCAACGACCTCTACCGGCGCCTGATCAACCGCAACAACCGGCTCAAGAAGCTGCTCGACCTCAATGCGCCCGAGGTCATCATCCGCAACGAGAAGCGGATGCTGCAGCAGGCGGTCGACGCGCTGTTCGACAACGGCCGCTGCCGCCGTCCCGTGCTCGGGTCGTCCAACCGCCCGCTCAAGTCCCTCACGGACATGATCAAGGGCAAGCAGGGCCGCTTCCGCGAGAACCTGCTCGGCAAGCGCGTCGACTACTCCGCGCGCTCGGTGATCGTCGTCGGCCCCGAGCTGCGCCTGCACCAGTGCGGCCTGCCGAAGAAGGTCGCGCTCGAGCTGTTCCAGCCGTTCATCATCCGGCGCCTGAAGGAGCTCGGCCTCGCCGACACGATCAAGTCGGCCAAGCGCATGCTCGAGCGCCGCGACGAGGAGGTCTGGGACATCCTCGACGAGGTGATCCGCGACCACCCGGTCCTGCTCAACCGCGCGCCCACGCTCCACCGCATGGGCATCCAGGCGTTCGAGCCGGTCCTGATCGAGGGCAACGCGATCCGTCTCCACCCGCTCGTCTGCGGCGGCTTCAACGCCGACTTCGACGGCGACCAGATGGCGGTCCACCTGCCGCTGTCGTACGAGGCGCAGATCGAGGCGTCGACGCTGATGCTCTCGATCAACAACATCTTCTCGCCCGCGCACGGGCAGCCGATCATCGCGCCGTCGCAGGACATGGTCCTCGGGATCTTCTACCTGACGAAGGACCACATCGGCCCGAACGACGAGACGCCGCGCGTGTTCTCGTCGCTCGGCGAGCTGTTCCTCGCGTACGGCCACGGCCAGACGCGCACGCACCAGTACGTGATGGTGCGCATGCAGCCCGGCTCGCTCGTCAAGACCGGTCCGAAGGACCAGCCGATCGAGATCGGCGACGACGGCAAGATCGAGCTCAGCGCCGAGCGCCGCTACGTGATCACGACGATCGGCCGCGCGATCTTCAACGACATCCTTCCCCCGGGGATGCCGTTCTACAACTACGAGCTGACCAAGAAGGGGGTCAGCGGGCTCATCAGCGACTGCCACCGGCTGCTCGGCCGCGACGCGACGCTGACGCTGCTCGACGACCTCAAGGACCTCGGCTTCAAGGCGGCGACGCGCGCGGGCCTGTCGTTCTCCAAGGACGACATGCGGATCCCGGAGAACAAGCCGGCGATCCTCGCGGAGACGCAGAAGGAGATCGAGAAGGTCGAGAAGGCCTACCAGAAGGGCGTCATCACCGAGGGCGAGCGCTACCTCAAGATCATCGACATGTGGACCCACGCGCGCGAGCGCGTCGGCGAGTCGCTGATGAGCGTGCTCAGCTCGGACATGCGCGACGGCGAGTCCTACATCAACCCGATCTTCTGCATGGTGCAGTCGGGCGCGCGGGGCTCGCTCGACCAGATCCGCCAGCTCGCCGGCATGCGCGGCCTGATGGCCAAGCCGTCCGGCAAGATCATCGAGACGCCGATCAAGGCCAACTTCCGCGAAGGCCTGAAGGTGCTCGAGTACTTCTCGTCGACGCACGGCGCCCGCAAGGGTCTGGCCGACACGGCGCTCAAGACCGCCGACGCCGGCTACCTGACGCGCAAGCTGACCGACGTCGCGCAGAACGTCGTGATCACGCAGGACGACTGCGGCACGCCGAACGGCATCCTGAAGAGCGCCGTCTACAAGGGCGAGAAGGAGGTCGTGACGCTGGCGCAGGCCGTGCGCGGCCGCGTCTCGCGCGACACGATCATGGACGTCGTCTCGGACGAGATCCTCGTCCGCGAGAACGAGGTCCTGACCGACGAGGCGGCGGCGCGCATCAACGCGCTCGGCTACGAGAAGATCAAGGTCCGCAGCCCGTTGACGTGCGAGGCGGTGCTGGGCGTCTGCGCGCGGTGCTACGGCATGGACCTGTCGCGCGGCACGATGGCCGAGCGCGGGCTCGCGGTCGGCATCATCGCGGCGCAGTCGATCGGCGAGCCGGGCACGCAGCTCACGATGCGCACGTTCCACATCGGCGGCACGGCGAGCCGCGCCGTCGAGCAGTCGGACGTCAAGTCGCGCCGCGACGGCAAGGTGCGCTTCACGAACCTCAAGATCGTGAAGAACAAGGACGGCGAGCACGTCGTCCTCAACCGGAACGGCGAGATCATCCTCGACGACGAGCGCGGCCGCGAGCTCGACCGCTACGTCGTGCCGATGGGCGCGCTCGTGTTCGTCGAGGATGGGCAGACGATCCAGGCGGGCGGCGTGCTCTGCCGCTGGGACCCGCACCACGTGCCGATCCTCGCCGAGTTCTCCGGCCGCATCCGTTACGAGGACCTCATCGAGGGCAAGACGATCCGCTACGAGCGCGACTCCCGCCGCGGCGCCGCGCGCAAGCAGGTCATCGAGCACAAGGGCGACCTGCACCCGCAGCTCATCCTCGAGGACGAGAAGGGTCAGGCCCTCGCGCTCTATCCGATCCCCGAGCGCGCCTACCTCGAGGTCGAGGACGGAGCGAAGATCCAGGCCGGCGAGCTGCTCGCCAAGACCTCCCGCGAGGTCGGCGGCACGCAGGACATCACCGGCGGTCTTCCGCGCGTCACCGAGCTGTTCGAGGCGCGCCGTCCGAAGGAGCCGTCGGTCATCTCCGAGATCGAAGGAGTCGTCGAGCTGGGCGAGAAGAAGCGCGGCAAGCGCACGATCATCGTCCGCGCGCTCGGCGAGTCCGGCGAGGTGATCGAGGAGCAGGAGCACGCGGTGCCCCAGGGCAAGCACCTGCGCGTCCACAAGGGCGACGAGGTGCGCGCCGGCGACCCGCTCGTCGACGGTCCGCTGGTCCCGCACGACATCCTGCGCATCAACGGCGAGGAGTCGGTGCAGGAGTACCTCCTGCGCGAGATCCAGAACGTGTACCGCTCGCAGGGCGTGTCGATCGACGACAAGCACATCGAGATCATCCTCGCGCAGATGATGCGCAAGGTGCAGATCACCGATCCCGGCGACAGCGAGTTCCTGCCGGGCGCGGTCGTCGACAAGATCCGCTTCCGCCGCGAGAACGAGCGGCTGCGCAAGGAGCGCAAGAAGCCCGCGAACGGCCAGACGCTCCTGCTCGGCATCACGAAGGCCTCGCTCTCGTCGGACTCGTTCATCTCGGCCGCGAGCTTCCAGGAGACGACCAAGGTGCTGACCGAGGCGGCGATCGCCGGCCGGTACGACTACCTCGTCGGCCTCAAGGAGAACGTGATCCTCGGTCACATGGTCCCGACCGGGACCGGCTTCCGGGACCACTACCGCACGCGCGTCAAGAAGAACATCGACTTCGGCGAGATCGGCAAGACGGTCGGGTTCTCCGCCAGCGCGGGCGAGAGCGAGATCGAGGCGCTGCTCGCGGGCGGCCTGGACGCGCTCGGCGAGGAGCCGGCGCTGGTCCTGGCTCCGACCGGGACGTCCGACGACGAGCCGGGCTCGGCGTCCAAGGACGGCGACGGCTCCGACGGGGCCGCCTCCCAGAGCGACGAGGCAGCGGAAGGTTGACGGAGCCGGGTTGACCCATCGGGGCGGAGGCGTAGAATCTCCGCCCCGTTCCACGGAAACAGCATGCCGACGATCAATCAACTGGTCCGCAAGGGCCGCAAGCCGATCCGCAAGCGCTCCAAGTCGCCGGTTCTGGAGTCCTGTCCCCAGAAGCGCGGCGTCTGCCTGCAGGTCAAGACCCAGACGCCCAAGAAGCCGAACTCCGCTCTCCGCAAGGTGGCGCGCGTGCGCCTCTCGAACGGCAAGGAGATCACGGCCTACATCGGCGGCGAGGGCCACAACCTGCAGGAGCACTCGATCGTGCTCGTGCGCGGCGGACGCGTGCGCGACCTCCCCGGCGTGCGCTACCACATCGTGCGCGGCGCGCTCGATGCGGCGCAGGTCGACGGACGGCTGCAGGGCCGCTCGAAGTACGGGACCAAACGACCGAAGAAGTGAGGCGTCCGAGAAACGTGACCCCGTCGGAACGAGAGCAGCATGCCGCGTAACTTCAAGTCGACCGCCGTCCTCCTGCGCCCCGACCCGCGCTACGGGTCGATGCTGGCGACGAAGATCATCAACAAGCTGATGCGGGACGGGAAGCGGACCACCGCGCAGAAGATCCTCTACGACGCGCTCGACATCGCCGCGAAGAAGATCCAGTTCGAGGAAGAGCCCGAGGGCCTGTCGCGCCAGGAGGTGATCTTCCAGAAGGCGATCGACAACATCCGCCCGTCCGTCGAGGTGCGCTCGAAGCGCGTCGGCGGCGCGAACTACCAGGTTCCGCGCGAAGTGCGCCGCAACCGCCAGCAGAGCCTCGCCGTCCGTTGGCTCATCGACAACGCCCGCAAGAAGAAGGGCAAGCCGATGCACCAGCGTCTCGCCGAGGAGTTGGTCGACGCCTACAACGGCACCGGCGCCTCCGTCTCGTGGAAGGAGAACGTCCACAAGATGGCCGAGGCGAACAAGGCGTACGCGCACTATGCACGTTGATCAGAAGGCACGTTGATCAGAAGGCCCGTTGATCAGAAGGCCCGCTGATCCAAGCGGCGGCGTTCGGCCGAACACCGGAGCCCGGAGGGACGCTGTCCCGCCGGGCTCCGTTCCTTTCCGCGCCTCTTTCGCCTCATGCGTGACGTCCTGATCGTGCGCGACCCGCGCGAGTCGACCCGCAAGTGCTCGCTGACGCCGCTGCGCGGCCGCGCGGGGATCGAGCTGCGCGCGTACGACCGCGAGCGCCGCGTTCCCGGCGGCGCTCGCGTGCTCCTGCACCCCGAGGGCGCGGAGCTCGGCCCCGCCGACCGCGGCCGACCGCTGCTGCTCCTCGACTGCGCTTGGCGCCGCGTGCCCGCGCTCCTCGCGACGATCGACGAGCCGTACGAGCTGCGCCGCCTGCCGCCGCTCGTCACCGCGTACCCGCGCAAGAGCAGCACGTTCGCCGACCCCGCCGACGGGCTCGCCTCGATCGAGGCGCTCTACGCCGCGTGCCGCATGCTCGGCCACGACGCGGCCGACCTGCTCGACGGCTACCGCTGGAGCGAACCGTTCCTGCGCGCGAACCCGCTCTTGTCGGCCCGTTGAAGGACCACGCCAGCGCTGCTGCGAGCTGCTGCGCACAGCTGCGCACGGCGCTCGGCGACGCGGTCCACGCGCGACGGGCTGCTACGATGGCGCCGCCGTGGATCTCGCCCGCATGCGCAACCTGGGCATCGTCGCCCACATCGACGCCGGGAAGACGACCGTGTCGGAGCGCATGCTCTTCTACTCGGGCGTCGAGCACCGCATGGGCGAGGTGCACGAGGGCACCGCGGTCATGGACTGGATGGAGGAGGAGCGGCGCCGCGGGATCACGATCACTGCGGCCGCGACGACCCTCCCCTGGCGCGACCACTCGATCAACCTGATCGACACGCCCGGCCACGTCGACTTCACCGTCGAGGTCGAGCGCAGCATGCGCGTGCTCGACGGCGCCGTGCTCGTCCTGAACGGCGTCGCGGGCGTGCAGGCGCAGTCGGAGGCCGTGTGGCGCCAGATGGAGCGCCACCGCGTCCCCTACGTCGTCTTCGTCAACCAGTGCGACCGGCCCGGCGCGGACTTCTTCCACGCGATCGAGCACCTGAAGGCGCGGCTCGGCGTGCGCGCGATGCCGATCCAGCTCCCGCTCGGCGTCGAGAAGGAGTTTCGCGGCGTCGTCGACCTGATCACGGGGCAGAGCTATGTCTTCGACGAGGCCGACCAGGGCTTCGCGCCGCGCGAGGTCGAGACGCCGCCCGAATTGCTCGACGACGTCGGCGTCCTGCGCGCGGAGCTCGTCGACACGCTCGCCGAGGAGGACGAGGACTGCCTCGAGGCGGCGCTCGCCGAACGGGTCCCGCCCCCCGAGCTCCTGCGCAAGGCGCTGCGCGCGCGCACGCTCGCCCGCACGCTCGTCCCCGTGCTCGCGGGCGCGGCCCTGCGCAACGTCGGCATCCAGCGCCTGATGGACGCCGTGATCGACTTCTTGCCCTCGCCGCTCGACGTCCCGCCGATCGTCGGCCGCGACCCGAAGACCGGCGAGCGGCTCGAGCGCCATCCCGATCCCGGCGAGCCGACGTGCTCGCTCGCGTTCAAGCTGCAGGCCGACCCGCACGAGGACCTGACGTTCGTGCGCGTGTACTCCGGCGTCGTGCGGCCTGGCGAGAAGCTCTGGAACCCGCGCACGGAGCGGATGGAGCGCATCTCCCGCGTCCTGCGGATGCACGCCGAGGAGCGCCAGGCGCTCGAAGGGGCGGGGCCGGGCGAGATCGTCGCGCTGACCGGCTGCAAGCTGACGGCGACGGGGGACACGCTCTGTGACCGCGCGGGCAACATCGTGCTCGAGCGGCTCGAGTTCCCCGAGCCGGTGATCACGAAGGTCGTCGAGCCGGCGGCGGCGGGCGACCGCGACAAGCTGCGGAGCGCGCTCGACCGGCTCGCGTTCGAAGACCCGACGTTCCACGTGCGCGAGGACGAGGAGACGGGGCAGTGGCTCATCGCCGGGATGGGGGAGCTGCACCTCGAGGTGCTCCAGCACCGGCTCGAGAAGGAGTTCCGGGTCGAGGCGCGCGTGGGGGAGCCGCGGGTCGCCTACCGCGAGGCGGCGCGCGTCGGCGCCCGCGGGGTCGGGCTCGTCGACCGCGTGCTCGGGGGCAAGGAGATCCACGGGCACGTCGAGGTCGAGCTCGCGCCGAAGGCGGACGCGACCGGGGTGGAGGTCGTGTGGGCGGACGACGGAGCGATCCCGGCGCCGTTTCGGGCGACGGTCGAGGAGGCGCTGTCGTTGGGGGCCCAGGTCGGGCCGCGGTTCGGGTTCCCGCTCGTCCACGCGGTCGTGCGCATCGTCGGCGGCGGCTCGAACCCGGCCAAGGACGCCGACCTCGGGTTCGCGCAGGCCGCGGCGACGGCGCTGCGCCACGCGCTGGGGGACGCGACGATCGATCTGCTCGAGCCGGTGATGAGCTTCGAGGTGCAGACGCCGGCGGACTTCGCCAGCGGCATCATCGCCGAGCTCAACTCGAGCCGCGCCGAGATCGCCGACGTGCGGAGCGAGGGGCCGATGCGCACGGTCGTGGGCACGGTGCCGCTGGCGCACATGTTCGGCTTCTCGACGACGCTGCGGTCCCTGTCGCAAGGCCGCGCCAGCTTCTCGATGTCGCCCGCCGGCTTCCGGCGCGTGCCGGACGACGAGCTCGAGGAGCGCGGGCTCGTCTGGCACTGATCCGGCCGGGCCCGCGGCGCCGCGGCGGGCACGGGGCGGGGACGGTTGCGCCCGAGCCGCGATTTTTCTGTTCCCGCGGCCGTTGACGGCCCTGGGGGCGCGGAGTATCTTCCTCGGCCCTTTGTGAGACGTCAGCCTTCGACGGACGGACGCGCAAAGGACCGGAAGATGAGCGACAAGATCCAGATCCGCATGGAGGCCTACGACCACGAGGCCCTCGACCAGTCGGCGGTCGACATCGTCGAGACCGCCAAGCGCACGGGGGCTCTGGTGGCAGGACCCATTCCGCTGCCGACGCGGATCGAGCGCTACACCGTGCTCCGCTCGCCGTTCATCGACAAGAAGTCTCGCGAGCAGTTCGAGATACGCACCCACAAGAGGCTGATCTTCATCTCCGAGCCCACCAGCCAGACGGTGGACGCGCTGAGCAGCCTCAACATGCCCGCGGGCGTCGACATCCGTATCAAGGCCTGAGCCTCGAGCGCGGCCCGCAGCCGCGTCGGATGAGGGCTCCTTCCCCGGAGCCCGGCGCCGCGAACCAGCACCGAGATCACTCCCGTACGGCGAGCGGTCGAACGTCCGTCCGAGCTTCCGGAGGATGGACAGACGACGGCTCGTTTCTTTCGCAAGCCCGCTCCTCTTCACGGAGCAGTTGGAACGTGCCGCGTGGCCAGGCGTCGGCCCCCTCCGATCGTGTCGGACAAGGGGTTCCTGGTCGAACCGGCGACCCCCGAGGGTTCGAGGAGTCATGACGCTGATCCTGGGACGAAAGCACGGCATGACGCAGGTCTTCGCCGAGGACGGAACCGCCATGGGCGTGACCGTCATCGAGGCGGGGCCTTGCGTGGTGTGCCAGGTCCGCACCGCTGACACGGACGGCTACGACGCCGTCCAGCTCGGCTTCGAGGACGTGCCCGACAAGCGGCTGCGCAAGCCGCAGCGCGGGCACTTCAAGAAGGCCGAGACGGCGCCGAAGCGCTTCCTTCGCGAGGAGCGGCTGGCGGCCACCGCCGAGATGTCGGTCGGGGACGTGATCAAGGCCGACGTGTTCAACGAGGGCGACCTCGTCGACGTGACCGGCACGACGAAGGGCAAGGGCTTCGCGGGCACGATCAAGCGCCACGGCTTCAACCGCGGCCCGATGACGCACGGCGGCATGAGCAAGCGCCGCGTCGGCTCGATCGGCGCCTCCGCCTACCCGTCGCGCGTGTTCAAGGGCAAGCGCATGCCGGGGCACATGGGCGCCAAGCGGCATACGACGAAGAACCTGCGCGTCGTCGGCGTCGACGTCGACCGCAACCTGCTCCTGGTCGAGGGCTCGATTCCCGGTCCGAACGGCGGGTTCGTGCAGGTGCGCACCGCCCGCACGGGCGTCGTGAAGGGAGCGCAGAGCTGACATGCAGGTCAAGAGCTATAACGCCGGCAACGTCGGCCAGGTCGAGTTCGACGAGAAGCCGTTCGGCGGCAAGGTGCTCTACCGGACGCTGAAGGACGCCGTGGTCATGTACCAGGCGAACCAGCGGCAGGGGAACGCCTCGACCCGCGGCCGCTCGCAGGTCTCGGGCTCGAACAAGAAGCCCTGGCGCCAGAAGCACACCGGCCGCGCGCGCGCGGGCGACCGCAAGTCGCCGATCTGGCGCGGGGGCGGCACGGTCTTCGGGCCGAAGCCGCGCGACTACAGCTACCACATGCCGGTCAAGGCGCGCCGCGTCGCGTTGCGCTCGGCCCTCGCGGGCAAGCTCGCCGACGACGAGCTCGTGATCGCCGACCTCGGCGGCTTCCCGAACCCGTCGTCCAAGGCTGCGCGCAAGGTGCTCGCCGACCTCGGCACGCCGAAGCGCGCGCTCATCGTGCTCGCGGACCGCAACCCGAACGTGTGGAAGTCCTTCCGCAACTTCCGCGGCGTCGCGGTGCGCACCGCCGCCGAGCTCTGCGCGTTCGACGTCGTCAGCGGCGGCCTCGTCGTCGCCGAGAGCGGCGCGATGGACGCGCTCGTCGGCCGCGTCGGCGCCCCCGAAGGAGGTTCCGCGTGACCGCCCTCGACCGCTACTACCACATCATCAAGAAGCCGATCATCACCGAGAAGGCGAGCGACGACACCGGCGAGCGGAACGCGTACCACTTCCGCGTGCCGGTCGACGCGAACAAGGTCGAGATCCGCCTCGCGGTGGAGCGGCTGTTCGACGTGCGCGTCGAAGGGGTCAACACGTTGCGCGTCAAGGGCAAGTGGCGCCGGCGAGGCTACTCGTTCGGCAAGACGCCGGCCTGGAAGAAGGCGATGGTCACCCTGGCCGAAGGCCAGACGATCGAGGTGCTCTGATGGGGATCAAGACCTACAGGCCGACGTCGCCGGGCCGCCGGCACGGCAGCGTGCTCGACTACGCCGAGATCACGAGGACGACGCCGGAGAAGAGCCTGCTGGAGCCGCTGAAGCGGACCGGCGGCCGCAACAACCACGGGCGGATGACGTCGCGCCGGCGCGGCGGCGGCAACAAGCGCCAGTACCGGCTCATCGACTGGAAGCGCAACAAGGAGCGCGTGCCGGCGCGCGTCAAGTCGATCGAGTACGACCCGAACCGCAGCGCGAACATCGCTCTGCTCGCATACGCCGACGGCGAGAAGCGCTACATCCTCGCGCCCCAGGGCCTCGAGGTCGGGCAGATCGTGCAGTCGGGGCCGGGCGCGGAGCCGCTGCCGGGCAACTCGATGCGTCTCTCCGACATGCCGCTCGGCGTCGAGATCCACAACATCGAGCTGACGCCGGAGAGGGGCGCCCAGGCCTGCCGCTCGGCCGGGAGCGCGGCCCAGCTCACCGCTCGCGAGCAGCAGTACGCCGTGATCCAGATGCCCTCGGGCGAGCTGCGCCGCGTCCACGTGACGTGTCGCGCGACGATCGGCCGCGTCGGCAACGCCGACCATCAGAACGTCAAGCTCGGCAAGGCCGGTCGCAAGCGCCACCGCGGACGCCGCCCCGAGGTGCGCGGCACCGCGATGAACCCGATCGACCACCCGATGGGCGGCGGCGAGGGACGCACGGCCGGCGGCCGTCACCCCTGCTCGCCCAAGGGCGTGCTCTCCAAGGGCGGCCGCACGCGCAGCCCCAAGAACCCGTCGAACACGTTCATCCTGCGCAGCCGCCACAAGCGCAAGTAACCAACCGATCCCATGGGACGCAGCATCAAGAAGGGCCCGTTCATCGCGCCCAGCCTCGCCAAGCGCGTGGCCGCCCAGGACGACTCCGGCACGCGCGATCCGATGCGCACGTGGGCGCGCGCCTCGACGATTCCGCCGGAGTTCGTCGGGCACACGTTCCTCGTCCACAACGGGCGCCAGCACGTGAAGGTGTTCGTGACCGAGGACATGGTCGGGCACAAGCTCGGCGAGTTCGCGGCGACGCGGCAGTTCCGCGGCCACACGAACAAGAAGGAATCGCAGAAGGGTCGCTGATGAGCACCTCCACGACGGACGCGAAGGGCTACCGCGCGGCGCACCGCTTCGCGCGCCTCACGGCGCGCAAGGCGCGGCTCGCCGCGGACCTGATCCGCGGCAAGTCGGCCAACCGAGCGCTCGAGCTGCTGCAGTTCTCGCCCCAGCGCGCGGCCGCCTTCTATCTCAAGGTGCTCGAGTCCGCGATCGCCAACGCGAGCCAGGACGAGAGCGTGAACGTCAACCGCCTGTACGTCGCCGAGAGCCGTGCGGACGATGGGCCGCTCCTGCAGGGCCGCATGCGCTGGCGTCCCGGCCCGCAGGGACGCGCCATGCCGTTCCGCAAGCGGACCAGTCATCTGACCGTCGTCGTTCGGGAGCGCGAGCAAGCGCAGGAGAGCTGAGCGAATGGGTCAGAAAGTCCACCCCTCCGGCTATCGACTCGGAGTCATCGAGCCGTGGCAGTCGCGCTGGTACGCGACGAGCAAGAACTTCCGCCACCTGCTGCTCCAGGACGACAAGATCCGCAGGCACATCGCCAAGGATTTCAAGGCCGCGGGCATCCCGCGCGTCGAGATCGAGCGCACCGGTGAAGCGGTCAACGTGATCATCCACACGGCGCGCCCCGGCGTGCTCGTCGGCCGCAAGGGCGCGCGCGTCGACCAGCTCAAGAGCGACCTCCAGCGCATCGCCGGCATGACGTGCCACCTCACGGTGCGCGAGATCAAGCGGCCGGAGCTCGAGGCGAACCTCGTCGCCGAGGTCATCGCGGAGGCGCTCGAGAAGCGCATGGCGTTCCGCCGCGCGATGAAGAAGGCGATCCAGACGACGATGCAGGCCGGCGCCAAGGGCGTGAAGGTCGAGATCAACGGCCGCCTGGGCGGCGCCGACATGGCGCGGACGGCGAAGGAGCGCGAGGGCCGCGTGCCGCTCTCCACGCTGCGCGCGTACGTCGACTACGGCACCGCGCTCGGCCGCACGACGTACGGGATCATCGGCGTCAAGGTGTGGATCTACAAAGGCGACATCGAGCCCGGTCAGAAGGTCGACTACCGCCAGATCCAGTCCGGCTTCGGCCGTTCCGAGCGGCCGCGGCGCCGTCGCGAGGGCGGCGGTGGCGGTGGCGGTGGCGGCGGCGGACGCGGGGGCGACGGCGGTTCGCAAGGCGGTGGGAGGTAAGCCATGGCGATGATGCCCAAGCGCTCCAAGCACCGGAAGGTGCACCGGGGCAAGCTGCGCGGCCACGCGACGCGCGGGAACCGCGTCTCGTTCGGCGACTACGGCCTGCAGTCGATGGACTGGGGCTGGATCACCGGCCGTCAGATCGAAGCGGGCCGGATCGCGATGAACCGCGCGACCGGCGGCCAGGCGAAGATCTGGATCCGCGTCTTCCCGCACAAGCCGATCTCCTCGAAGCCCGCCGAGACGCGGATGGGCAAGGGCAAGGGCGACGTCGAGTTCTGGGCGGCCGCGGTGAAGCCCGGCACCGTGCTGTTCGAGGTCGCCGGCGTGCCCGAGGACCGCGCGAAGCTCGCGCTCAAGCGCGTGTCTCACAAGATGCCCATCAAGACGAAGATGGTCCGCCGTCTGCACACGACGTGACCGGCGTGTGACCGGCGTCAGGGATCAGTCATGAACATCGAAGAAGTGCGCAGCAAGTCCGACACCGAGCTCCGGTTCGACCTCGACTCGACCAAGAAGGAGCTGTTCGACCTGCGCTTCCGCGCCGCGACCGAGACGTCCGCCAACCCGGCCCGCATCCGCATCCTGCGGCGGTCGGTGGCGCGCATCCAGACGGTGCTCCACGAGCGAGAGAACGAGATCCGCGGACAGGAGCCGCGTTAGAGATGAGCGCCAACGAGACGACGACGCGGGCGAACGCGCCGGAAGCGACGCGCGAGCGAGGCAACCGCCGCCACTTGAAGGGCGTCGTGACCAGCGACCGCATGACCCAGACGATCACCGTCCGGGTCGAGCGGACCTACAAGCACCCGAAGTACGGCAAGTTCATCCGCAAGCACAAGAAGTACACGGCTCACGACGAGGAGCAGGTCGCTCACGTCGGCGACATCGTCGAGATCGTGCAATCGCGCCCGATCAGCAAGACGAAGCGCTGGCGCCTCGTCCACGTGCTCGAGAGCGCCGCGATGCGCGATCCGTTCACCGAGGCCGAGACGGGCGCCGAGTCGATGTCGCGGCGCGCCGAGGACGAGGCGTCCGAGGAGTAGGGGAGGACCACGATGATCCAGATGCAAACGATGCTCGACGTCGCCGACAACACGGGCGCGAAGCGAGTGCAGTGCATCAAGGTGCTCGGCGGCACCCACCGGCGCTACGCCGGCCTGGGGGACGTGATCGTCGCCTCGGTGAAGAAGGCGATGCCCGGCTCCGAGGTGAAGCCCGGCACGATCGTGAAGGGCGTCATCGTGCGCGTGAAGAAGAACACGCGCCGCAAGGACGGCTCCTACGTGCGCTTCGACCGCAACGCGCTCGTGATCGTCGACAACGAGAACAACCCGCGCGGGACGCGCATCTTCGGGGCGGTCGCGCGCGAGCTGCGCGAGAACAACTTCATGAAGATCGTCTCGCTCGCCGCGGAGGTCGTGTGATGGCGCGCAACTCGAAGACGTCCAACTCGAAGCCGTCCAAGTCCAAGATCAGGAAGGGCGACACCGTCGTCGTGATCGCGGGCAACGACCGCGGCCAGACCGGGACGGTGAAGCGCATCTACCTGAAGGCGGAACGCGTGCTCGTCGACGGCGTCAACATGCGCTGGCACCACAAGAAGCCGACCGAGCAGAGCCCCAAGGGCGACCGCTCGCAGGCCGAGTGCTCGATCCACATCAGCAACGTGATGCTCTGGGACGAGGCCGCAGGCAAGGGCGTGCGCAAGCGCCCCGAGAAGGCCTAGGAACGGAACGCAGGAGTGCCAGAATGGCCGCGCGACTCAAAGCACGCTACGACTCGGAGATCAAGGGACGGCTCAAGGAGCAGTTCTCGATCGGGAACGACTTCGCGGTGCCGCGTCTGACGAAGATCGTCGTCAACATGGGCTGCAAGGGCGCCGTCGAGAACAAGAGCCGCGTCGACACCGCCGCCCGCGACCTCGCGACGATCACCGGGCAGCGCCCGACGATCCGCATCGCACGGCGCGCGATCTCCGGCTTCAAGCTGCGCGAGGGCATGCCGATCGGCGTCGCCGTCACGCTGCGCGGCGAGCGCATGTGGGAGTTCGCCGACCGCCTGGTGTCGGTCGTCCTGCCCCGTATCCGCGACTTCCGCGGCGTGAAGAACAAGCTCGACGGGCGTGGCAACTACAGCCTCGGCCTCTCCGAGCAGACCGTATTCCCCGAGATCGATTTCGACAGGCTCGAGTTCACTCAAGGGATGGACATCACCTTCGTCACCACAGCTCCGAACGACGAGCAGGCCTTCGCGCTGCTCCGGGAGCTCGGCATGCCCTTCCGGGAGAACTAGAGCACAGGCCATGGCCAAGACCTCGCTGATCAACAAGGCGAACCGCCCGCCGAAGTTCACCTCACGCAAGATCCGCCGCTGCGGGCTGTGCGGCCGGTCGCGCGCCGTCTATCGCAAGTTCGGGATCTGCCGGATCTGCCTGCGCAACAAGGCGCACCTGGGCGAGATTCCCGGCATGCGGAAGGCTTCTTGGTAGGGAGGGTAGAACGATGATGACCGACCCGATCGCGGACATGCTCACACGCATCCGCAACGCCAACAGCATCCGCGCCAAGCGCGTCGACATGCCCGCCTCGCGCATGAAGGTGGGCATCGCCCAGATCCTCGTCGAGGAGGGCTTCGTCGACTCGTTCGACGTCGAGGAGGCCAAGCCGTCGAGCCGTCTGCGGGTGAAGCTCAAGTACGGACCGAACGGCCAGCACGTGCTGCGGCGCATCGACCGCGTCAGCAAGCCCGGCCGCCGCGTCTACATGAAGTCCGACGAGATCCCGTCCGTCCTCGGCGGCATGGGCATCTTCGTCGTCTCCACTCCCAAGGGGATCCTGTCCGACCGCCAGGCGCGCGCGCAGAACGTCGGCGGCGAGATCCTCTGCAAAATCTATTGATCCAGGCCTCACATGTCCCGCATCGGTAAACAGCCCATCCCCGTCCCGGGGAGCGTGAAGGTCGAGCTCGGCCCGAAGCGCCGGGTCCAGGTCAGCGGCCCGAAGGGCACGCTGGAGATGGTCCTGCGGCCCGAGGTCGACGTCGCGGTCGAAGGCGGCGAGGCCTCCGTCACGCTCAGCGGCGCGGGTCAGGCGCGCCAGGCGCGCGCGTACCACGGAATGACCCGCGCGTTGCTCGCGAACATGGTCGGCGGCGTCACCGAGGGCTACCGCAAGGACCTCGAGATCATCGGCGTCGGTTGGAACGCGAGCGCGCAGGGGCGCAAGCTCGTGCTCAACATCGGCTTCTGCCATCCCGTCGACATCCCGCTGCCCGAGGGCATCGAGGCCGAGACGCCCAACCCGACGACGGTCGTCGTGAAGGGCATCGACAAGCAGGCGGTGGGTCAGCTCGCGGCGCAGATCCGCAAGGTGCGCCCGCCGGAGCCGTACAAGGGCAAAGGCATCCGCTACAAGGACGAGTTCGTCCGCCGCAAGGTCGGCAAGAGCTTCGGGAGCTAGGCTCGGATGAAGGCGACCCGCAGGAAGAATCAGCAGCGCGACCGCCGCAAGCTGTCGACGCGTCGGCGCATCACGGTGCACGCGACGCGTCCGCGGCTGTGCGTGCACCGCTCCGTCAAGCACATCTACGCCCAGATCGTCGATGCGGAGACCGGCCGCACGCTGTGCGGGATCGGCACGACCGCGCGCTCGCTCGGAGGCGATCTCGAGGGCAAGAACAAGACGCAGCGCGCCGCCGTGATCGGTCGCGAGATCGCGCGCCGCGCGAAGGAGGCCGGCGTCCAGGCGGTCGTGCTCGACCGCGGCGCCAGCAAGTACCACGGCCGCGTCAAGGCGCTGGCCGAAGCCGCCCGTGAAGAAGGGCTCCAGTTCTGATGCGCGAAGAGATCCAGTACATCGACCACGCGGAAGCGAACGAGCTCGGGAACGTGTCCGAGGTCCTCGTGCGGGTCAACCGCTGCAGCGCGGTCGTCAAGGGCGGCCGGCGCTTCTCGTTCTCGGCCCTGTCCGTGGCGGGAAATCGCGACGGCATCGTCGGCTGCGGCTTCGGCAAGGCGCGCCAGGTGCCGCCGGCGATCGAGAAGGCCGCCAAGGACGCGCGCAAGCATCTGATGCGCGTGCCGCTGACCGCGGCGGGCTCGATCCCGCACGAGGTGACCGGCGAGTTCTGCGGCGCCGTGATCCGCATGGTCCCGGCGTCCGAGGGCACGGGCATCATCGCGGGCGCCGCCGTGCGCGCGGTCTGCGAGATGGCCGGCATCAAGAACATCCTCACCAAGGCCTACGGGTCGACGAACCCGATCAACTTGACCAAGGCGACGATCGACGCGCTCGCGCAACTGCGCACGCGCGAGCAGGTCGCCGAGCTGCGTGGAGTGGAGCTGTAGCGATGGACCTCCAGACCGTCTGCGCCAAGGGCCAACGCCACGACCGACGCCATCGCGTCGGCCGCGGCACGGGCAGCGGCAACGGCAAGACCTCCGGCCGCGGCCACAAGGGCTACGGCCAGCGCTCGGGCTCGAGTCGCAGGCCGGGCCACGAGGGCGGCCAGATGCCGCTCTACCGGCGCGTCCCCAAGCGCGGGTTCTCGAACTACCGCTTCCGCACGGAGTACACGATCATCAACGTCGAGCGGTTCGCCGAGTTCGCCGACGGGGACGTCGTCGACCTGGCGGCGATCCTCGCGAAGGGCCTCGCCAGCAAGCAGTCGCCGCTGCTCAAGGTGCTGGGCATCGGCGATATCGGTCGCAAGCTCACGGTCCGCGCGCAGAAGTTCAGCAAGTCGGCGGCGGAGAAGATCACCGCCGCGGGCGGCACGCTCGTCCACCTGGACGCGCGCGGCCGCGAGACGGACGGCGCGGAGGGGGGCGAGGAGTAGAGCGTCGTGGAGATTCGCGCCCTACAGCTCCTGCGCATCCCTGAGACGCGCCGCAAGATCGTCACGACGCTGGCGCTGCTCGCGGCGTACCGGGTCGGCTTCCACGTGCCGATCCCGGGCATCAGCCCCGACTTCATCGAGGAGGCGTCGCGCTCGGCCGGCAGCTCGCTGTTCGGCCTGCTCAGCGCGTTCACCGGCGCCCAGATCGGGCAGACCGTGCTCTTCGCGCTCGGGATCATGCCCTACATCTCGGCGTCGATCATCTTCTCCGTGCTCGCGAAGGTCTCGCCCCAGCTCGAGGCCGTCGCCAAGGAGGGCGCGAGCGGCCAGAAGAAGATCAACCAGTGGACCCGCCTCTCGACGGTACCGATCGCGCTGCTCCAGGCGATGTTCATCTGGTTCGGCGTCTTCCTGAAGCTCCCGGGCCTGATCACCGAGGGCACGAACGTCTTCGGCCTCGGCATCGTCGTGATCCTCTCGCTCGTAGCCGGCGCGCTGCTCGTGATGTGGATCGGCGAGCTGATCACCGAGTACGGCATCGGCAACGGCGCGTCGCTGATCATCATGGCGGGCATCATCGCGACGATGCCGGCGAGCCTCGGGCAGGTGATCAGCACGCAGGAGAGCGAGGCGTACAACACGATCCTCACGCTCGCCGCGATCTGGGTCGCGATCGTCCTCGTGATCGTCTACATCCAGAAGGGCGAGCGCCGCATCCCGATCCAGTACGCGCGCCTGACGCGCGGGCGCCGCGTGTACGGCGGCCAGCGGCACTACCTGCCGCTCAAGGTGAACATGGCCGGCGTCATGCCGATCATCTTCGCCTCGGCGCTGTTCATCCTTCCGACGGTCGTCGCGGAGATGCTCGACTGGGGCGCGCTGCGCGACGTGGTGGGCGACGCGGACGGCTTCATCTACGTCGTGTCGAACCTGCTGCTCGTCTTCGGCTTCTGCTTCTTCTGGAACAACCTGATGTTCCGGCCGGACGAGATCGCCGACAACCTGCGCGAGCACGGCTCGTTCATCCCCGGCATCCGTCCCGGCGGCCGGACCGCCGACTTCCTCAAGGGCACGCTCACCCGCATCACGCTCGCGGGCGCCGTGTTCCTCTCCTTGATCGCGGTGCTGCCGAACTTCGTCACCGGCACGATCCCCTCGCTCCAGGGCAACCTCGCGTACTTCCTCGGCGGCACCTCCGTGCTGATCGTCGTCGGCGTGGCGATGGACCTGGTGGACAAGCTCAACGCGCAACTCGTGATGCGCAACTACGAGGGCTTCATGAAGGGTGGCGGACAGGGCGGTCCCGGAGGCTGGGCCCGACGCGGCTGAGCGCCGCGCGAAGGAACATGGTCAAGGTGGTCATCCTCCTAGGAGCTCCGGGCGCAGGGAAAGGAACGCAGGCGTCGCGCCTCGCGACGTCCAGCGGTCTGTCCCACGTGTCCACCGGCGACCTGTTCCGCAAGCACCAGAGCGAGGGGACCGAGCTCGGCCGCCGCGCGAAGCAGTACATGGACGCGGGCCGCCTCGTCCCCGACGACCTCGTGCTCGACATGCTGTTCGACCGCGTCGCGCAGCCGGACTGCGCCGAGGGGTACCTGCTCGACGGGTTTCCGCGCACGGACGGCCAGGCGCGCTCGCTCGACGAGCGGCTCGGCGACGACGCGCGCCCCGAGGTCTACGAGCTGGTCGTGTCCGACGACACGATCGTGCGCCGCGTGTCCGGGCGACTGGTCTGCTCGAAATGCGGCAACGTGCAGCACGCGGAGTTCGCGCCCCCGCGCGAGAAAGGGCGCTGCGACGCGTGCGGCGGGGAGCTCGTCCAGCGCCCCGACGACCGGTCGGAGGTCGTGCGCGAGCGGCTGCGGGTCTACCACGAGCAGACCGCGCCGTTGGTCCGCTTCTACGAGGAGCGCGGCATCCTGCGCAAGGTCGACGGCGAGCGCGCTCCCGACGCCGTCTTCGCCGACCTGGCTCGCTGGATCTCGTCGAACGGGCTCGAAGCGAGCGGGGGGAAGGCCTAGTGGCCAAGGAAGAACCGATCACGGTCGAGGCGGTCGTGACCGAGGCTCTGCCGAACGCGCGTTTCCGCGCGAAGCTCGAGTCCGGTCACACGATCCTCGCCCACGTCAGCGGCAAGATGCGCATGCACTACATCCGCATCCTGCCCGGGGACAAGATCACGGTGGAGATGTCGCCCTACGACCTGACCAAGGGGCGGATCGTGTATCGCGGCGACCGCCGGCCGCGGCGGAGAAGGTAATGAAAGTTCGAAGCAGCGTTCGCCGGATGTGCATCCACTGCAAGATCATCAAGCGCCGCGGGGTCCTGCGCGTGATCTGCAAATCGGACCCCCGTCACAAGCAGAGGCAGGGCCGGTAGCCCGGCCCTCGGAGAGCAGCCATGCCGCGCGTCATCGGTGTCGATATCCCGCCCAACAAGCGACTCGAGATCTCGCTGACCTACGTCTTCGGCGTCGGTCGGACGACGGCGCAGAAGATCTGCGCCGACCTCGCTCTGGATCCCGGCATGCGCGCCGGCGACCTGAACGAGGAGCAGATCACGAACCTCGCCAATCACGTCCAGAAGGTCTACGTCGTCGAGGGCGCGCTCCGCCGCCAGGTCGCAGCGAACATCAGCCGCCTGCGCGACATCGGCTGCTACCGCGGTCTGCGCCACCGGCGCGGGCTGCCCGTGCGCGGCCAGCGGACGCGGACGAACGCGCGCACACGCAAGGGACCGAAGAAGACGGTCGCCGGGAAGAAGTCCGTGAAAGGGATGAAGTAGGACGAGCACATGGCCAAGTCCGCGAAACGCAAGACGCGCAAGAGCGTCGCGAAGGGCATCGCCCACGTGAAGGCGAGCTTCAACAACACGATCGTGACCATCACGGACACGACCGGCGCCACGATCTCGTGGGGCTCGTCGGGGACCGCGAACTTCAAGGGCACGCGCAAGAGCACGCCGTTCGCCGCTCAGCGCGCGGCCGACCGCGCCGCGTCGGGCGCGATGCGCAACGGAATGAAAGAGATCGAGGTGCGCGTGAAGGGCGCCGGCTCCGGCCGCGAGGCGGCCGTCCGCGCGCTCTCCAACGCGGGGATGAAGGTCGTCTCGATCATGGACGTGACCCCCCTGCCCCACAACGGCTGCCGCGCCCGCAAGCGCCGCCGCGTCTGAGACGCACCAGGCCACCAACGAACGAACATGGCACGCTACATCGGCAACAAGTGCAAACTGTGTCGGCGCGAGGGCATGAAGCTGTTCCTCAAGGGACAGCGCTGCTTCACCGACAAGTGCGCGATCTCGCGCCGCGACTATCCGCCCGGGGTCCACGCCCAGCGCCGGTCGAAAATCACCGACTACGGTGTCCACCTGCGCGAGAAGCAGAAGCTCAAGCGCATCTACGGCGTGCTCGAGCGCCAGTTCCGTCTCTACTTCAAAGAGGCGGAGCGTAGGAAGGGCAACACGGGCGAGACGCTGCTCTCGCTGCTCGAGCGCCGGTTCGACAACGTCGTGCTCGCGAGCGGGTTCGCCCTCTCGCGCAACCACGCGCGCCAGATGATCAACCACGGCCACTTCCTCGTGAACGGGCGGCGCGTCGACATCGCGTCGTTCTCGCTGCGTCCCGGCGACGTGTTCGCGGTCCGGGAGCACGAGAAGACCAGGAAGATGGTCAACGAGGCAGTCGAGGTGAACAAGTCGCAGACCGTCCCGGACTGGCTCGAGGTCCAAGGCGACAAACTCACCGGGAAAGTGCTCGCGCTTCCGCGCCGCGAGCACGTCCCGCACCCGATCCAAGAGCAGCTCATCATCGAGCTCTGCTCGAAGTAGGCCGCACCGTAGACCGCACACCGAACCCTCAGAGCCCCACCTCAGAAGACCTGGACATGAGAATCCGTTGGCGCAACTTCGAGCTCCCGAGCCGCGTGAGGCCGGAGGCGGAGACGCTCACCGAGGAATACGGGCGCTTCGTCGTCGAGCCGTTCGAGCGTGGCTTTGGCCACACGATCGGCAACGGCTTGCGGCGCGTGCTCCTGAGCTCGATCGAGGGCACTGCCGTCACCGCCGTCCGCATCGAGGGAGCCGAGCACGAGTTCGCTTCGCTCGAGGGCGTCTACGAGGACGTCACCGACATCATCCTCAACCTCAAGCGTCTGCGCATCCAGTACCCGGGCCAGCGTCCGATGACCTGCCGCATCAACAAGAGCGGCAAGGGACCGGTCACTGGCGCCAACGTGCGGTGCGAGGGCGACGCGGTCGTCGTGAACAGAGACCTGCACATCGCCGAGCTGACGCTCGACCGCGACCTGAACGTCGAGCTCGAGGTCAAGAAGGGCCGCGGCTACGTTCCGGCCGAGGAGAACGTCGCCGACGGGCAGCCGCTCGGCACGATCCCGGTCGACGCGATCTACTCGCCCGTGCACCGCGTGCGCTACGCGATCGAGGCGACGCGCGTCGGCAAGTTCACGAACTACGACCGGCTCATCATCGAGATCTGGACCGACGGGACCATCTCGCCGCAGCTCGCTCTGACCGAGGCGGCGAAGATCTACCGCAAGCACCTGAACCCGTTCGTCCTCGTCGACATGGGCGAGGAGGACAAGCCGGTCACCGGCGATCCGACGCAGTCGGAGTACAACCAGAAGAACCGCGAGCAGCAGGAGATGGAGCGCTTGCTCGACCGTCCGATCACGGACCTCGAGCTCTCCGTCCGCGCGCGCAACTGCCTCGACAGCGCGAACCTGCACGTGATGCGTGACCTGGTTTCGCTGACCGAGCAAGAGGTGATGAACCTCAAGAACCTGGGCAAGACCAGCCTGACCGAGATCAAGGCCAAGCTGGCCGAGAACGGCCTCAGCCTGGGCATGAAGGTCTGAGAGGCCGAGGAACCGAGCGATGCGACACCGAGTATCGGGCTACAAGCTGGGGCGGACCGCGAGCCACCGCCGCGCGATGACGCGCAACATGGCCGCTTCGCTGATCGAGCACGAGCGGATCACGACGACCGTGCAGAAGGCGAAGTCGGTCAAGCCGTTCATCGAGAAGCTGGTCACGGCCGCGAAGGAGCCGACGCTCCACAACCGCCGCGTCGTCTTCTCGCGCCTGCGCAACCAGGACGCGACCGCGAAGCTGTTCGAAGTGATCGGCCCGCGCTTCAAGGAGCGCCCCGGCGGCTACTGCCGCATCCTCAAGCTCTCGAAGCCGCGCCTGGGCGACAACGGCCAGCGCGCGATCCTCGAGTTCGTCGAGCGCAGCGCCGCCGACGACGACGAGACCGAGGACTAGCTCCCGCTTCCCCGGCTCCGGTCCCGTCCGAGAGCCCATCGACGGCCACCGCGCGCCTCGCGCCCGCGGTGGCCGTCGCACGTCCCGGGTCGGTAGCACCTTGCGCTGCGACGATCTCTGGCCGCGGGGGCGCCGCTGCGCGGGAGCCGCGCGAAGCGCCTGCTAGTCTGAAGGAGCGTGGCGTGGATGTCGGCCCTCCGGGAGACGTTCGGGCGCGGTAGCGCGCCCTTTCGCCGATCTTCACTGGTCCGTCGGCGCGCGCCGCGCGAGCATGGCGGCATGAAGCTCGCTCCGCCTGCTCTCGTGCTCCTCGCCTCGCTCGCCGGTGCCCAGGTCGACGTCCAGGGCGCCGAGCGGCGCACCGAGGTCGCCGCATTCGGATTCGACTACGAGTTCAACAACGGGTTGTCCGACTCCGAGAGCGACGCGAGCACCGCGGGCGCGTGGAGCTCCGACCTCGTCGGCGACCTCGACGACTACTACGGCGTGCACGTCGCCGACGCGCGCGCGGTGCAGGTGTCCGCGCTCTCGAGCTCGACGCTGAGCGCCGATCTCGACGCGACGGCATCGACGACGGGGAACCTGTTCTCGTCGGACTCCAGCGCGGCGTCGAAGGTGACGGTCGATTTCGACGTGACGGCGCAGGTGCGCTACCTGTTCGTCGCGAACGCGCAGAGCCAGCTCGGCTACAACGAGGCGCGCGCCCGCGTGTCGAAGGGCGGCGCGCAGGTCTTCGGCATCGACGCGAGCTGGGGCGGGAGCGGCTCCACGGTCGCGTTCGGCTGGCTGCGCCCCGGCGGGCACCGGCTCGACGCGCTTGCGCTCGCCCAGGCCGGCCAGGGCTCCGCGGCGGACGCGCAGAGCGCGTCGGCGTCCTTCGAGCTGAAGATCCTCGATGCGGCCGATTCGGACCTGAACGGCGTCGTCACGTACGGCGACGCGGTGCTCTTCGCCCAGGTCCTGCTCGCCGGCAACCTGCACGCGGACTTCGACGGCGACGGCGCGTGCACCCTCGCCGACTGGGAGGCGTACGCCGCCGCCTGGTTCGCGGCGACGAGCTGAGGGCGCTCGGGAGGCCCGGCCCGTGCTACGCTCGGCGAAGTCGCCGAGAGAAGTCGCCGAGAGAGGCGACCGAGCTCATGCCCGCACGTCTTTCGTTGGTCCTCGGGTTCGTCGTCTGCATCGCCGCGCTCGCTTGGCTGTTCTTCGCCGAGCGCCGCGCGGACGAGGGCGATGCGCGAAGAGCGCGGCCGCAACCGTTCGAGGAGCTCGGCGAGACGGCGACGGATGTCAGGCTCGTCGCCGGTCGGCTCGACGAGGGCGACCGCGCTCAAGCTCGGGATCCCCTCGAAGAGCGCCCGGCTCCAGAGGCGGCCGCGCCGACCGACGTCGCACGCACCTTCGAGCGAGAGCCGCTCCCCGCCGAGCACTTCGACGCGACGCTCGGCCACCTCACCGAGGACGAGCTCGCCGCTCGTCTGACGGAGTCGCACAGCCGCTACCAGGCCGACCTCGAGCGGATCTTCGCGGAGCGCGAGGCGGCCGGAGCGTACACCGTCGATCGCCGCGAGCCGATCCCGGGGGGCGGGATCCACCGCTGGAGCACCGGCGATCAGGGGCCGCGCTCGCCGATCCGCCGTCTCGAGATCGATCCCGCGGCGCGCGAGGCGAAGGTCTTCGAGATCCCGTACCCCGAGCACCGCGACGTCTACGATCTGCGCGACGAGATCTCGTGGCTCCTGGGCCGGACGGGCGCGATGCCCGGCCGGGACGGCTGACTCAGTAGCGCGCCAGCTTCACGCGGCCGTTGCCGAGGAGCGACTCGACCTGGCCCGCGAGCTCCGCGCTCGCGCGGACGCGGGACGTGTCGGGGACGCGCACGCGGCGCAGGCGGCCGTCCTCGCCGAGCACCTGCAGATAGAGCGGCTTGTCGCCGGCGTGGCTGCGCACGAGCTCGCGCAGCGGCGCGAGCTGGGGGCGGTCGGAAGGCTCGAGGCGGATCACGACGCCGCCCTCGAAGCGCGCGAGCGCCTCGTCGATCGTCAGCACCTCCTCGAGGATGAGCCCCGGCTCGTCGCCGCGCTCCTCGACCTTGCCGACGCACACGACGATCGCGTCGTCGACGATGCGCTCGCGGCACTTGAGGTACGTGCGCGGGAAGGCGATCACGCTCACGCTGCCGTCGAGGTCCTCGAGCGCGAAGCGCGCCATCTTCTGGCCCGCCATGCGCCCGTTCTTCACGAGCGTCTCGCTCTTGCCGAGGATCAGACCGGCGAGCGCGACCTGCGCGCCCTGGTGCTGCGCGAGCTCGAGCGTCGACGTCGTCGAGAGCAGCGCGAACAGCCCCGCGCGCTCCTCGAGCGGATGCCCCGACAGGTAGAAGCCCAGCACCTCGTACTCCGCGCGTAGCACCTCCGCGCGCTGGAGCGCGTGCCGGTCGTCGATGCCGTCGCCGCCCGCGTCGGCGCCGTTCTCCTCGGCCGCGCCGCCGTCGTCGAACGCGCCGAACAGCGACGTCTGGCCGACGCGGCGGTCCGCCGCCGCGCGCGCGCCCTCGCTCATCGCCGCGTCGAGCGCGTGCAGCACCGCGCCGCGGTCGTGGCCGAGATGGTCGAACGCGCCGGCCTTGATCAGCGCCTCCCACGTGCTGCGCGTCACCTCGGCGGGGTCGACCGATGCGCAGAGCGCGTGGAGCGTCTTCTTGGCCTCGAGCGCGTCGCGCGTGCGCACGATCGCGTCGATCGCTTTCTTGCCGGTGCCCTTGATCGCGCCGAACCCGTAGCGGATCGCGCCGTCCTCGGGCTCGAACTCCCAGTCGGACTTCTCGACGTGCGGCGGGCGCACTTCGATGCCGTGGTCGTGCGCGTCGTCGTAGAACGCCTTGATCTTCGCCGAGTCCTGCATCTCGCAGGACATGTTCGCCGCGAGGAACGCCGTGCGGTGGTTCGCCTTCAGGTACGCGGTCTGGTACGTGATCATCGCGTAGGCGGTCGAGTGCGACTTGTTGAAGCCGTAGCCGCCGAACTTGACGATGTTGTCCCAGATCTCCTTCGCCGTCCCCTCGGCGCAGCCGTTGCGCTTCGCTCCCTCGACGAACTGCGCCGAGAACTGCTGCATGATCTCGGGCTTCTTCTTGCCCATCGCCTTGCGCAGGTTGTCGGCTTCGTTCAGCGAGAAGTCCCCGAGGACGTTCGCGATGAGCATGACCTGCTCCTGGTAGACGAGGCACCCGTAGGTGTCCTCGAGGATCGGCTCCAGGCTCGGGTGGGGGTAGTCGATCGCCTCCTCGCCGTGCTTGCGGCGGATGAACATCTGGTCCATCCCCGACTCGAGCGGGCCCGGCCGGTAGAGCGCGAGCACGGCGATCAGGTCCTCGAAGCAGTCCGGCTTGAGCTGCGCGAGCAGGCGCCGCATGCCCTCGGACTCGAGCTGGAAGACGCCGAGCGTGTCGCCCGCCTCGAGCATCGCGTACGTCGTCGGATCGCCGGCCGGCAGCCGGTCGAGGTCGGGCGGCGTGCCGCCCTGCTTCGCGATGTTCTGCAGCGCGCGGTCGAGGATCGTCAGCGTCCGCAGCCCGAGGTAGTCCATCTTGAGGAGGCCGAGCTCCTCGAGCTGGGGCGCGGGCCACTGCGTCGCGACCTCGCCGTCGTGCGTGCAGAGCGGGACGTAGCGGTCGATCGGCTGGTCCGCGATCACGACGCCCGCGGCGTGCGTCGAGATGTGCCGCGCCATGCCCTCGAGCCGCACGGAGTACTTGAACAGCTCCGCGAGCTCCGGCTCGGCGTCGCGCTTCTCGCGCAGGTCCTTGTCGCGCTCGAGCGCGACCGCGAGCGACGGCGCGCCCGGCCCCGCCGGGATCGCCTTCGCGAGCGCATCGACCTTGCCGAGCGGCACGTCGAGCACGCGGCCGACGTCGCGCACGACCGTGCGCGACGCCATCGTCCCGAACGTCACGATCTGCGCGACGCTGTCCTTGCCGTAGCGCTCGCGCGTGTACGCGAGCACGCGCTCGCGGCCCTCCTTGCAGAAGTCGATGTCGATGTCCGGCATCGACACGCGCGCGCTGTTCAGGAAGCGCTCGAACAGCAGGTCGTACTCGAGCGGGTCGACCTTCGTGATGCCGAGCGCGTACGCGACGATCGAGCCGGCCGCCGAGCCGCGCCCGGGGCCGACGGGGATGCCGTGCTCGCGCGCCCAGCGGATCAGGTCCCACACGATCAGGAAGTAGGACGTGAAGCCCATGTCGCTGATCACGCGCTTCTCGTCCGCGAGCCGCTCGAGGGCCGCGGCCCTGCGCGGGTGGCCGCTCGGATAGAGCGCGTCGAGCCCCTGCGCGCACAGCCGGTCGAAGAGCGCGTCGGGCGCCTCGCCGTCGTCGGACTGGAACACGGGGACGCGGTAGGTGCCGAACTCGACCTCGACGCAGACCTGCTCGGCGACGTCCATCGTCGCGCGCAGCGCGTCGGGCAGGTCGCGGAAGATCGCTCCCATCTCCTCGCGCGTGCGGAAGTAGAGCGAGTCGGTGTCCATCTTGAAGCGGTTCTCGTCGCTCCGCTTCGCGCCGGTGTTGATGCACAGCAGCACGTCCTGCGTATGGCAGTCCTCGTGCCGCAGGTAGTGGATGTCGTTCGTCGCGACGAGCGGGATCCCGGTCCGCTGCCCGAGGCGTACCAGCGCCTCGTTCGCCTTGTCCTGGATGTCGATGCCGTTGCGCTGGAGCTCGAGCCAGAAGTGCTCTGGCCCGAACAGGTCGCGCAGCTCCACGGCGACGCGCTCGGCCTCGCTCTCCTTGTCCTGGACGAAGAGCTGGTTGATCTCGCCCGACAGGCAGCCCGACAGGCACGAGATCCCCGCCGCGTGGCGCGCGAGGATCTCCTTGTCGATGCGCGGGCGGACGTGGTAACCGTCGACGTACGCCGCCGACGCGAGCTTGAGCAGGTTCTGGTAGCCCGTCTGGTCGCGCGCGAGCAGCGTCAGGTGGTTGTAGCCGTTGTGGACGCGATGGTGGGGCTGGAGCCGCGAGCCGCGCGCAACGTACACCTCGCACCCGAGGATCGGCTTCAGCCCCGCTTTCGTGCACTTCTTGTAGAGCTCGATCGCGCCGAACATGTTGCCGTGATCGGTCAGCGCGATCGCGGGCTGCTCGTCGTCGAGGCACGCCTGGACGAGGTCGGAGATGCGGTTCGCTCCGTCGAGCAGGCTGTACTCGGAGTGAACGTGCAGGTGCACGAAGTCCGGCTTCGTCATGCGAGCGAGAGTAGACCAGCGCCCGCGCGCGCACAAGACGCGGTCGCGCCGCGCTCAAGCCCGGCGCAGCAAGAGCGAGAGCAGCGCCTTCTGCGTGTGCAAGCGGTTCTCCGCCTGCTCGACGACGAGGCTCTCCGGACCGTCGAGGATCGCGTCGGACACCTCGAGGTTGCGCCGGATCGGCATCGCGTGCAGGAAGCGCGCGCCGTCGCTGCGCGCCATCACGCGCTCGTCGATCTTCCAGTCGCGCAGCCGCGCGACGCGGCTCGCCGCGAGCGTCGGATTGCCGTAGGCCGAGAGCGAGTGCCACGAGCGCGCGTACACCGCGTGCGCGCCCTCGACCGCCGCGTCGAGCTCGAGCCCGACGCGCAGCTCCGCGCGGTGCGCGTCGGCGAGCGCGCGCGCCTCGGAGAGCACCTCCTCGTCGAGCTCGTAGCCCGGGGGGTGCGCGACGTCGACGTTCATCCCCAGGCGCAGCGCCGCGTGGATCACCGAATGCGCGACCGCGGGGGTCGCCGGCGCGGGCGCGTGGACCCACGTCAGCGCGAGTCGCTTCTTCGCGAGCGGCCCGAGCGCCTCGCGCAGCGTGAAGACGTCGGCGAGCGCCTGCAGCGGGTGCCACAGCGCGCTCTCCATGTTGATCACCGGCACGGTCGCGTAGCGCGCCCACGAGGCGATCTGCGCGTCGCGCCGATCGACGTCCCAGGACGTCCCGGTCGTGTCGGGCCGGATCGCGAGCGCGTCGACGTAGCGCGAGAGCACCCGCGCGGCGTCCTTGACGTGCTCGGGCGCGCGGCCGTCCATGACGCTGCCCTCGCGCTCCTCGAGCTCCCAGAAGTCGCTCGACGCGGTCAGGTTGATCGCGCTGCCGCCGAGCTGGTGCACCGCCGCCTCGAGCGAGGCGCGGGTGCGCAGGGACCCGCGGAAGAACAGCAGGCCGACCGTGCGCCCCTGGAGCTCGCCGCGGCCGCCGCGGCGCTTGATGCGGTCGGCGAGGTCGAGGAGGTCGCCGAGGACGGCGTCGTCGAGGTCCTGCAGGCGGATGAGGTGGCGCAGCGCGGGCATGCGCGTAGAGTAGTCGGCGGGCCGCTCCGACGCCCTGCGCCGCGATGGACATTTCGCGCGCGCCGCGGTCGCCCGCGGGCCCTCGCCCGGCGCCGGCCGTCCTTGACACGCCTCGGCGCGAGGGCTACATACACCCCCCCGCGAACGGAGGCCGGTCGCGCCGGCACACGTTCACGCCAGAGCCCGAGCACCGCTCACACCCAAGCACCCATAGCTCAACTGGATAGAGCACCTGACTACGGATCAGGAGGTTAGAGGTTCGAATCCTCTTGGGTGTACCAACCACGACGCCGGCCGCCGGCCGCAGCGCGCACGCGAGCGCGCTCGGATCGCGCCGGCGCTGTCGATCTCGCCGGCCCGCGGCGTCGCCACGCCGGCGGCCCGCGCTCCCCGGCACTGACAACCCGGCTTCGAAGACTGAGGCATGGCCACGTCGCACGACACGAGCGCGGACCCTTCGAGTGGAGAGCCTCCGAGCGCGGACCCTTCGAGCGCCGACGAGCGCCTGATGGAGCTCGCGCTCGAGGAGGCGCGGTGCGCGGCGGCCGCCGACGAAGTGCCGATCGGCGCCGTCGTCGTCGGGCCCGACGAGCGCGTCCTCGGCCGGGGGCGCAACCGCACGCGCGAGCGCGGCGATCCGACCGCGCACGCCGAGATGATCGCGATCGTCGCGGCGACCCGCGCGCTCGGCTACCAGCGGCTCGAGGGTTGCACGGTCTACACGACCGTCGAGCCCTGCTTCATGTGCGCGGGCGCGCTCGCCCACGCGCGCATCGCGCGCGTCGTCTGGGGCGTGCGCGATCCCAAGTTCGGCGGCTGCGCGTCGCTCGGCAGCGTGCTGAGCGACCCGCGCCTGAACCACCGAGCGGCGATCGCCGAAGGGGTGCTGGCCGACGAGGCGCGCGCGCTCCTGCAGCGCTTCTTCCGCGCCAAACGCGGCGGCGGCGCGGCGTCCGACGAGGCGGCGCGACCCGAACAGGATGGAACAGAACAGGATGGAGAGGTGCCAGAGCGGCTGAATGGACTGGTTTCGAAAACCAGCGTGTGCTTCGGCGCACCGGGGGTTCAAATCCCTCCCTCTCCGCCATCCCGAACACGCTCGAGCTCGCTCGAGCGACGTGAGAATGCGCTCGAGCTCGCTCGGGCGACGTGAGAATGCGCTCGAGCTCGCTCGGGCGACGGAGAGGTGTCCGAGTGGCTGAAGGAGCACGCTTGGAAAGCGTGTGTGTCAGCAATGGCACCGCGGGTTCGAATCCCGCCCTCTCCGCCACCTTTCGAGCACGGCGTCGGTGCCCGGCAGTGGGCTCGGCCCGTCGCGAGGGGTTCGGTTCGAAGCGGGTCAGGCCGGGAACGGAGCAGCCCTAAGGACACGGATCTCGGTGCGGCGCGGCCGGGCCCACTGGCGGGCACGGGCGCTGCTCGCGCGTACGCCGGCCGCGCCGATCCACTAAGATCGCGCCCCCATGGCCTACCTCGTCCTCGCCCGCAAGTACCGCCCGCGGACGTTCGCCGACGTCGCCGGCCAGGAGGTCGCGACCGGCGTGCTGCAGGGCGCGATCGAGGAGGGCCGTCTCGGGCACGCGTACCTCTTCCACGGCCCGCGCGGCACCGGCAAGACGACGACCGCGCGGATCTTCGCGAAGGCGCTCAACTGCGAAAAGGGGCCGGCGAAGGAGCCGTGCAACGCGTGCGAGCGCTGCCTCGCGGCCGACGCGGGAGCCGAGGCCGACCTCGTCGAGATCGACGCGGCGTCCCACACCGGCGTCGACAACATCCGCGACCTGCGCGAGCAGGCTGCGTACGCGCCGATGCGGGCGCGCTACAAGATCTACATCGTGGACGAGGTCCACATGCTCTCGAAGGCGGCCTTCAACGCCTTCCTCAAGACGCTCGAGGAGCCGCCGCCGCACGTCAAGTTCCTCTTCGCGACGACCGAGCTCCACAAGGTGCTCGACACGATCCTCTCGCGCTGCCAAGTCCTGCGCCTGGCGCCGATCCGCGAGGACGTGATCGAGAAGCGGCTGTCGGAGATCTTCGCGCTCGAGAACGTGCGCGCGGGCGAGGGCCTCACGCACGAGATCGCGCGGCGCGCGCGCGGCGGGATGCGCGACGCGCTCTCGCTCGCCGACCAGTTGCTCGCGCTCGTCGGCGACGAGCCGCAGCTCGCCGATCTCGAGCGCCTGGGCGGCGAGGCCGGCCCGCGCGAGATCGACGAGCTGCTCACGCTCGCCGAAGCGGGCGACCGCGCCGGTCTGCTCGCGCGCCTGCCGAGCGCCGACGGCGGCGAGAGCGCGCTCCTAGACGGCCTGTGCGCGCACGTGCGCGCGTGCCTGGTCGTCGCGCACTGCGGCGCCGAGACGCCGCTGCTCGCGCTGGGCGAGAGCGAGCGCGCCGCGGTCGCCGCGCGCGCGCAGCGCCTCGGCCACGAGCGCATCGCAGCCTGGCTCGACGAGCTGCTCTACGCGCGCGAGCGGCTCGGCGAGGTCGCCGGCCACGAGCGCACCGTGGTCGAGCTCGCGTTGCTCGAGCTCGCGCACCCCGCGACCGGCGTCGGTCTCGCGGCGCTCGAGAAGCGGCTGCTCGCGCTCGAGGCGCGGCTCGACGACGGCACGCTCGACGCGCCGCCCGCGAGCGCGACGCCCGCGCCCGCTCCCGCTACCGCTACCGCGGCGCCGGCGGCGCCCGCGCCGCGGCCGTCCGCGCCCGCGCCGCGCGCAGCGCGACCC
>CAZGTQ010000266.1:0-17025 GCA_964528575.1 uncultured Planctomycetaceae bacterium | reverse complement strand
GACGCGGCACAGCCGAATCGGGTCGCCGACGATGGGCGACAGGCGCGCGCGGCGCGGCACCGCGAGGCGCCAGCCGCGGCGCGCGGCCGCGGGCTCGACGAGCGCGAGCTCCTCGTCGGTCGTCGAGAGCAGCGCGGGAGGCGCGAGGCGCGCGAGCGCCGCGTCAAGGAGCGCGTCGGCGCGGGCGCGCTCGGCCCGCTCGTCGCCGCGGCCGGTCGCGAGCTCGCCGGTACGGCCGTACAGCCGATCGTGCAGCGCGGGGAACGCGCCGGGGTCGTTCAGCACGGAGACCAGCCAGAGGTGGTCGCAGCTCGCCGGCTCAAGCGCCTCGAGGCCGCCCGTTTCGATGCGCGGGAGGCGCTGCCCGACGCGCTGCTCGACCGCGGCGAGCGCGCGGTTCAGCTCGTCGGCCTCGGGCCCGGGCAGATTGACCGCGCGCACGTGGCGAGCGAGCACGAGCGCTTCGCACAGCATCGGCGCGAGCTCGGCGACCGCGGCGCCGACGTAGAAGCTCGTGCCCTCGCGCCCGGCGAGCGCCTCGCCCAGGTCCGCCGCGACGAGCAGCCCCGACTCGCGCAACGCCTCGCGGTCGGCCGCGCCGAAGAACGTCGCGCCGCCCTCGTCGCAGTAGAGCTCGCCGAGCAACGCCCAGTCGAGCGCAGCGTCGAGCTCCACGAGCGCCGCGGCGAAACGCTGCGGACCGTTCACGGATCGCCGGCCGTCGGCCTGGAGTGGACGGAGAGCGCGGAGAGCGCGGACGAGACGTTCATACGCTCCGCGAGGGTAGGAGCGCCGGCGGTCGTTCGCGCGCGTCGGCGCCGAAATCGGGGCCCGGTTCGGGCGCCGGGGTACCATCCGGTCATGGTGGCGGCATGTGCGCTGGCGGTGGCGTTGGCGCTCTCGGTGAGCGCCGCGCCCCAGGAGGCTCCGGCGGCCGGCAGCCTCACGCCGGAGCTCCCGGCCGGGGCGGGCGCGACGTGGCGCGACGGGCGCGTGCACCTCGTGCGGATCGGCGGCGACGCGGCCGAGCCGTTCGCGACGCTCGAGCGGCTGCACGGGGCCTCGCTCGCGGTGCACGAGATGCCTGCGTCCGAGGCCGGCGTCTGGGCGCGCGGCCTGCGCGCGGGCGACGAGCGCGCGTTCGTCGTCGGGCGCACCGGCGGCGTCGTCTGGCGCGGCGATCCCGCCGAGCGCGACGCGCTGCTCGCGGGGATCGGCGCGGCGCTCGCCGCGCTCCCAGGGCCGGACCTGCGCGCCGCGTTCGACGGACCGGTGCCCGCCGAGCTGGGGCCGGCGGTCGCGCTCGCGCTCGCGGGCGAGCACGCCGGCGCGCGGCGGGCGGCCGGACCCAACGGCGGCGAGCGACTCGTGCGCGCGCTCGACGCGTTCCGCGACGAGTGGCTCGCGGAGCTGCGCGCGGCGCTCGACGCGGGCGACGCCGGCGCGTTCCAGCTCGCGAGCGGCGTGCTGCGCGCCGGCTGGCGCGGGACCGAGGTCGCGCGCGAGGTGGCGCGTCTGGAGCACGCCGCGCGCGACGACCGCGACTTCGCGCGCGCCGTCGACGCGTGGGAGCGCTGGCGCCGCGTCGAGCGCGCGCGGCCGCCGCTGTTCCCCGCGGCGCGCGGACAGGCCGAGCGCGGGTACGCGAAACGGCTCGCACACCATGCCCGCCAGCACCATGCCCGCCAGCACGATGCCCGCCAGAACGATGCTCGCCATCAGGCCCCGGGCGCGGAGACGGCGCGCGCTTGGCTCGACGCGTGGGAGAGCGACGCGCGCTAACGCTGCTCGAGCTGGAGGCTCTCGGTGCTGGAGCGTGACCAGCTCTCGAGCGAGGCCGGCTCGAGGCCGTAGATCACGGTGCCGGCGGCGAGCGCGACGAGCAGGCTCGCGAGCAGCGGGTGCGGGCGCGCCTCGCGCTCGGCGCCGCTCTCGAGGAACAGCGCCTTCACGATGCGGAAGTAGTAGAAGAGGCTGACGACCGTGTTGACCGCGAGGAAGAGCACGAGGACGAGGCCCATCGTCGGTCCGTCGATGACCGCGTAGATCAGCGCCAGCTTGCCGATGAAGCCGATCGTCGGCGGCAGGCCGGTCAGGCTCACGAGGAACGTGACCATCGCGATCGAGACGAGCGGCGCCTTCGCCCCCATGCCGCGCAGCGCGGTGATCGAGTCCGTGCCCGTGATCCCTTCGAAGTAGATCACGACGCCGAACGCGCCGAGGTTCATCAGGTAGTACGCGGCGAGGTAGAAGACCGCGGCGTTGAAGCCCTCGCTCGTCATCGCCGACAGGCCCATCAGGACGTAGCCGGCGTGCGCGATCGACGAGTACGCGAGCAGACGCTTGAGGCTGTTCTGGCGCAGCGCCGAGAAGTTGCCCAGCGTCATCGTGACGGCCGCCAGGATCCCGAGCAGCAGACCGATGCGCTGGCCGTAGGCCGCGACGGCCTCGTCGAGGCCCTCGGTCAGGAAGAGCGCGCCGACGAAACGCAGCAGCACGGCGAAGCCCGCGGCCTTCGATGCGACGGCGAGGAACGTCGTGACCGGGGTCGGCGCTCCTTCGTACACGTCGGGCGTCCACCAGTGGAACGGGACGACCGAGACCTTGTACGCGAAGCCCGCGAGGATGAGCACGATCGCGACGGCGACCGGGACCGGGCTGCGGTCGAACTGCGTCGCGAGGCTGAGCGCGGGATCGCCCGCTCCCGCCATCTGCGCGAGATCGATCGTGCCGGTGAAGCCGTACAAGAGGCTGATGCCGTACAGCATGATCCCGGCGGACAGGCCGCCGAAGATCACGTACTTCATCGCGGCCTCGGCGGACTTGCGGTCGCCCTTGTGGAAGCCGGCGAGCGCATAGCTCGCGAGCGACAGCAGCTCGAGGCCGAGCATCATGAGCAGCAGATTGTTCGTGCTGACCATGAAGAAGGCCCCGATCGCGGCGCCGAGGAGTAGGAAGTAGTACTCGCCGATGCCGTGCTCGCGCTCGTTGCGGTCGCCGAGCACGAAGAGCGTGACGACGGCGAGCGACGCGACGGTGAAGAGCTTGAAGAAGACGCCGAAGCGGTCGAGCCGGACCATTCCGAACACGGTCTTCGAGCCGTCCTCGAGGGTGTTCCACTGGCCGACGAGCAGCCATGCCACGATCGCGAGCCCCGCGAGCGTGATCCAGCCGCAGTGCTTCGAGTCGCGTCCCTTCTTGACGAGGTCGTAGACGAGCACGACCAGCGAGACCGCGACCAGGACGATCTCGGGGCTCAGCAGCTTCAGGCCATCGACGTAGGCGCTCTGCACGTCGCTCGTCTCCTCAGAGACCCGTCTTCAGCGTGGTGATCAACGCCTTGATCGACGGGTCCATCCAGTCGAGCAAGAGGCTCGGCACGATGCCGAGCAAGATGCACAGGAACAGGAACGGCGCCTGGCAGAAGACCTCGCGCGCGCTGATGTCGCCGTACGCCTTGTACTTCGGGTTCAGCGGCCCGAGGAACACGCGCTGCATCGCCCACAGGAGGAACGCGGCGGTGAGCACGATGCCGAGCACCGAGATCACGACGAGCGTCTTGAAGCCTTCGAACTCGGAGTTGTACGCGCCGATGAGCGTCAGCACCTCCGAGACGAAGCCCGCGAGGCCCGGCAGGCCGAGCGCGGCGAAGAAGCCGAGCGTCGTCAGCGCCCAGTAGCGCGGCATCACCTGCGAGAGGCCGCCGAAGCCGTTCAGGTCGCGGTGGTGCGCCCGGTCGTAGATCACGCCCACGACGAGGAAGAGCACGGCCGACGACGTCCCGTGGTTGAACATCTGGGTCGCCGCTCCCGCCATGCCGTAGTGCGTGAGCGCCGCCATGCCGAGCAGCACGTAGCCCATGTGGCTGACCGAGCTGTACGCGACCATCCTCTTGAAGTCGCTCTGCCCCAGCGCGACGAACGCTCCGTACACGATGTTGATCACCCCCAGCACGCCGAGCGCGTAGGCGAACGTGACGAACGCGTCGGGCACGAGCGGGAAGCACGCGCGCAGCATGCCGTAGCCGCCGAGCTTCAGCAGGATGCCGGCCAGGACGACCGAGATCGGCGTCGGCGCCTCGACGTGCGCGTCGGGCAGCCACGTGTGGAACGGGAAGACCGGGATCTTGATCGCGAAGCCGACGAACAGGAACCAGAACACCCACGTGGTGAACTTCATCCCGAGCAGCGCTCCGCCGCCGGGGAGCGAGCCGCCGAGCAGGCGACCCTCGGCCGCGAAGCGCGTCATCTCCGGGATCGAGAACGGCGTCTCCGTGGGGAGCGCGTCCATGTCCAGACGCAACGCGATGATCGCGATCAGCATCAAGACGGAGCCGGCGAGCGTGTAGAGGAAGAACTTGATCGCAGCGTACTCGCGCCGCGGCCCGCCCCAGATGCCGATGAGGAAGTACATCGGCAGGAGCATGATCTCCCAGAACACGTAGAACAGGAAGTAGTCCTGCGCGACGAACACGCCGTTGATGCCGACCTCGAGCAGGAGCAGGAGCGCGTAGTAGCCCTTCTGCGCCTTCTGGATCCCGAAGCTCGCCGGGACGGCGATGAACATCAGCAACGTCGTCAGGAAGACGAGCGCGACGCTGAGCCCGTCGATGCCGACGAAGTACTCCGCCTTGATGACGTCGATCCACAGGAAGCGGTCGACGTGCTGCAGAGCGTCGGTCTTCTCGAACAGCCCGAAGTAGAGCCAAGTCGCGAGGACGAGCGGAATGCCCGTCGCGACCAGGCTGATCCACTTGACGACGGACGTGCTCGTGCGCGGGACGAACAGGATGGCGGTCATCCCGATGAGCGGGATGAACGTGATCCAGGTGAGGATGTGGTCCATCGGGGCTGTGCTAGCTCAGGATCAGCCAGGCGGAGAGCAGGAGGCCGCCGGCGACGGCGAAGGCCGCGTACTGCTGGATGCGGCCGGTCTGGAACAGACGGAAGATCGCGCCGAAGGCCTGGGTCGACGTCGCGATCCAGTTGACGAGCCCGTCGACGATGCGCGTGTCGATCGCAGCCGCGAAGAATCCCAGCCAGCGGTTGACGCGTCCGACGAGGTTGACGAGGGCGTCGACGACGTAGCGGTCGAACAGCGTCTGGCCCTTGGACAGCGCCATCGTGCCGCGGATCACGGTCGCGTTCACCGCCTCGTCGACGTAGTACTTGTCGCGCACGGTCGTGTATCCCATGCCGAGGGCTGCGGTGATGCGCGCGGGGTCCCAGATCCGCAGGTAGTAGATCAGGAACGCGCAGAGGATGCCGAGCGAGGCGACGAAGAGCGAGACGTAGAGCGCCAGACTGTGCGCGCTCGCCTTGCGATGGCCGGCTTCGATCGCCGCCTGCGACAGGTCCGCGGGCAGCGGGCCGCCGTGTGCGGCGTGGATCGCGTGCTCGGCGTGCAGCGCCTGGGCCTGCGCGTGCAGGTGCGGGATCCCCGCGACGACGTCCTCGCCGTAGAGCCGCTCGAGCGACACGCTCTCGTTGAACCAGTCGCCGCTGCCGAACGGCGCGGCGAGCCAGAAGTTGCCGCCGAGGAAGCCGAGCAACGCGAGGCAGAGCAGCGCGACCGTCATCGGCCTGGGCGACTCGTGCGGCGCGTGGCTCCCGTGGCCCTCGTGGCCCTCGTGGCTCTCGTGCGAATGGCCGTGGTCGTGGTCGTGGTCCGGATCGCCCGGCTCGTCGCCGTGGTGCACCGCGTGCTGCGGCATCAGGTGTCCGCGGTACTCCCCGAAGAACGTCAGGAAGATCAGGCGGAACATGTAGAAGGCCGTGAGCGCGGCCGCGAGCGGCAGGCCGATCGAGGCGAAGAGCGTCGCTCCCGAGAAGCTCGTCGCGTTCGCCTCGAACGCGGACATGAGGATCATGTCCTTCGAGTAGAAGCCGGAGAAGAACGGCACGCCCGCGATCGCGAGCGTCGAGATCAGCATCGCGGCGAAGGTGAGCGGCATCACCTTGCGCAAGCCGCCCATCCAGCGCATGTCCTGATTGTGGTGGCAGCCGTGGATGACCGAGCCCGCGGACAGGAACAGGCACGACTTGAAGAAGGCGTGCGTGACCATGTGGAACATGCCCGCGACGACGCCGCCGCAGCCGACGGCCGCGACCATGAACCCTAGCTGCGAGATCGTCGAGTACGCGAGGACGCCCTTGATGTCGTGCACCGTCATGCCGATCGTCGCGGCGAAGACGGCGGTGATCGTGCCGACAGTCGCGATCACGGCGAGCGCGTCGGGCGAGAGCAGCGGATACGTGCGGCCGAGCAGGAACACGCCGGCCGCGACCATCGTCGCGGCGTGGATCATCGCGGACACCGGCGTCGGACCTTCCATCGCGTCCGGGAGCCAGATGTGCAGCGGGAACTGCGCCGATTTGCCGACCGTGCCGCCGAAGACCAAGAGCCCGGCGCCCGTCATCCACGCGGGGTACTCGCCGCCGTTCGCGGCGACGGCGTCCCTGGCCCCGCTCCACAGCCCGGTGAACGAGAGCGTATCGAGCTTGTTGTAGAAGATCAGGATGCCGATGAAGAGGCAGACGTCGCCGACGCGCGTCGTCAGGAACGCCTTCTTGCAGGCGGAGGCGGCGTGCGTGATGCGGGCGCTCGTCGGATCGTGGCCGAAGTGCCCGATCAGCAGGTACGACATCAGCCCCATCAACTCCCAGAAGATGAAGAAGAAGAGGATGTTGTCGGCCAGCACGACGCCGAGCATCGCGAACGTGAACAGGCTGATGTTCGCGAAGAAGATGTGGTAGCGCCGGTCCCCGTGCATGTAGCCCGTCGAGAACAGGTGCACGAAGAACGACACGACGCCGACGACGGCGAGCATCGCCGCGCCGAGCGGGTCGAGGAAGATGCTCGCGACGACGTTCTCCGCGCTGACTCCCTCGCTGTGGATCCAGTTGAAGACCATCCCGTGCTCGGCGTGGTCGGCGGAGTTCCAGACGAACTCCACGCCGTGGTAGGCGGCCCAGATCGACTTCGCCGCCATGAGCAGCGAGATGCACATCACGACGAACATCCCGCCGGTCAGGATCTTGTCGCCGTGCGGCAGCCGCTTGCCGAGGAAGATCTGCAGCACGTAGCCGACGAGCGGGATCAGCGGGACCGCGAGCAGAAGCTTGAAGTCGACTGCCGGATTGAACTCGAGCATCGGGGAATCGTCTCGCTCGCGCGCCTACTCGCGGAGCAGGTCGGCTTCGCTCGGCTCGACCGAATCGAAGTGCTGGAAGACGTTGAGCACGATCGCCAGCGCCACGGCCGCCTCGGCCGCCGCCAGGATGATCGTGAAGATCGCGAACATGCGGCCGTCCATGCCGTCCGCGCCGTTCACGACGTGATAGCGGTTGAACGCGACGAAGTTGATGTTCGCCGCGTTGAGGATCATCTCGATCCCCATCAGCACGTACAGCACGTTGCGGCGCGCGACGATCGCGACGACGCCGAGCGCGAACAGCGCCGCCGAGACGGCGAGGTAGGCTCCGATGCCCATCAGAGCGCATCTCCTTCCCGCGCGCCCATGCCGCCGATGCCCGGCGCCCGCCGGACGTCGACCTTGCCGCGGCGCGCGATGTACACGGCGGCGACGAGCGCGACCGTCAGGACGACGGCCGCGAGCTCGAACGCGACGACGTAGCCGTCGTAGCGCAGGAAGCCGAAGCCGATGCGGTCGCCGTTGTCGACCTCCGCGGTGAGCTCCGGGAACGGCCGCGTGCGCAGCGCGCCCGCGACCTGCATCCCGACCCAGCCGAACGTCGCGCCGACCGCGGCGAGGGCGCCGAGGACGCGCGGCAGCCTGCGCTCGCCGAGGTCGGGCGGCGTGAGCATGACGCCGAACAGCAGCAGCACGAGGATCGCGCCGACGTAGATCAGGATCTGCGCCATCGCGAGGAAGTCGGCGTTCAGGAGCACGAAGAAGCCCGCGACGCCGGTGAACGTCGCCATGAGCGCGAACGCGCTGCGCACGACCGAGCGCTCCCACACGCAGACGAGCCCGCCGCCGATCGTCATCGCGGCGAACAGACCGAACGCGACGCCCTCGCCGCCGGCCTCGGCGAGGCCGGCGCCCAGCAGGACGAGGACGAACAGCAGGAGCGCCGCGTAGAAGACCTTGGACGCGTGCTCGGCCATCTCAGGCCTCGCCGTCCTTCTGCTCGTCCGCCTCGCCGGCGTCGTCCGAGCCGTTCTTCGCCGCCTTCGCATCGGCTTTCGCGTCGGCCTTCGGCGCGCCGGCGTTTGCGTCGCCGGCCTTCGGCTTGGCGGCTTCCTTCGCGGCCTTCTTGGCCTCTTTCTCCTTCTCCTTCTCGATGTTCTCGAGCATGCGGAGGTGCGCCTCGCGCGACATGCCCTTGTACGAGAGGAGATCGTGATTGAACTCGCTGCGGTCGTAGCTGACGAACGCGTACTCGGTGCCCATGTGGATGCAGTCCTTCGGGCACGGATACACGCACAGCTCGCAGAACATGCACTTCTGGTAGTCGAGCGTGAACTTGATCCACTCGAGCTCTTTGTGGTGCCGCACCGCATCCATCTCGATGCAGTCGATCGGGCACGCCCGCGCGCACGCGAGGCAGTTGATGCACTTCTCCTGCTCGAGGTAGTGGATCCCCCGATAGCGGTTGGGGATCGGCAGCCGCTCGTCCGGGTACTGCACCGTGATCGGCTTCTGCAACAGGTACCTACCCGTGATGCGCATGCCGACCAGCGTGGTCTTGAGACCCAGCCAGACGTTCTTGAAGTACTCGGAGGTGGTGACCATCTCTGGTTGTGAACGTTCGTTTCGGGAGGCCTAGAAGATCGCTTCCCACACACCCGCGCCGAGGACGCAGGCCAACGAGAGCGGCGTGAGGTACTTGTAACCGAGCGTCATCACCTGATCGATGCGCAGGCGCGGGAGCGTCCAACGCAGCCACATCATCACGAACACGCCGATGAAGCCCTTGACGACGATGCCGAGCGCGGCGGCGAGGTTGAAGAGCAGGAGCTGCGTGCCGGCGAGCTCCGCGTAGGGCGTGCCCCCGGCGATCGCCCACGTGAGCGGGCTCTCGTAGCCGCCGAAGAAGAAGAAGGCGCCGACGGCCGAGAACAGGAACATCGCGGCGTACTCCTCCATGAAGAAGAACGACCAGCGGATGCCGGAGTACTCGGTCAGGAAGCCGGCGACGAGCTCGGACTCGCTCTCGGGGAGGTCGAACGGCGCGCGCTTCGTCTCGGCGAGCACCGCGACGAAGAACAGCACGAAGGCCGGCAGCATGAACGGGTTCTGCCACGGCCAGATGTACCAGTTGAAGATGCCGAGCCCGCCCGCCTGCGCGTGGCTCACCTCGATCAGGTTGAAGCTGCCGGCGACCATGAGCGGCACGAGCAGCGACACGCCGAGCGGGATCTCGTACGCCACGACCTGCGCCGCCTCGCGCATCGCGCCGTACAGCGACCACTTCGAGTTCGACGACCAGCCCGCCATGACGACGCCGATCGTCGTCGTCGACGAGAGCGCGAGGATCGCGAACACGCCGAGGTTCACGTCGGCGAAGAAGAAGCCCGGCGCCAGCGGGAAGATCGCGATCGCTCCGAACACGCTCCCGAGCACGAGCGCCGGCGCGAGCACGAACAGCGCGCGGTCGGCGCCCTTGGGGATCATGTCCTCCTTGAGCAGGAGCTTGACCCCGTCGGCGAGCGGCTGGAGCCAGCCGTGCCAGCCGACGCGCATCGGGCCGTAGCGGCACTGGATGTGGCCCGAGACCTTGCGCTCGAGCCACACGCTGAACATCGCGACGACCGAGACGAGCGCGATCGCGATGCCCACCCCCGCCGCGACCGCGCCGAGCGCGCTCGCCCAACCGGGAAGCGCGACGACGTCCTGCTCCGCGAGAACGTCGCGGATCGCGTTCGAGCCGCTCTGGATCACTGCGTGCATGGCCTCAGCGGTCCGTTTCTCCGATGACGACGTCCGTCGAGCCGACGATCGCGATCGCGTCGCCGACGAGCGTGCCCGGGAGGATCTCCTCGAGCACCGCGAGGTTGACGAACGAGGGAGCGCGCACGCGCACGCGCACCCCGATCTTGCCGCCGTCGCTGACGACGTAATGGCCGAGCTCGCCGCGCGGGTTCTCGATGCCGGTGTACGCCTCGCCCGCGGGCACGCGCAGCACCTTGGGGATCTTGCCGATCACGTCGCCCGGCTCGATGTGCTCGAGGCACCAGCGGACGATCCGGAGCGACTCCATCATCTCCATCACGCGGACGTAGACGCGGTCCCAGCAGTCGCCGAGCGTGCCCATCTCGCCGCTGCCGAGCGGGATCTTGAACGCGCCGTCGTTCCAGATCTCCCCGTACAGGCCGTACGGCATGTCGCGGCGCAGGTCCCAGTCGACGCCCGAGCCGCGCAGCATCGGCCCGGTCAGCCCGTAGTCGAGCGCCATCTCCGCGCTGATCACGCCGATGTCGGCGGTCCGCTTCACGAAGATGTGGTTGACCATCAGTAGGTCGACGTACTCCTTCCACTTCACCTCGAACGTGTCGCAGAAGCGCTCGACCTCGCCGAGCCAGCCGGGAGGAGCGTCGTTGAACACGCCGCCGATGCGGATGTAGCTGTACGTCAGTCGCGCGCCGCAGATCTTCTCGAACAGCGCCATCATCCACTCGCGCTCCCTGAACATGTACAGGAACGGGGTGAACGCGCCGAGGTCGAGGCCGTAGGTGCCGAACGCGATCAAGTGCGAGCCGATGCGATTGAGCTCCACCACGATCGTGCGGATCATCCACGCGCGCCGCGGCATCTCGATGTCCATCAACTTCTCGACAGCCATGCTGTAGCCGAGGTTGTTGTTCATCGCCGCGAGGTAGTCGTAGCGGTCGGTGTACGGCAGGTACTGCAACCACTCGACGTTCTCGCCGATCTTCTCCGCGCAGCGGTGGAGGTAGCCGAGGTGCGGCTGCGCGCCGGTGACGAGCTCGCCGTCGGCGCGGATCAGGATCCGCATCACGCCGTGCGTCGCCGGGTGCTGCGGGCCCATGTTGATCTCGAGGTCCGTCGTGCGGACGTCGAGCACGTACTCCTTCTCGCCGCTCGGCAGCGTGCGCGAGCGGTCGTCGAAGGCGATGGAGGGAGCGGTCTGCGAGTCGGGCATCTGGCTCACACGCAGGAGATCCCGTGGTACTCGGTCGGGAACTCGTAGTCCTTGCGCATCGGGTAGCCGACCCAGTCGTCGGGCAGCAGGATGTGCCGCGGATCGGGGTGGCCGACGAACGTGATCCCGAACATCTCGGCGCACTCGCGCTCGTGCCAGCGCGCCGCGTTGTACACCGCGGTCGCCGACGCGATGCGCGGATCGCTCTTCGGCACGATGCACTTGATCGTGAGCCGGTGCTTGCGGGCGACGGAGAGCAGCTCGTAGCCGACCCACAGCGACTCGTCGTCCTTCGACGGATCGGTCGCGCTGAGGTCGATGAGCTGCTCGAAGCGCAGCCGCTCGTCGTCGCGGCAGGAGAACAGGAGCTCGATGACGTGCTCGGGGTCGGCGAGCACGAACGGCAGGCCGGCGCGCCCCGCATCGTCCTTGTCGTCGGGGTTCGGCTTGCGCGGCTCGTCGAGGCTCACGAGGCCGGGCGCGCCGATCGCGCGCAGCCGGTCGCAGATGCCGTGGAAATCCATCACGCGGTCCGCGCCGGGCGCCGCAGGACGGAGGTGTTGCGGATCTTCTCCTGCAGCTTCATCAGGCCCTCGAGCAGCGCTTCGGGACGCGGCGGGCAGCCCGCGATGTACACGTCGACGGGCACGACGCGGTCGACGCCCTTCACGACGGTGTAGCCGTACTTGTAGTAGGGGCCGCCGCCGGTCGCGCACGCGCCCATCGCGATGACGTACTTCGGCGAGGGCATCTGGTCGTAGAGCCGCTTGATGCGCTCGGCCATCTTGAAGTTGACCGTGCCCGCCACGATCATCAGGTCCGCCTGACGCGGCGTCGCGCGGAACGCTCCCGCTCCGAAGCGGTCGATGTCGTGGTGCGCGCAGCCGACCGCCATCATCTCGATGGCGCAGCAGGCGAGGCCGAACGTCATCGGCCAGATGCTCGACAGACGGCACCAGTTGAGGAGCCAGTCGACCTTCGTGGTGAGGACGTTCTCCTCGAATTGGTTCTCCAGGAGTCCCATCGTTCGTTCCTTCGGCGTCGGCGTTCGGGGGGGGGGCGCAGCTCTGGCGCGCGGCTCTAGGCGGCCGCCTCGTCGCCGTCGTCGCTCTTCTCGGAGTGCTTCTCGGCGTGCGCGGCGAGCGCCTGCTGCTGCTCGATCTCCTCGACCGAGGGCAGCGGGCGCGACGGCCGCTCCGGGGGGGCGTAGGCTCGCGCTTCGAAGGACAGGACCCAGTCGAGGTCGCCCTTCACCCACACGTAGGCCAAGCCGGCGAAGAGCACCGCGATGAAGATCACGCCTTCGACCAGGGCGAACAGCCCGATGCCGTGCGCTCCGTCCAGCGCGCGGCCCAGCACGATCGCCCACGGGAAGAGGAAGGCGATCTCGACGGCGAAGATCACGTAGACCAGCGCCACCGTGTAGTAGCGGATGTCGAAGTTGACCCAGGCGTCGCCGATCGGCAGCTCGCCGCACTCGTACGTCTCGAGCCCCTGGTCGGTCTTGCGCTTGGGCCGCAGCACCGACGCGACGATCAGGTTCGCGAACACGAACACGAGCCCGACCGCGGCGAAGAGCAGGATGTTCAGGTAGTCGAAGTGCATGGGGCCGAGGAGGCCGCCGCGGTGAAGCGGCGCGAACGACGCCGGCACCAGCGTCGAAGCTGGACCGGGCCGCGGAGCGTGCGCGAGGGCGAGAGGGGCTGGGACGGGGGCCGAGAGAGCGTGACCACGGGCCGGGAACGGCGCGTTCCCGATCCCGATGCGCGCGCATTCCGGCGCTCTGGCGGCCCCCTCGCGCCGCGAAAGGCGCGCGGAGTGTAGGAGCGCCCGGAGAGCGGTGTCAAGCCGCGCCGGAAGCCCGCTGCGGCGGGTCCCGCGCACGGGTCCGAGAGGTGCCCGCATGCCGCGCGGTTCGAGACGATTCGAGCGCAACCGATGCCGTCCGCGCCCGGTCCGCAGGGCGGAGGGTGGGGGTGGTGGGCCGCGTCGAGCGCGCTCGCGCGCACGCCGTCGAGCGGGCCTCGAGGGGCGCGCAGCCAGGCCGACCGCCGAGCGCCGGGACGGCCGCCTGCCGCGCCACGGATGTCGCATCGACTTACACGACACTTTCGCGCCTCCGCCGCCACCGTCCGTCGCCCCACCGGTCCTCGATGCATGCCGACGCTTCCCGGCCCGGACACGCCGCTGCCAGCCGATTCCCACGATTCGGCGGGACTGCGCCTGCGCTGGGGGCTCGCGGCAGCCCTGGGAGCGCTGTTCTCGGGGATCGCGCTTGCCGTCGACACCGCGATCGAGCCGCGTCTGGGCGAGCCCTGGGCCCTGCGCTGGCTGCGGATGGTGGCTCTGCACCCGCTGCGGAGCGCGGCGGGAGCAGCGCTCCTGGCGGCGGCGCTACGGCCGGCGATCGGCGCCTCGACTGCAGCTTCGGCAGGCGCACCCTCGCGTCTCGCTGGGAGAGACGTATATTCGGATGACTTTGGGCGGCCGTCGTCGGACCTTCAGGCTCCGACGCGCGCTCCGGCAGGCGGAGGCGCGAGCCCCGCCGCGACCTTTCGGTACCGCCGTGGAAGACGACATCATCCGAGGTCCCAAGAAGCACCCGAGGCACGGGACCAGCCTCGAGATCCGCCCGACTCTGTTCACGCCCGGCGGCCGGCTGTGCAGCCAGGCGCTCGTCGTCACGACGGCGGCGCGGCGCATGATCGAGCTGTCGAAGGCCGGGCAGAAGCTCGAGACGATCGCGGTCATCGGCGGCGAGAGCGATCCGGCGTCGCACCCCGACTTCCGGCAGATCAGCGAGAACCTGCGCGAGCTGTCCGACAAGTGGTTCCCGCGCGCCAAGATGGTCGTCGAGACGGAGCCGAGCTACCTCTCGGACGCCCAGGTGCGCCACGCTCTGTCGAGCTACGACCGCCCGGTCGTGCGCTTCTCGTCGGGCACGCAGAAGTGCCACGGCGCGCTCACCGGCGAGAGCCCCAGCGCGCTCAAGCAGGCGGTCGCCAACCTCTCGCGCGTCGAGCACTCGCACTGGGTCCTCGAGGCGCGCTTCCAGCGCGGCTCGGTCGACAACTCGACCGACTCCGAGCTGCGCGCGTGGATCCGCAACGTGTCGAAGGCCAAGCCGTCGGCCGTCACCATCACCACGCCGCCCAAAGCGACCACGCACGAGGGCAAGCAGAGGCGGCCCGTCCCGAGGACGCGGCTGAAGGCGATCGCAGACCTCGTCGCAGAGAAGACGGGCATGCGCGTCGAGATCGTCGAGGAAGCCGAATAGGCGTGGCCGAGCCCGTCGCCGCCTTCCGCGGCGTGACGCACCGGTACGGCCAGCTCGTCGCCCTCGACGCGCTGAACTTGGAGGTGCGTCCCGGGGAAGTCCTCGGCCTGTTGGGACCGAACGGCGCGGGCAAGACCACCGCGCTCTCGATCCTCTGCGGGCTGCTCCAACCGACCGAGGGCCAGGCCGAGGTCGCGGGCCATTCGCTGGCGAGCGAGCCGTTGGAGGCGCGCCGCGCGCTCGCGTTCGTGCCGGACGGAGCGCCGCTCTACGCCGGCCTGAGCGCGCGCCAGCACCTCGCGCTGGTCGGCCACCTGCACGGCATGGACGACGCCGACCTCGCGCGCGAGAGCGAGCGCCTGCTCGACGCGTTCGGCCTCGCCGACCGCGCCGACACCCCGATCGGCGAGTTCTCGCGCGGCATGCGCCAGAAGGCGGCGCTCGCCTGCGCGCTGCTGACGACGCCGCCGCTGCTCGTCCTCGACGAGCCGCTCTCGGGCCTGGACGCGCCGACGACGGCCGTGGTGAAGGCCTGCCTGCGCGGCTGGGCCGACCGCGGCCGCGCCGTGATCTACAGCTCGCACCTGCTCGACGTCGTCGAGCGCGTCTGCGACCGCATGGCGATCCTCGACCACGGCCGCCTCGTCGCGCTCGGCAGCATGGCCGAGCTGCGCGCCCAGGCCGGCCGCGACGACCCGCTCGAGACCGTCTTCCAAGCGGTCACCCGCTCGGGCGACCCCGCCGAACAGGCCCGCCGCATCCTGGGCCCGGCCTAGCCGAGCTTCCGCAGCTCAGAGGGTCGAGTCGAGCTCTGACAAGGACTTACGTCCGCGGGTTGGCACTACATCGGAGCACGAGGGCGGCGGCGACACGCGGCCACCCGGCCACCGTCTCGGGGCCGAACTCGCGCGAGCTGCGGAAGCCGAGCTAGGCGCGCGGCCCGTCGCTCGGCCGCGCGGGCGCCTCGAGCTCGACCCCCAGCCCGTCGACGATCCGGTTGGCGTACGCGTAGTACGCGACGACCTCGGCCAGCGCCAGCACGTCCGCGTCCGCCAGCCCCGCCGCCCGCAGCGCGACGACGTCCGCGCGCTCGATCGCCGCCGGGCTCACCGTCAGCTTTTCGGCGTACGCGAGGATCGCCGCCCGGCGCTCGTCGAGACCCGCGCTGCGCCAGTCGCGCGCGATCCGCTCCTCGAGCGCGTCGTCGCCGAGCAGCCGGCGCAGACCGCGCCGGTGGTGGGCGGTTCAGTAGCGGCAGCCGTTGAGCTGGCTGACGACGACCGCGACGAGCTCGCGGTCGACCTTCGGCAGCCCCCGCGAGCCGCGCATCGCTGCCCGGTAGACCGCCAGGTGCGCCGCGAGCCCCTGCGGATGGAGCGCGTGGACGGTCATCACGTTGTCGACCGCCCCCGTCTCGGGATCGGCGCAGCGGCGGTAGAGCGCGGCGAGCTCCCCCTCCGCCTCGCCCGGCCCGATCGTCTCGATCCACGCCACGCCCCCATCCTGCCGCCGCGCGCGCTCTGGATCGAGCGCCGCGACCGGGACCGCGGTAGCTCGGCCCCGGGTCCGGGGCTAGCAGCTAAGCTGCGGCTCGCGCTCCCCCGACGCACGGCCTTCGCAGTACCGCGGAGCTCCTCATGACGATCCTTCCGATCCTGATCCTCGCCGGAGCCGCGCTCGCCGAGCCGGCGCACCTGCCCTCCGACGCGCGCGCCGACGACGAGCGCAGGCAGGTCTACGACGAGGAAGCCAGCGCCTGGGCCGACCTCACCAACGCGCTCACCCGCGCGTGGTACAAGAACAAGCGCGTCATCGTCACCTGGGGGAGCAATCACTGACCCTGGTGCCGCCTCCTGGACGGTCTGTTCAGGAACGACGCCGAGATCGCGAAGCTCATCCAGTACGAGTACGAGGTCGTCCACGTCGACATCGGCGAGTGGAACAAGAACCTCGACCTCGTGCGCGCGTACGGCTCCGAGGTGCTGACGTACGGCATCCCGTACATCACGATCCTCGACTCCGACGGCAAGGTCGTCGTCAACCAGGAGAGCCAGCCGTTCTCGATCCACGAGCCGGGCAATCCGCACCACGACCGCGCGAAGGTGCTCGCGTTCCTGAAGGAGCACGTCGCGAAGCCGTGGAAGGCCGAGAAGCGGCTCGAGGAGACGCTCCTGGCCGCCCAGGAGCACGGCCGCAAGGCCTTCGTCACGTTCGGCGCGCCCTCGTGCGTCTGGTGCCACCACCTCGAGGACTGGACGCACGACCCGGCGATCGAGGCGCTGCTCGCGAAGGACTTCGTCGTCCTGCACGTCGACATCGAGCGCGACCTGGGCGGCGCGGCCCTGATGAACGAGTTCCGCGCGAACGAGGAGGGCGGCATCCCCTGGTTCGCCGTCCTCGACCAGTACGGCCACGCGAAGGCGACGAGCGACGTCGAGAAGATCGGCAACCTCGGTTACCCCTACACCGAGCCCGAGGTCGCGGCGTTCGTCGAGCTCCTGCGCGGCGTGCGCACGCACCTCACCGACGAGGACCTCGCGACGCTCGCCGAGTCGCTCCACGCGGCGCGCAAAGCCGACGAGGAGAAGAAGAAGAAGGCCGAGAAGGCGAAGAAGAAGG
>CAZGTQ010000265.1:0-33743 GCA_964528575.1 uncultured Planctomycetaceae bacterium | reverse complement strand
ACGTGCGCGACGTGCGCGACGTGCGCGACTGGTGCGCTCGGCGCGCGCGGGTCGCGCGCCAGGGCGAACGCGAGCACCGTCGCGAGCGCCGCGGCCGCGAGCGCGGCGCGGGTGCGCCGCTCGCTCCGCCCGATCCGCTCGCTCGCCGCTGCTCGCACGTGCGCCTCCGTCAGTCGAGCCGGCTCCAGCCGTCGGCGGTGTCGACGACCCAGCCGTCGTCGGTGTTGATCATGTCCCCTTGGCGGAACGTGACCTTGCGGGTGCCTTCGGGCGTGTCGAGCTCCGCCACGCAGCCGGCGGCGTCGTCGCACAGGTACTCGTCGGCGGCGGCGGTCAGGCCGAGCACGGCCGCGACGAGCGCGGCGCCGAGGAGACGTCGAACGGGGACGGGCATGGGGACCGCTCCTTTCGTTGCGAGGATCGGCGCCTACCCGGCCGCGACATCGGCTCGGGGAGCCGCCACGTCCGTTATCGACCGTTCGCCGCAGGACTTGAGCGGATCGGTCGGGGCCGGACCGTGAATCGGGTCCCCACGGTGGAGATCGCCGCTCCGTTTCGCTTCGATGCGCGCCATGGCCCAGCGCGAGCGCGAGCCCGAGCGTGATCCGATCCCGCTCTTCCAACGCCAGTACGCCGCCCCGGGGGCCGCGCCCGGGACGTTCATGCTCGTGGACGGTTTCCCGCCTCGGGTGCACGTCTTCTCGTACGACCTCGAGCACCTCGTCGAGTCCGATCCGGACGCGGCGAACGCGGTCGAGAGCTGGGCCGGCCCGCACGCGACCGATTGGATCGACGTGCAGGGGCTCGGCGACGGGTCGATCGTGCGGCGGCTCGGCGAGCGCTACGGGATGCACCCGCTCGCGATGTCGGACGTCGTCAACTTCGGCCAGCGGCCCAAGGCCGACGAGTACGACGACGAGGCGCTCCTCGTGGTCCTGCGCATGGTCCGCGTCACCGAGGAAGGCCGGCTCGACTGGGAGCAGGTGAGCCTGTTCCTGCGCGCGCAGAGCGTCGTCAGCTTCCAGGAGCGCCCCGGCGACTGCTTCGAGCCGCTGCGCGTGCGGCTGCGCGGCGGGCGCAAGCAGATCCGCCAGTCGGGCGCCGACTACCTCGCCTGCATGCTCGTCGACGCGATCGTCGACGGCTACTTCCCGGTGCTCGAGCACTTCGGCGAGCAGCTCGAGCGGCTCGAGGCGGAGATCCTCGAGCGGCCGACCAGCCGCGCGCTCGGCGACGTGTACCGCATCAAGCGCGATCTGAGCGCGTTCCGCCGCGCCGCGTGGCCGCTGCGCGAGGCGCTCAGCCAGCTCATCCGCGACGACGAATCGCCGCTGTCCGACACCGCGCGCCTGTACCTTCGCGACACGCACGACCACGTGATGCAGGTCGTCGACGTGAACGAGACCTATCGCGAGCTCGCGTCCAGCCTGGTCGACGTCTACCTGTCGATGCTCGGCCACCGCACGAACGAGATCATGCGCGTGCTCACGCTGGTCGCGACCATCTTCATCCCGCTGACGTTCGTCGCCGGCATCTACGGGATGAACTTCGACACCGCGCACCCGCTCAACCTGCCGGAGCTCGGCTGGCGGTACGGCTATCTCTGGTTCTGGGGCGTGAGCCTCGTCGCCGCGGCCGGGCTGCTGTGGATGTTCCGGCGGCTCGGCTGGCTGGGGGCGCGCGAGCGCGAGCGCGAGCGCGAGGAGCGCGGGTGAGCGAGCGCAACGCGCCGCTCGACATCGGCGAGCACCGCGTCCTGCCGGGGCAGAAGCGCTACATCGACCTGCCGATGGGGCGGCTCGTCACGGGCAGCCAGCTCGCGCTGCCGCTGTGCGTCATCAACGGCGCGCGGCCGGGGCCGGCCGTGTGGCTCTCGGCCGCGATCCACGGCGACGAGATCAACGGCGTCGAGGCGATCCGCCGCGTGCTCGACCGCGTCAAGGCGAAGGCGCTCGCCGGCGCGATCGTCGCGGTGCCGATCGTCAACGTGCTCGGCTTCGTCAACCAGAGCCGCTACTTGCCGGACCGGCGCGACTTGAACCGCTCGTTCCCCGGCTCGCGGCGCGGCTCGCTCGCCTCGCGCATCGCGCACTTGTTCATGAACGAGGTCGTGACGAAGTGCGCGTACGGCATCGACCTGCACACCGGCTCGCAGATGCGCACCAACCTGCCGCAGATCCGCGCGGACCTGTCCGACCCCGAGACGCGCCGCTGCGCGCTCGCGTTCGGCGCGCCGGTCGTGATCGACTCGCGCGTGCGCGACGGCTCGCTGCGCGAGGCCGCGAAGCGCCGCGGCGTGCACGTGCTGCTCTACGAAGGGGGCGAGGCGCTGCGCTTCGAGCGCACGCCGATCCGCGTCGCGGAGCGCGGGGTGCTGTCGGTGATGGTCGAGCTCGGCATGCTGCCGCCGGGGGCGGTCGAAGCCGGCGACGTCGGCTTCGTCGCCTCCTCGAGCCATTGGATCCGCGCCGGCAAGAGCGGGATCCTGCACCTGGACGTCGAGCTCGGCGAGACCGTCGCCGCGGGCCAGACGATCGGCGTCGTCACCGACGCGTTCGGTCGCATGCCGGGCCGCGCGCGCTCGCCGGTCGCGGGCATGGTCATCGGGCACACGACGAACCCGCTCGTCAACCGCGGCGACGCGATCGTGCACGTCGCGCTCGCGCCGGCGAAGTAGGCGCGGCTACTTGCGCTTCTTCTTCGACTTCTTCTTGCGCTTGGGCCTGCCGCCGAAATACGAGCCGCTCGGGTCGACGTGGAAGCGGCGGCGCACCGCCTGGCGCCCCAGCAGCATCCGAAAGCCCATCTGGTCGCGCGACGCGAGCGTCAGCTCGATCGGCCATTCGCGGCCGAGCAGCGCGATCGTCGTCATCACGACGGGCCGCAGCTCGGCGCGCCCGCTCGTGTTGCGCACGCGCCGGTGCGCGACGAGCGGCGCCTCGACCACGTGCTCGGGCGTGGCGGCGCGCTGCACCGGGTGCACCTTGAAGCGCACCCAATCGCGGCCGCGCGCGCGATACGGCTCGATGTCGAACGCGTGCAGCGCGGACGAGCGCGCGCCCGTGTCGACTTTGACCTTGATCCGGGGGATGCCGAACGCGGGGAGAGCGATCCACTCGCGCCAGCCGATCAGCGGGAGCTCGCGCCGCTCCCTCATCGACCGGCCCGCGTCGCGTCGAACGCGGTGACGCGCGGCGCCGCCGCGAGCAGCGCGTCGTAGTGCGCCTCGACCGCCGCCGCGTCGACGCGGTTCTGGAACTGCGCGAACGTCAGGTGCGCGACGAGGAAGCGGCGGTCGGCGACCCACGGCGGCAGGTGCTTGGGCGGGGCGCAGATGCCCTCGGCCGCGAGCACCGCGAGATCGGGGACGTCCTCGACGTCGAGCTTGCCGCAGAACAGGAGCGCGAGCAGGTCCGCGCGGCCCGCGGCGACGACGGCGTGCAGGAACGACGACACGCGGATCAGCCCGTGCAGGTAGACGACGTCCTTCATGAACGGTGCGCCGCCGGTGAGGACGCCGCCGCGGAACACGCGCCGCGCGCTCTCGAACGCCTGGCTCGGATCGCCGATCCGGCCGAGGAAGAAGCGGTACACCTCGAGGAAGTCCGCGCCTTCGATCGCCATCTGGATCGCGAGCACGCGCCCGGCGAGCCGCCGGAACCGGTCGGGGTCCATCGCGCCGGTGACGAGCTCGGAGAAGACGGCCAGCCCCTCCTGCGTCGAAGTCGTCCCGGGATGGCCCGACGCGAGCAGCGGCAGGTGCTCCTGCGCCAGGCCGTTCAGCGACGTGCACACGTGCACGAACGCCTCGTGCTGGACGAGCTGCGCGACGTCGCGGTCGGTGAAGCACGCCGAGCGGCGGACGCGGATCGAACGCGCGCCGGCGAGCGCGTTCGCCGAGAGCTCGTCGACGACCTCGACCGCCGGCGCGTCGGGGCCGAAGTGGCGCACGACCGCGGCGCGAATCTCGCTCGCGACGTGCTCGGCGAGGTGGCACGCGGGCGGCGGCGCGCCGAGGTCGAGGTCGTGCAGCTCGGACCAGACCGAGTCGACGGTGCGCGCCAGCTCGATCGAGGTCGACACGCCGTCGCTGTGCGGGCTGGTCGGCGAGCCGTAGAGCGCCACGCCGTGCTCGAGGAACCCGGGCGTGCCGATCGCCGCGAGCAGTTGCGCTGCGCGCTCGATCGCGTCCGCCTGTCGCGCGAGCCACGCTCCGCCGGGCGCGCCGCGGTCGATGCGCCGGCGCGCCTGCGCGATCGCCGCGAGCACCGGCGCGGGATCGAACGGCGGGTACGCGATGCGCGGGAGCTCGGTGCCGCCCGACGCGAGGAAGCGCTCCTTCACGTCGCGGCCCCATGCGACCGAGCGCAGGACGCGCACCGGGCGCTCGGCCTCGCGCAGGAGCGTCGCGACGGCGCGGAGCTCGTCCCGGAGCTCGTCCCGGAGCTGTGTACGCAGCGTCATGGCGTCGTCGCGGACGCCTCGCGAACCGAGTCGAGCACGTCGCGCAGCCCTTCGACCGAGCGCACGCGCAGGTCGCGCTGCGGGAACGCGATCTCGATGTCGGCCTCGCGGAACGCGAGGTCGATCTGCGCATGGAGCTGGTCGATCAGCGCCGGCCAGTAGTCGCGGCTCTCCATGTACACGCGCAGCTCGAAGTCGAGCGAGCTCTCGCCGAAGCGGCGGAAGATCGCCGACGGCCCCGGCTCGTCGAGGACGAGCGAGTTGCTCCTCGCGACCTTCATCAGGATGTCGCGCGCCTTGGCCGTGTCGGAGCCGTACGCGATGCCGACCGGGATCACGAGGCGCGTCACGGGGTCGGAGAGCGTCCAGTTGATCACGTTGCCGGTGATGAACTCCTTGTTCGGGATGAGGATCTCGCGCATGTCGAAGTCTGTGATCGTCGTCGCGCGCATCCGCAGCCGCGTGACGCGGCCCTCGATGTCGGACACGGTGACGATGTCCCCGACGCGGATGGGCCGCTCGAGCAGGATGATGATGCCCGAGACGAAGTTCGCGAAGATCTCCTGCAGGCCGAACGCGAGGCCGAACGTCAGCGCCGCCGCGAGCCACTGGATCTTGGCCCAGGACAGCCCGATCGCGCCGAAGACCGCGCTGATGCCGACCATCAGGATGAAGTAGCGCGCCAGGGTGCTGACCGCGTTGCGCGCGCCGCTGTCGAGCGGGAGGCGCTGCAGGAGCGAGATCTCGAGCAACGCCGGCAGGTTGCGCGCGGACATGATCGTCACGAGCAGGAGCACGAGCGCGAGGCCGAGGTCGGCGAGCGTCACCACCTCGAGCGGGATCGCGATCGACGGCTCGGCCTGGCCCGAGGGGAGCAGGAGCACCGGCCCGACGGGAGCGCCGCCGGCGGCCGTCTCGCTCGGCGCCGCCGCCGCTCCGGTCGCCTCCGCTGCCGCGGGATCCGCCGCGAGAGCCTCGAGCTCGGACGGCAGCAGCCCGTCGTCCGCCGCCTCGACGATCGCGAGCGTGGGCCAGAGCTGGACGCGGTCGAGCGCGCGCAGCGCGGGGAACGCGCCCGACCAGATCATGTACAGCCCGACGACGGTGGCGAGCGAGACGCCGCTGCGGAACAGCTTGCGCGTCTGCGCGTCGACCGCCGGGATGTCGACCTTGTCCTCGTCCAGCGGCGCCGCCGACTCGCGCGCCGTGCCCTCGGGCACGTCCGCGGACTCCGCGCGCGCCTGCGCCCGCGCGCGCGCTTGCTCGATCGCGAGCCGCCGCCGCGTGATGAACAGCCAGCGCAGGAGCAGCGCGTTGACGAGCACGAGGCCGAGCACGAGGCCGAGCGACGCGCGGAAGCGCCCCTCGAACTGCAGCGCGGTGTAGTAGTAGCCCGTCAGCGCGGCGACGACGAGCGTGCCCGGCACGCCGACCGTCAGCGCGAACCACACCTTGTACGAGCGCTCGGCCAGGCTCGAGCCGCGCTTGAAGTAGTCGCCCAGGATCGTCCCCGACGGCCGGAACAGCCGCCACAGGCCGACGGTGAGCAACGCGAGGTACGCGACGAACGCGAAGCGGCCGACCGAGTCGCCCCACGTCGGCCGGCTGTGCGCGTCGAACACCATCGCGACGGCCAGGAGCGGGAGCGCGATCGGCGTGAACAGCCGCACATTCCGCCGGAGCACCTTGTTGCCCGACGGGCTCCAGCGGAAGTGCGTCTCGCCGAGTCGCTTCGTTCGCGCGGCCTGGTAGAGCAGCTCGAGCCCGTAGAACGCCGGCGCGACGCGGCACAGCGCGAGCCCGACCGCGCGCGCGACGTCGACCTGGTCGCTCGGCGCGGACAGGAGCCAGCCGAGCTCCCAGACGATCAGCGGACCGGGCAGCGCGATCGCCGCCGTCGCGAGCGCTCCGCGGATCGTTTCCTTGAAGCCGTCGGTGCGGTACGAGCGCGCGCGCTCGCACGATGCGATGAGCACGTTGCCCAGGCGGCGCCGCCACACGACGAGCGCGAACGCCACGAGCCCGAAGAGCGTGCACGCCGCGACGTGCGTGCGCGCGAAGTGCAGCGAGCGCTGGAGCGCGAGCTCCCACTCCGACGGATCGAGCAGCCACGCGATCGCCGCGCCGCCGTCGACGACGTCGACCGACGGCACGAGCCCGGTGCTGCGCACCCACAGGATGCGTTCCTCGATGAACGCCCCGTACGTGCCGAGCGTCGACGCGAGGAGGTCGTGCGCCGCGTCGTTCTGGACGAGCACGGCGATGAGCTGGTCGAGCTCCGCGTGGAGCTCGTCGAGCAGCTCGCGCTGGATCTCCATCTGTTCGCGCGCCGTGGCGGACAGCCGGCTCTCGTCCGGCGCGTCCGCCTCCCAGCCCGGCTCGTTCTCGCGCATGAAGCGCTCGTGCCGGGCCGCGACGTCGCTCGCCGCGTCGCGCTCCTCCTCGATCGTGATGAGCAGGAGCTGCGCCTCGGACATCCGCGCGTGCCGCTCGGCCTCCTCCGCGCGCAGGTCGCCGACGTGCGGCAGGAGCCACTCGTACTCGCTGCGCAGGAGCACGCCCATGGCCTCGGTCAGCCCCGCGACGCCGACCTTGCGCCGCGTCGAGCGCAGCTTCGCCGTCGCTTGCGCCGTGAGCTCCTTCGCGTCGGGGAGGCTCCGCCGCGCCTCGTCGAGCTGGCTGGGGATGCCGTCCTCGCCCGCGCGCAGCCCCGCGAGCTCCGCGTTGCGCTTCACGATCTCGGCGAGCTTGGGGAAGCGCGCGACCGTTGCGCTCTCCTGCCGGTCGGCCTCGCGCGCGGCCTCCTCGGCCTCGGCCTGCCGGCGCGTCGCCGTGCGCGCGCGCCAGACCTCGACGAGCTGGTCGGCACGCGCGAGCTGGCGCTGCGCGCGGTCGCGGCGCGCGGGGAGCAGCTCACGGCGCGCGTCGTAGGCGGCGCGCTCGCTCTCGAGCGCGCGCACCGTCGCCGACTGCGTCTCGAGCTGGGCGAGCAGCAGCGTCCGGCGCGCCTCGACGAGCGCGCCGTCCGCGCCGAGCCCGCGCAGCGAGTCCTCGACCTTCGCCATCGCGCTGCGCGCCGCGGCGACCTCGTCGGCGAGGACCGTCATCCGCTGCGAGCGCCGCGACGCCTCCTTCTGGAGCTCCTCGGCGGTGCGTTGCGCGCTGAGGCGGTCCGCATCGGCCTGCGTGAGCGCCTGCTCGAGCGCGTGCAGCGTCGGATCGACCGGCATCGGCGGCTCGTCCCGCGCCGGCGGCTGCGCGAGCTCCTGGCGGAGCGACTCGAGCAGCGCGGGCGCTTCCTGGGCCTGCGCGTCGAAGTCGGAGCCGCGGCGCGCGGCCTGGCGGGCGAGCTCGAGCTCGGCGAGCGCCTGGCGGTAGAGCTCGAGGACTTGCTCCCGGTCCTCGCTCGGGGGCGCCGCGGGGTCCTGCGTCCCGAGCGCGTCGATGCGCGTCTGGATCGCCTCGGCGCTGGGCGGCGCCGGCAGGCTCGGGGGATCCTGCGCGCCGCGGGCGAGACCGGGCGCGAGCCAGACGCAGACGAGGACCAGGAGGGGGAGCGTGGGCGCGCGCATCGGTTCGCAGGCAAGCTACCGCGCGCTCTCGGTTCCATCCAGGCTCGGGAGGCGCGCGGAGGTTCGCGCGTCTTGTGCTGGCTTTGCGCGCCGCGAGCCGCTAAGGGTTGCGGCCCGATGGCCTTCAAGAGACGCGAGCGGGTCGGTCAGTACCGCATCGAGAGGCGCCTCGCCTCGGGCGGCTTCGCCGACGTCTACAAGGCCTACGACACGGTCGAAGGGATCCACGTCGCGCTCAAGGTCCCGCACCCGCACCTGATCCAGGAGCATTCGCTCGAGGTCTTTCGGCGCGAGGTGCGCCTCGTGGCGAAGCTCGACCACCCGAACATCCTCCCGATCAAGACGGCGGGGACGATCGGCGGCCACTTCATGATCGTCACGCCGCTCGGCGACGAGAACCTCGCCGACCGGATGACGCGGCGCATGGCGCGCACGACGGCCCTGTCGTACGCGGAGCAGATGCTCGATGCGCTCGCGTGCGCGCACGCCAGCCGCATCGCGCACTGCGACGTCAAGCCCGAGAACATGCTCCTGTTCCCGAACAACCGGCTGCGGCTCGCGGACTTCGGCCTCGCGCGGGTCGTGATGCGCACGCTGCGTGCGTCGGGCTCGGGCACGGTCGGCTATCTCGCGCCCGAGCAGGCGCTCGGCAAGCCGTCCCTGCGCTCGGACGTCTTCTCGGTGGGCCTCGTCCTGTGGAAGCTGTCGTCGGGCGAGGTTCCCGAGTGGCCGTTCCGCTGGCCGTACCCCGGCCTCGCGCGGGTGCGGCGCGGCTGGCGGCCCGGCTGGATCGAGCTCGTCCGCCGCGCGACCGAGGTCGACGAGTCGCGGCGCTACGCGAGCGCCGTCCCGATGCTGCAGGCGTTCCGCAAGTCGGAGAGCCGGTTCCTGCGATGAGCGGCGACGGGCCCGTTCCCGCGCCGGAGCGCGCCGCGACGATCCTGTCGGCGCGCGACCTGGACGCGCCGGTGGCGCTCTCGTTCGCGCGCGGTACCGTGTTCGCGTTCACGCTGCGCGGCCCGGACAAGGAGGCGAACGACGACTCGGCGGCGGTCCTGCCGGTGGGGGACGAGGCCGGCGTGCTCGCGGTCGCGGACGGGCTCGGCGGCCATGCGCAGGGCGCGCGCGCCTCGGAGATCCTCGTCGGCGCGCTGGCCGACGCGGTCGCGCGCTGCGACGGCGAGCCGAGCGGGCTGCGCGAGTCGGTGCTCGACGGCGTCGAGCGCGCGCACCGCGAGATCCTCGCGCTCGGCACCGGCGCGGGCACGACGCTCGCCGCCGCGATCGTCCACGCCGGCTCGCTACGGCCGCTGCACGCGGGCGACTCCGCCGTGATCGTCGTCGGCCAGCGCGGCCGCATCCGGCTCGAGACGCTCCTGCACTCGCCGACCGGCTACGCGGTCGAGGCAGGCTACCTCGAGGCGCACGACGCGCTCGACCACGAGGAGCGCCACCTCGTCTCGAACTACGTCGGTTACGAGGGCATGCACCTGCAGATCGGCTCGCTCGTCGAGCTCGCGCGCCACGACTCGGTCCTCATCGCGAGCGACGGCTTGCTCGACAACCTGCGCATGGCCGAGATCGTCACGTGCATCCGCAAGGGCGACCCGGCGAAGGCCGCCGAGAGGCTGCGCGCGAGCGCCGCGCGCCGCATGGCCGGCGGCGAAGAGGGCGCCCCGTGCAAGCCCGACGACTTGACGTTCCTGCTCTTCCGCCCGACGCCGCCCGCGAGCTGGAAGCCGCCGGAGCCCGCGCCGCCGAGCGCGTAGGCGCGCTGCTCAACGCTCCAGCGGGAAGGCGACGACGCCGAGATCGATCTCGCGCCCCCAGATCTCGTCGAGCTCCTCGGCGGCCGCGAGCGCGGGATTCGGCCGCAGCACGATCCGGAACGAGCGCGCGTCGGGCGCGGGCGAGGGGATCCGCCACGCGGCCCGCGGCTGCGGCGGCCGCACGGCGATCCCGAGCAGCAGGGTTTCGCGCTCCTCGTGCACGAGCACGACGTCCATCGCCAGCGGGACGCGCGTGGCCGCGTCCAGCCCGAACGAGAGGCGCCCGTCGCGCAACGAGCGCGCGTCCCCGACCGCGACCGACGGCGGAGCGCCTTCGACGACGAGATCGACGTCGCGCGCGGCGAGCGGGCGGGCCTCCGCCTGCGCGAGCAGCGCGCTGACGCGCGGCGAATCCGCGGACGAGTGCCACGGATCGCGCGGCATCTCGCGCGGTCGCCGTCCGTCGTGGGTAGCCGCAGCGGGGAGGCGCCCGCGTCGAGCAAGGCCTGGACGAGCGGCGCGTGGACGTGCGCCGCCGCGAGGTGCAGCGCAGCGACGCCCCGATCGTCGCGCGCGTTCGGATCCGCGCCGGCCTCGAGCAGCGCGCGCGCGCTCGTGAACGACTCGGCTTCGAGCGCGACGAGCAGCGGCGTCCAGCCGTTCGGGGCGCGCGCGTCCGGATCGGCGCCGCGCTCGAGCAGCAGGGCCACCGCCGCCTCGCCTCCCGGCCGGATCGCCGCCTCGTGGAGCGCCGTCCAGCCGTCCTCGCGGGCGGCGCGCGGGTCCGCTCCGCCGTCGAGCGCCGCCGCGAGCGCGCCGGCGTCCTGCTCGCGCGCCAGGCGCACGAGCAGGGGCTCCGGCGCTCCCGCGAGGCGCTCGAGCCAGCGCGCGACGACGTAGCGCTCGATGCCGTCGTCGGGCGAGTACGCGCCGGGCCATGCCGCGAGCGCGTCGGCCGCCAACGCGGGCCGCTCCGCGTCGGTCGCGGCTGCGAGCAGCGCCTCGAGCACGACCGTGCGTCCCCGGGCTGCTGCTTCGAGCGGCGTGTCTCCGTCCCACCCGCGCAAGCGCGGATCGGCGCCGTGCAGCATCAGCGCGCGCGTGCGCTCGACGTCGCGGGCGCGGACCGCCTCTTGCAGGGCGGTCGCGCCCCACGCATTGCGCAGCGCGGGATCGGCGCCGTGCTCGAGCAGCGTCTCGAGCGCGCGGAGCGAGCCCTCGGTCAGCGCGACGTGGAGCGGCGCCTCGTGCTCGACGAGCACGAAAGGAGACGCGCCGGTCCAGCGCACCTCGAGCGCGGCGACGTCCGGGTCCACGCCCGCGCGCAGGAGCTCCTCGATCACGTCGATGCGGTCGGCGCGTATCGCCGCGACGAGCGTGCGCGCGTTCCCCGCGGGCGGACGGTGGAAGGCGCGCGCCGCCAGCGCCGCGAGGAGCGCGACGGCGATCGTCAGCGCGAGCGCGACGAGGGCGACCCGGCGCGCGCGCATGGTTCACTCCGGGCCGCGGCGACGGAAGAGGTCGGCGAGCGCACCGAAGTTCTGCGTGAGCCCGACGAGGACCTGGAAGTCGGGCGCGTCGCTGGAGAGCCCGAGGACGACGGCGACGTCGAAGACGAGGCTCGCATCGAGGGCGTACGTCGCGCCGAGGGTCGCGAAGACCGGCTCCTGGTCGAAGCCGTTGTCGACGACCGCGGCGAGCTCGCCGAAGACCGATACGTCGCGGACGACGGACGTCGAGCTCGCGAGGGCGACCGCGTGCTCGAGCTCCGTGCCGCCGTCGGGGTCGCCGAGGACGCCGAGCTGGTAGAAGCCCGTCACGCTCGTCGCCGCGTGCTCGAACGTGCGCGTCGCGATGCCGGCGGCGAAGAAGTCGAGCTCGCCGCTGCCCAGGCCGTCGTCGTCGTCCGCGGTCGGCAGCTTCGTCGCGATCTGCACCGCGCCCGAAGGCCTCTCCTCGGTCTCGTCCGCGAAACGGTGGCGCACGCCGAGCAAGAGGTCGCCGATGCCGACCTCGTCGACGCCCTCGGTGTCGACGCTCTGCAGCGGGGTCCAGCCGCCGAACAGCTCGGTCGCGTCTCCCGCGCCGTACTTCAGCGTCCCCTCGATCGCGTAGCGATCGCGCAAGTCGATGACGACGCCGGATTCGAGCTCGACGGTGCCCGCCGCCGTCGTGCTCGTGCTGGACGAGAACGTCGGCCGCTGCGGCGTGGCGGGCGGGCCGTCCGCGGGCACGACGAGACAGCCGCAGAGGGAAGCGCCGACGAGCGCGACGAGGGCGAGCGAGCGGTTGTTCTGCATGCGTGCGAGGCGGTATACCGCTTCGGTGGCCGCCGCGCACGAACGCACCGTGGAGGAGCTCGACGAGGGCCTCGCGCTCGTCCGGCGCGAGAGCGGCGCGGCGGGCACGCTCGAGCTGATCGTCGCGCGGCCGGGGCCCGGCGCGCGCGCCGTGCTCGAGAGCGGGACGCTCGACCCCGCGCTCGGGCTCGTCGGCGATCGCTGGAGCGTCGCGGCGGACGGGCGGGAGCCCGATCTCGACGTGCAGATCACGCTCGCCGACGCGCGCGTGCTCGCGCTCGTCGCGGGCGAGCGCGAGCGCTGGCCGCTCGCGGGCGACCAGCTCTACGTCGACTTCGACCTGTCCGAGGAGGCGCTGCCCGCCGGCGCGCGCCTCGCGGTCGGCGAGGCGGTGCTCGCGATCACGGCCGTGCCGCACACCGGCTGCGCACAGTACGCGGCGCGCTTCGGGCGCGAGGCGCTGCGCTGGGCGTCGACGCCGCGCGGCCTCGCGCTGCGCCTGCGCGGCGTGCACGCGCGCGTGGAGGTGGGCGGCGTCGTGCGCCGCGGAGATGCGGTGCGCAGGATCGGGTAACCGACGAGCTGATCGAGACGGGCGGCTGTTCGAGGGCGCGCTCTGGCTCGCCGACCATCGTCGCGTGGCTCGGCCAGCAGGACGGGTTGCTGGCCGCCGCGGGCGAGCGGCGCGGATCAGCTGCGCTCTTCGCAGCGGCGCTGCGCCTCGGTGCGCTTCTTCGCCGCGGGCGCGTCCTTCGCGACGAAGCGCTTGCCCTCGAGGAGCTGGAGCAGGTCGAACGTGCTGACGACGCCGACGATCTGCTTCTCGTGCGTGACGACGAGGTGGTGGATGCGGTGGCTGCGTAGGAGCCGCGCGGCAGCGTCGATGCCCGCGTAGCGCGGGACCGTGTAGACCTCGATCGTCATCACGTCGGCGACCGGCGCGTCGTCGTCGACCGGGCCGAGCAGGTCGGTCGACGTGACGATGCCGATCGGCTCGCTCGCTCCCTCGCGCTCGACGACCGGCATCGAGTGGATCGAGCGCTGCTTCATCATCGCTCGCACCTCGCCGACCGTGCGCTCGGGCGTCGCGACGATCACCGACGACGTCATCACGTCGCCGATCTCGACCGCACGCGGCCCGGCGCCGCCGCCCGCGTCGGGCACGAGCCGTCGCTTCTTCTGCTTCATCGACGACGAGCATGCGGCGCGCGCCGGGGCGCGGCTCTACGCTCGTGTGCGTACGCGGGCGCTCGGTTCTCCGACGGGCCCTCAGGGGACCAGGCGCAGCGCGGCGGCGTTGCTCGCCGCGAGCGCGAGGCCGGTGCCGGGCAGGTCGAACACGACCGCGGCGTGCCGCAGGACGAGGCCCGCGAGAGCGGGGTTCAGCGTCGAGGGGATCGTGATCGAGCCCGCCGCATCGCCGCTGGGATCGAGGAAGCCGAGCGTGTTCGCGAACGGGCCGGTGTTCGCGCTCGTCAGCGTGAACAGGAGGTACGAGTCGAGGTTCAGCGGGATCGTCACGCCGTCGAGCACGAGGCCCGGGCTCGTGCCGCTCGAGGTCCCGCCGACGAGGTAGAGAGCGCCGCCGAACGTCGCCGGCATGTCGAGCGTGAACGTCTGCGTGCCGCCGGTCGCGAGCGAGATCGACGTCGGCGTCGCGACGAGCGGGTTCTTCACCGTGACGGTGCCGCTCTGCCCGAAGAAGAAGAAATGGAACGAGCAGAAGTAGGCGTACACGCCGTTCGCGACGGGGTTCGCCTGCAGGAACGCCTGGTCGAACGTGACCGAGAAGGTGGGATTGCCCGCGTCGAGCGGCCCTTGGAACGCCTCGTCGCCGTCGACGGTGCCGTCCGTGCCCGACGTCACGTCGTGCATGCCGTCCGACCAGCGCCACTCGACCGTGTCGCCGGGCGCGATCGTCACGTTCTGCGGTACGAAATCGAACCCGACCTGATCGACGATCCACGTCGTCTGGGCGCCGGCGAGGGAGGTGAGGAGCGCGAGAGCGGCGGCGCGGAGCGCCGGACGGGGGAGGTGGAGCATGGGGAGGATCCGGTGGGGGAGCCGCGGGGAACGGTTCTCCCGAGTGTACTGCCTCGGTGACCGGAGCACGGGATTCGCCGAAAGTCCGTAGCCGACCGGCGCGCCGGCGACTCATGGCTCTCGACCGGCCTCGGACTCCGCAGGAGACCCATGGACCTCGCAGGCTTCCTTCAGCGCGGCGGCGTGATCGGATTCCTCGTCCTCGCGCTCGCGGCCGTTCTGCTCCTCGTCACCGTCGTCGTGCTCGTCTCGGCCCGCTCGCGCGCAGCCGTGCTCACCGTTCTCGTCCTCGCGCTCCTCCCGCTCGTCCTGGGCGTCGTCGGGACGGGCCTCGGCTTCGACGCCGTGCGCACGAACGCGGCGGCGCACCCGCAGACGTTCGACGAGCGCGACTTCGAGGCGGGGCGGCGGCAGGCGCTGATCACGACGTGGATGGGCGGCGGCTCGACCGCGCTGCTCGTCGCGCTCGCGTCGCTCGGCCTCCTGCTGCGGCCGCGGGACGAAGGCGTCCGCGCCGATGCCTGACGCCGGCGCGGCCGCGCTCGTCGTGCTGACGGGCGCGGGGATCAGCGCGGACTCGGGGCTCGCGACGTTCCGCGGCGGCGGCGGCCTGTGGGAGGGCGACCGCATCGAGGACGTCGCGACGCCGGCGGCGTGGAAGCGCGACCCCGCGCGCGTGTGGAGCTTCTACCAGCGCCGGCGCGCCGCGCTCGCGGGCGTGCAGCCGAACGCGGCGCACCTCGCGCTCGTCGCCCTCGAGCGGCGGCTCGCGGACGCCGGCGTCCCGTTCACGCTGATCACGCAGAACGTCGACGACCTGCACGAGCGCGCGGGCTCGCGGCCGCTGCACATGCACGGCGAGCTCGCGACCCTGCGCTGCGAGCCCTGCGGGCGCGTCGTGCGCGATCTCGAGCACGTCGACCCCGAGCGCTGGGTCGCGTGCCCCGAGTGCGGCTTCGAGCGCATGCGCCCCGACGTCACGTGGTTCGGCGAGATCCCGATGCACCTCGACGCGATCGCCGCGTGCCTGGGGAGCTGCTCGGACTTCGTCGCGATCGGGACCAGCGGCGTCGTCTATCCGGCGGCGGGGCTGCTTGCCGCGGCCCGGGTGAGCGGGGCGCGGACGTGGGTCAACAGCCTCGATCCGCCCGAGAACCTGCACCCGGACGACGCGTTCCGGCCCGGGCGCGCGGCCGAGATCGTCCCCGTCCTCGTCGACGAGCTCCGTGCCGCGCTCTGTTAGCCTGGAGGCCATCATGCCGCGCCATCTCGCGCTCCTCGGGCTCGCCGCCGCCGCGCTCGCCCCGCCGGCCGCCGCCCAGTGGGACTCGGTGCTCCTCGACCCGACCCAGCCGATCGTGACGGAGGGCTTCCACGTCCTGCACGCGGCGCCGACCGGGTTCCACGCGTTCTCGGCGTCCGCGCAGCGCTGGAAGAAGATCGCCGAGCCCAACGCCATCCTGCGCGGGACCGGCGACTGGACCGCGGTGCTCGAGGAAGCGACCGGTTTTCGTGCGTACAGCGCGCGGCACGACGACACCGCGTTCCTGCAGATCGAGAGCGCCGCGCTCGTGCTCGTCCACGACGACGTCGCGCTCGTGATCGACGACAGCGACCCGTTCCAGCAGATCGCGTGGGGGTACAGCGCCCAGACGAACGAGTGGCGCAGCATCGGGCTGACGAGCATCGTGACGCTCGAGGAGCTCGCGATCTCGCGTTTCGTCGCCGGCGTGCGCGACGAGGCGACGTACTGGGGCTTCTCCGCGCGCACCGGCGAGTGGGTCGCGAACGTCGCGGAGCTCGTCGGCGGGGCGCTCGTCGCGGACGGCAACGTGCTGCTGTACGACCTCGCGAACCCGAACACCGGCTCGACGACGCGGCGCGTGGCCGCGTTCAGCGGCGTGCGCGGGACGTGGGCGGAGTCGCCGCAGTACGCGCTCGGCACGTCCGTCGTGTGGGACCACAACGTCGCGGCGGTGCGGGGCGCGGCGTCGGGGACGAGCTTCGTCCCGGCGGCGTACAGCGCGTACTCCGCGCTGTGGGTGTCGTCGCCCACGACCTATCCGGCGGGCGGCACGCTCACGCTCGAGCAGAACTGGGTGCGCGCGCAGCGGCCGCAGACGACGCCGCGCTTCGAGGCGTTCGCGGCGCTGCCCGGCGCTTCCTGGGCTGGCGTCGACGGCGACTGGACGGCGGTCGACGACGCGGAGGACTTCACGCTCGTGCGGCGCGCGGACGGCGCGGAGATGCTCGCTTTCAGCGGCCTGCTCGGCACGTGGACGCCGCTCGCGCTCTCCGGCGGCGAGTCGGTCGTCGACGAGCCGGACAGCCACGCGCTCGTGCGCGGCTCGCTCCAGCTCTGGCACGCGTACTCGCCGGCGCGCGGGCAATGGAGCACGTTCGACGCGGGGTCGCCCTCGTCGCAGCTCACGGGCGAGTCGATCTCGTACGCGTTCGCGTTCTTCGGCGAGCTCTTCGCGTACTCGACGCGCTGGAACCGCTGGGTGGCCGGGCCGGTGTCCCAGTCGTTCACGCTCGAGTCGATCGCGTCGGGCTCGGTGATCGCCGTGCGCGAGAGCGTCGGCGCGAACACCGATCTGATCCACGCGTTCGACGAGCGGGGCGAGGCGTGGGTGAGCGTCGATCCCGGGCACGACGTCGCGTTCGAGGCGGGCGAGAACGTCGTGCTGTACTACCCCGACCCGAGCACGGCGCCGGCGGGCGAGCGGGTCGGCGCGTTCGGCGTGCACGCGGGCGTCTGGACCGACGCGCCGGCGAGCGCGGTGCTGCCCGTCTCGCAGAACCCCGAGCCCGAGGCCGACGAGAACGTCGCGTGGTTCGTCGACGCGGCCGGGCGCCTGTTCGCGTTCGGCAGCGCGAACGAGGGCCACGTCTGGCACCAGTGGCCGAACTGCACCGAGACGCACGTCTCCGGCAGCGGCGGCTCGCCGCCGACGACGCCGTCGGTCGGCATGTCGGTGCGCGGCGCGGAGATCGAGACGGTCTTCGTCTTCGCCTCGCCCGGGATCGTCGCGCCGTTCGTCGTGCCGGGGGTCTTCGGCCAGATGCACCTGGACCTCGCGGGGCTGATCCAGCTCGGGCTGCTCGGCCAGATCGGCCCGGCCGGCGTCCTGACGGTCCGCTACCCGCTCCCCAACCAGCTCAAGACGGGCGCGCAGGCGTGGATCCAGCCGCTCCTGCTCGACCTGTTCGTCACGCTCACCGTGCGTTGGGGCGAGCGCGCGGACCCGGTCTGGTTCTTCTGACCACGGCCCGGGCCCGCGCGCGCCCAGCGTCAGCGCATCGCGGCCATGCGCTCGGCGATCTGCTCGGGCGTCACGTCCTCGGTGTGCGTCGCGAGCCCCCAGACGTGGCCGAACGGGTCGGCGACCATCGCGTAGCGGTCGCCCCAGAACATGTCGCTCGGTGGCATCGTGCCGGTCGCGCCGGCCTCGGTCGCGCGGCGGTAGAGCGCGTCGACGTCCTCGGTGTACACGTGCAGCACGCACGTCGTGTGGCCGGCGTCGCTCGGAGCGACGACGGTGTCGAGCATCGGCGACGGGTCGTGGAGCATCAGGCGCGCGTTGCCGATGCGCAGCTCCGCGTGCAGGATCTGTCCGTCGGGGCCGGGCATGCGCGCGAGCTCCTCGGCGCCGAAGGCCTTGGCGTAGAACTCGATCGCCGCGCTCGCGGGCGACACGGTGACGTGCGGGGTGAGGCTGGTGTAGCCCTCGGGGATCGGTCGGGTCATCGGATGGTCTCCTCTTCTTCGGTGACGCGGGTGTAGGTGACGTCCAGGAGCGGTGACTCGGCGCCCGCGTCGTAGAAGCGCTGGCGGAAGCGATCGCTTGCGAGCACGTCCATCTCGATGCGCATTGCCGCGACGGTCCCGTCGGGCCGCGCGACGTCCCACTCGAGCGCGAGGCCCTTGTCGCCGCGGCGCCGCACCGCGCCGCTCGCGACGAGGCCCTGATCGTTGACCGACAGGTGGCGCGCGCCGTGCACGGCGTCGGTCGTGAAGAGCGACGTCCCGTAGGGCTTGCCCGCCACTTGCACGCGGCCGAGCACGGAAGCGCCGTCGGGGCCGAGCTCGTACTGGAAGCGCATCGCGCCGCCGGGCCTCTCGGCGGTCCACGCTCCGCCGACGAGCGAGCGGACGATCTCCAGCGGGTCGCCCGCGCTCTCGGCCGCGCGCTTCTTCTCGAAGTGCTCGGCGACTTGCTCGAGCTCGTGCCGGTTGCCCCAGTCGAAGAACTCGTACGCCTTGCGCGACGCCTCGTCGTCGCCCCAGCCGAGGATCGTCAGCACGATGCGCGTGCGGTCCGGCGCGACCGGCTCGAGTCGCGTCACGCCCCAGCAGCGCTCGAGCGGCTTCTCGTCCTTCGCTCCGTCCGGGACGTGCGTCCGGCCCGCGATCATGCGCAGCGGCTCGTACGCGAGGATCTCGTGCACGATCGTGCCCTCGTCGCCGATCTTCTTCTGCGGGTCGTAGTGCGTGCGGATCGTGCCGCCGAGGCGCAGGTCGAATTCCGCCTGGGGCACGCCGAGCAGGCGATAGCCCGCGGGCGTCGTGAACACGTCCCACGCCTCCTCGAGGGTCGCGCGGACGACGGCTTCGGTGCGCAGCACGCCCGACTCGAAGTCGGCGTGCGGAGCGGCGCTCAGGGCGCAGAGCGCCAGGACGGGCAGGATCTCGTTCTTCATCGTGGCTCCTCGACGGATCGGGAATCGGCCGCGGGCGCAGCGGCCGCGCGCGTGTACAGGAGGTCGAGGAACGGCTCCTCGACGCCGGGGCGGAAGAAGCGGGCTCGGCGGCGATCCGCGCCGTCCGCGTCGATCTCCAGGCGCAGCGACACGAGCGCCGCGTCCGGCCGCACGACGTTCCACTCGAACGTGACGCCGTGCTCGCCGCGGCGCCGCAGCGCGCCCGTCGCGAGCATCTGCTGGTCGTTCACCGACACGTGGCGCGCGCCGTGGACCGCGTCGGTCGTGAAGAGCGACAGGCCGTATGGCACGCGCGCGCCGTCGGATTCGCGCCAACTGCGCGAGATCACCGCGAGGCCGTCCGGCGCGAGCTCGGCGCGCAGGCGATAGCGGCACTCCGGCGCGTCCGCGATCCAATCGCCGCCGACGAGCGAGCGGACGAGCTCCATCGGATCGCTCTCGCCCTCGGCGGCGCGTTGCGTCTCGAAGTGGCGCGCGACGAGGTCGAGCAGGTGCCGGTTGGCGCGCTCGAAGTAGCCGTACGCCGCGCGCGACGCCTGGTCGTCGCCCCAGCCGTAGATCGAGATCACCACGCGCGTCCGCTCGGGCGCGAGCGGCTCGAAGCGGATCACGCTCCAGCAGCGCTCGAGCGGCTTCTTGTCGGGCTGGTCGTCCGGCACGAGGGAGCGCGTCGAGAGCATCCGCAGCGGCTCGTACGAGAGGATCCGGTCGACGGCGGTGCCCGGCTCGCCGAGCTCCTGCGACGCGTCGTAGCGGCTGCGGATGCTGCCGCCGACGCGCAGGTCGAAGTCGGATTTCGGGACGCCGAGCACGCGGTAGCCGGCGGGCGTCGTGAAGATCGCCCAGGCCTCCGCGAGGCTCGCGTGGACGACGGCGGGCGTGCTCATCGCGCCCGACTCGAAGTCGGCGCGCGCTGGGTCGGACGGTGCGCAGAGCGCCGGGGCGGACGGTGCGCAGAGCGCCAGCGCGGACAGGATCGCGTTCCTCATCGGTTCTCCTCGGTCGTGGCGGGTGAGCGGCTGCGGAGCGCGTGCTCCTCGAGCCGCTCGAAGTAGCTCCGCAACTGCGCGACGGACGCGTCGAACGGGGCCAGATCGTCGGCGGCGCGCGCCTGCATGATCGCGCCCTCCATCACGGTCAGGACGAAGCGCGCGAGCGCGTCGCGGTCGACGTCGGCCGGCAGCCGCTCGCCCGCGCTCTCCATCCACGAGCGCACGACCGCCGCCCAGTTCGCGAAGTTCAGGTCGACGAGCGCGCGGATCTCGGGGTGGTTGTCGGCGAGCTCGAGCGCGAGGTTGCCGATCGGGCAGCCCATGCGGCAGCGGCTGTGCTCGAGGCCCTGGCGGTAGAAGCCGAGCAGGACGAAGACGCGCTCGATCGGGTCGCCGGTCGCCGCCTCGACCGGCTCCATCACGAGCGGCCGCAACAACTCGACGTAGTGCTCGAGGACCCCGACGAGCAGCGCCTCCTTGCTGGCGAAGAAGTGGTAGAGGCTGCCGCTGTTCGCCTCGGCCTCGCGCAGGATCGTGCTGATCCCGGTCGCGTGGTAGCCCTGCTCGTGGAAGAGCCGCCGGGCGACCTCGAGGATGCGGGTGCGGGTGTCGTCGGGGACCATGGGCCGGCCTTGATTGACCGTTCAATCAAGCTACCGGGCGACGCGCAGGGCCGCAAGGGGCTGCTCACGCCGCCCCCGCGGCCGACGCCGCGGCATTCGCTGGTCGCGCGGGCGCGCCGGGCCGTACCGCTACCGCGGCGCCCGGGCGCGGTCGAACAGGCGCAGGACCGATTCGTCCGTGCCGGCCGCCGCGAGCTCGTCGCGGGTGAACCAGCGCAGCTCGTGCGATTCGTCGCTGCACACCGGCTGCGCGCCGGGGGCGGCCCAGACGAGGAAGCGCACGTCCAGGTGCAGGTGCGCGGGCTCGCCAGGGCGCGCGGGGATCGCGTGGACGTCGACGTCGATCGGGCGCGGGTCGATCACGAGGGCTTCGATGCCGCTCTCCTCGCGGCACTCGCGCAGGGCGCACGCGACGAGGTTCGCGTCGCCGTCCGCGTGGCCGCCGAGCTGGAGCCAGCGGCCGAGCTTCTTGTGCAGCGTGCACAGCGCGCGCTCGCCGGCGTCGTCCAAGAGCAGCGCGCTCGCCGTCAGGTGGCCCGCGAGGCACGAGCGCCGGTGCGCGTCCCGGGGGTGCGCGCGCACGAACCGCGCGATGCGGTCGCGCTCGCGCGCCTGCGACTCGTCGGCGGGCTCGAACGACGCGAGCAGCGCGAGCGCGCGCGCGAGATCGGGGTCCGGCGCCAGCGCCGGGTCGCCCGGCGCGAGAGCGTGGTCCGGCGCGCGCCTCAAGCGCGGCTGAACTTGCGGTAGCGGCCCGCCTGGCTCTCCGCTCCGAAGCCCATGCGGTCGCGCCACTCCTCGCGCCAGTCGTGGTAGCTGTCCCACGTGCCGTGGTGGAAGTTGACGTAGCCGTCGCCTTCGAACGCCAGGATGTGCGACACGATCCGGTTGAGGAAGTAACGGTCGTGGCTGACGACGATCGCGGAGCCGGGGTAGTTCTCGAGCGCCTCCTCGAGCACGCGCAGCGTGTCGAGGTCGAGGTCGTTGGTCGGCTCGTCGAGCAGGATCACGTTCGCGGCGTTCTTGAGCATGCGCGCGAGCAGCACGCGGTTGCGCATGCCGCCCGAGCACTCGCCGAGCAGCTTCTGCTGGTCCTCGCCGCGGAAGTTGAAGCGCGCGACGTAGGCGCGGCCGTCGATCGTGCGCCTGCCGAACGGGATCTGGTCGTTCCCCTCGGTGATGTTGTCGTAGACGCTCTTCGAGTCGTCGAGGACCATCCGCGACTGGTCGAGGTAGGTGAGCCTGACCGTCGGGCCGATCGCGATCGTGCCGGAGTCGGGCACCTCGAGCCCGAGGATCATCTTGAGCAGCGTCGTCTTGCCCATGCCGTTCGGCCCGACGACGCCGACGATCGCGCCCGGCGGCAAGTCGAACGTGAGGTCGCGGATCAGGACGCGGTCGCCGTAGCCCTTCGTCAAGTCGCGCAGCTCGAGGACCTTGTCGCCGAGCCGGTCGCCCGGCGGGATGCGCAGATCGACCTCCTCCGCCGCCTCCTCCTTGCGCTGCTCGACCATCTCCTTGTAGCGCTGGACGCGCGCCTTGCTGTGGCTCGTGCGCGCGGCGGGCGAGCGGCCGAGCCACTCCCTCTCGCGCTTGATCATCTTGTCGACGCGCGAGTCGGACTGGCGCTTGACGTCGAGCATGCGCTGCCGCGCCTCGAGGTAGTCCGAGTAGTTGCCCTTGTACGGCGTGCCGCGGCCGCGCTCGACCTCGAGCATCCAGCCGACGACGTTGTCGAGGAAGTAGCGGTCGTGCGTGATCAGGATGACCGTGCCGGTGTACTCGGCGAGGTAGTGCTCGAGCCACTCGACCGTGTCGGCGTCGAGGTGGTTCGTCGGCTCGTCGAGCAGCAGCATGTCCGGGTGCGAGAGGAGCAGCTTGCACAGCGCGACGCGGCGCCGCTCGCCGCCCGAGAGCGTCGCGACGTCCTGCTCGTCCGGCGGCAGGCACAGCGCGGTCTTCGCGATGTCGAGATGGTTGTCGAGCTCCCAGATCTCGCGCGTGTCCATCTCCTCGGACAGCTTCACGAACTCGTTGTTCAGCTTGTCCGCCTCCGCGCCGCTGGCGTCGCCGAGGCGGTTCGTCACCTCGTAGTAGCGCCGCTCGATCGCGCGCAGGTGCAGGACCGCCTCCTCGACGTTCTCACCGACGGTCTTGCCCTCGGTCAGCGGGGGCTCCTGCGACAGGTAGCCGATCGTCAGGCCGGCGATCGGGCGCGCCTCGCCCTCGAAATCGGTGTCGTCGCCGGCGATGATCCGCAGGAGCGTCGACTTGCCCGCGCCGTTGGGGCCGATGACGCCGATCTTGGCGCCGTCGAGGAACGAGAGCGTGATGCCCTTGAGCACCTCGCGCTGTCCGTAGAACTTGCGCAGGTCCTGGAGCTGATAGACGATCTTCTCGGACATGGGGCGAACAGATTAGCGTCGCTCCGCGCCGCCGTCAGCCGCGCGCCCGCTATCCTCGACGGTTCGTCCCGTCGCGCGACGCACGCGGCTCCGGACGCGACCGGACGCCGCCGCCTCCTAGGACACAGCTCCCGCCATGACCACGACCGCGACCGCACGTTCGAACGCCTTCCTCCGCGAGCTCGGCATCGCCCCCGAGAACGCCGGCGCCTACGACGGCGCCTGGCGCGCGTGCTCGGGCCCCCTGCTGGAGAGCGTCGATCCCGCGACCGGGAACGTGATCGCGCGCGTGCGGCAGGCGACGGGGGACGACTACGAGGCGTGCGTCTCGGCCGCCCACGCGGCGTTCCTGCGCTTCCGCGAGATCCCGGCCCCCAGGCGCGGCGAGCTCGTGCGGCGCATGGGCGAGCGGCTGCGCCAGCACAAGGACGCGCTCGGGCGGCTGATCACGCTCGAGATGGGCAAGATCCTGCCGGAGGGCCTGGGCGAGGTGCAGGAGGCGATCGACATCGCCGATTTCGCCGTGGGGCAGTCGCGGATGCTCTACGGGCTCTCGATGCACTCCGAGCGGCCCGGACACGCGATGCGCGAGCAGTGGCACCCGCTCGGCGTCGTGGGCTGCATCACCGCCTTCAACTTCCCGATGGCGGTGTGGGCGTGGAACGCGATGATCGCGTGGGCGTGCGGCGACGCGATGCTGTGGAAGCCGTCGAGCCAGACCCCGCTGTGCGCGATCGGGATCACGAACGTCGTGCGCCCGGTGCTCGAGGAGGAAGGGCTCGGCGCGCTCGCGGCGCTCTGCATCGGCTCGGGCCGCGAGGTCGGCCAGCGGATGCTCGAGGACCAGCGCGTCCCGCTCGTCTCGTTCACCGGCTCGACGGGCATCGGCCGCGGCGTCGCGACCACCGTCGCCGGCCGTTTCGGGCGCACCATCCTCGAGCTGGGCGGCAACAATGCCGTCGTGCTGCTCGAGGACGCCGATCTCGACCTGGCGATCCCGGCGATCGTGTTCGGGGCGGTCGGCACCGCCGGCCAGCGCTGCACGAGCACGCGCCGCGTCCTCGTGCACGAGTCGATCGCCGACGAGGTCGAGCAGCGGCTCCTGCGCGCGTACGAGCAGGTGGCGATCGGCAACCCGCTCGACGACGGCACGCTCTGCGGGCCGCTGATCGCGCCCAGCGCGATCGAGGACATGCAGAACGCGCTCGAGCGCGTGCGCGCGGCGGGCGGCGAGGTGCTGTGCGGCGGCGAGCGGGTGACGCTCGACGGCGCCGAGGGGGGCGGCAACTGGGTCCGTCCGGCGATCGCGCGCGCGGAGAACCATTGGGACGTCGTCCAGGAGGAGACGTTCGCGCCGCTGCTCTATCTCATCCGCGTGCGCGACCTCGACGACGCGATCGAGAAGCACAACGGCGTGCCGCAGGGGCTGTCGTCGTCGCTGTTCACGCTGAACATGCGCGCGGCGGAGCGCTTCCTGTCCGCGTGGGGCTCGGACTGCGGCATCGCGAACGTGAACATCGGCACGTCGGGCGCGGAGATCGGCGGCGCGTTCGGCGGCGAGAAGGAGACCGGCGGCGGGCGCGAGTCGGGCTCGGACGCGTGGAAGGCGTACATGCGGCGACAGACGAACACGATCAACTGGTCGACGGAGCTGCCGCTCGCCCAGGGGATTCAGTTCGGTTGACCGGGGGACGATAAGACGCCGGGATGAAGCGCCACGAGAGCCTGCAACCGTGGGCGCGCGACCACCACGAGGGCCTGGTGCTCGCGCGCAGCCTCCGCTGGGCCGCCGAGGAGGGCGCCGAGGAGCGCCGCCGCGCCTTGGTCGAGCTCGACCGCGCGTGGACGGGCGTGCTGTCCGCGCACTTCGAGGAGGAGGAGCAGTGGCTCACGCCGTTGCTCGCCGGGGAGGACGAGGAGCGCTTGCGCCGCGAGCACGACGCCCTGCGCGCGCTCGTGCGCGAGCTGCTCACCCTGGACCGCAACGTCGACCCGGATCCGGTGCTGCTGCTGCGCTTCTCGAACAAGCTGAACGACCACATCCGCTGGGAGGACCGCGAGCTGTTCGTGCGCGTCGAGGAGCAGGCGCCGCCGCAGGAGCTGGCCGACATCGGACCGCCGCTCCACGAGGCCGAGCGGAGCCGGCCGCGCACCCGCGGCGGCGGCGCGTGCGTCACGTGAAGGTGGCGCTAGAGCAGCCGGCGCCGCGCGGCACGGCGGGAGTCGCGCCCGCGGCGCGGCCGGCGAGCCGCGGCGCGCGCGTGGGCGCGGTGCTCGCGGCCGGCGCGCTGCTCGGCGCGGTCGACGGGGCGCTCGCGCTGCACCTGGCGCCGGCGTTCGCGGGCGGTCTCGGCGAGCGCTACGCGACGATGGGGATCGCGGTCGCCGGCGACGCGTTGCTCTTCGCTCTCGTCGCGCTCGCCGTGCGGCCGCTCGCCGGCGTCGCCGCGCGCTTCGCGCCGGGCTGCGCGAACCGCTGGCACGCGACGCTCGTCGCGTTCGCCAGCGCCTGGCTCGCGGCCGTGATGCTCTTCGAGGAGGGCGCGACCGAGGGACGCGTCGACCTCTCGCGCCTCGAGTACGCCGCCGCGGGGCTCGGCATCGCGGCCGCGCTCGCCGCGGCGGTGTTCGCGCTCGTCCCGCCGCTCGCGCGCGCGGTCGGGCTCGCCCGCGCCGCGACGCCGACCGCAGCGCTCGCCGCCGCGCTCGCGCTCGCCGCGCCCGCGGTCGGCTTCGGCGTGCCCGCCGGGCCCGCGGGCCCCGCCGCGCCGCCGGACGAGCGCCCGCTCAACGTGCTGCTCGTCTCGCTCGACACGCTGCGCGCCGACCATCTCTCGTGCTACGGCTACGACCGCGAGACCAGCCCCGCCCTGGACGCGCTCGCCGGCGACGGCGTGCTCTTCCAGAACGCGACGTCCGCGTCGCACTGGACGCTGCCGGCGCACGCCGCGATGCTCACTGGCCTCGACCCGCTCGCCGTCGACGTCGTCCAGCGCAACGATCACCTGCACCCGCGCGTCCGCACGCTCGCCGAGCGGTTGCGCGAGCGCGGCTATCGCACCGGCGCTCTCGTCGGCAACGGTCCGTACTCCTACATCGGCGGCCGGCGCGGCTTCGAGCAGGGCTTCGAGGAGTACCGCCACCGCCCGTACCCGGCGCCCGGTTGCCGCGGCCTCGTCGCGCGCACCGCGAGCAAGGCGTGGTGGCGCTACGTCGACCACCGGATCGGCACCGCGACGAACCAGGTCGACCACGCACGGCGCTGGCTGCGCGCGCGGCAGGGCGAGCCGTTCTTCCTGTTCCTGCACCTGTTCGACGTGCACTCGGACTCGCACCGCCTGCCGTACGAGGCGCCCGAGCCGTTCCGCGACCGCTTCGATCCGGACTACGAGGGCGACTTCACCGGCTGCCACCCGAGCGGCCTGTGCGCGAGCGAGCTGCTCACCGCGATGTCGGACGGGCGCGTCCCCGAGCGCTTCACCGACGAGGAAGTCGAGCGGATGCGCGCGCTCTACGACGGCGGGATCGCCTACACCGACCACGAGCTCGGCCGCCTGCTCGACGAGCTGCGCGCGCTGGGGCTGTACGAGCGCACGTTGGTCGTCGTCACGTCGGACCACGGCGAGGCGTTCTTCGAGCACGACGTCCCGCTGCACCTCGATCTGTACCAGGAGAACCTGCACGTGCCGCTCGTCGTGCGCGCCCCGGGCGTCGTCGCCGGGACGCTCGTGCCCGACGTCGTGCACACGGTCGACGTGCCGGCCACGATCCTCGACCTCGCCGGGATCGAGGTCGAGCAGGACGCGATCCAGGGCAAGAGCCTCGCGCCGTTCCTGTTCGGCGAGCAGTCGGGCGAGCACGGCTTCGCGTACTCGTTCGGCGAGCAGGAGCAGGAGGCGTCGGTGCGCGCGGGGCCGTGGAAGCTGATCCGCGGCGAGGAGGGCGCGCCGGACGAGCTCTATCGCGTCGACGAGGACCCGCGGGAGCAGGCGAGCCTGCTCGAGCGCGAGCCCGACAAGGCCGCGAAGATGCGCGGCGCGCTCGAGGCGCGCGAGGCGCAGTCGCGCGCGCTGCAGGCGAAGATCCTCGGCGACGTGACCCGCGACGACTTCGAGATCCCGCCGGGCGCCGACGCGGAGATGCGCGCGATCGGCTACGGCGGCGACGACGAGTAGCTAGCCCCACGTCCTACGTCCGCTCGCTCACCAGCCGACGAGCTCGCGCCACGCGGCGGGGATCTGCGCGAGCGGGATGACGAAGCCCAGGCCGCCCGCGAGGTTGGAGTCGGTGATCGTGGAGGAGGGGAAGCCGACGAGGCGGCCGCGCTCGTCGACGCACGCGCCGCCGGAGACGCCCGCGTGCGTCGCGGCGTCGGTCTTGATCAGCAGGCCGTGCGCCTCGGGCGCGTAGCCGGAGTGGATGCCGCGCGTCAGCGTGATCGTGACCAGCGAGCCGGCGCCGCCCGTCATGGGATAGCCGAGGCCGTAGACCGGGTCGCCCGGGCGCGGCGCGTCGTCCTCGGTCGCGGGGACCAGGCACGGGAAGCGCGGCGCATCGACGAGCGGGCGCCGGTCGAGCGTCGACACGATGCGCAGGAGCGCGAGGTCGAGGTCGCGGCGCACGTCGACGAGCTCGGCGCCGAACGCGGGTGCGACCGGGCGGCGCGCGTCGCCGTGGAAGCCGATCCCGACCTCGGCGAGCGACGAGTCGGCGGCGTGCCGCGACGACGGCCGCGCGTCGCCGTTCGCGCGCGCGCCGACGACGACGTGCGCGTTGCTGACGATCCAACCGTCGGGCGAGACGACGACGCCGGAGCCTGCGCCGAGGGGACCGAACACCGCGACGGTCGCAGCCATCGCGGCGCTGAAGCGGCCCTGGTCGTGCACTTCGGGCAGCACCGCGGGCGGGCACAGCGACCGCTCGTCGTCCGCATGCACGACGAGCACGCGCGCGGCGATCGACGGCGCGTCCTCGACTGCGGGATACGCGAACACGTGCAGCGCGAGCCCGTCGGCGAGCTCGGCCGCGGCGAGCTCGAAGCGCTCGTAGGCGAGCGGCGTCCAGGCAGCGTGGTAGGGCGCGTCGAGCACGTTCCCGCGCGGTCCGGCGAGGACGTCGACGTCGGCCGCGGGCGACTCGACCTCGATGCGCAGCCGCGCGTCCGCGGCGAGGTCGCGGGGGAGCTCGACGACGTACGCGGCGCGGTAGCCGCGCTCGCGCTCGAGCTGCGCATCGACGACGGTCCCGAGCGGAAGCGACGCGTAGCGCGGCTCGACGACCTCGGCGACCAGCTCGCAGCTCACCGAGGCGCGGCGGTCGTCGCGCGCGAGCACGGTCACGTACCAGTTGCCGGGCTCGAGCGGCACCGCGTCGGTCACGTCGACGAGCAGCTCCTCGTCGAGCCAGATGCCCGGCCCCGCGGCGTCGTACAGGCCCTCGTAGGGCACGGGCGCGCGGCCGCGGCGCACGTACAGGTCGACGTCGGCGGTCGCGCCGTTCGTGCGCACGTGCAGCGCGGTCGCGCGGCGCGGGACCACGACGCGGTACGCCGGCGGGTCCTCGTCGCGCGGATCGAGCGTCAGGCGCACCGGCTTGCCGCTCGCGAGCGGGAGCACGTCGGCCGGCGCCGCCGCGAGCCGGCCCGCGACCAGAAGAAGGAGGGGGACGAGGGGGACGAGCAGCAGCGCCGCTCTCGAGCTCTTGGGCACCCCGCGATCATGCGGACCGGGGGCGCGCGCGAGAAGCGCGCGCCCCGCGAATCCGCTACTCCTGCAGCGCCGCGAGCAGCGCGGCGCGGTTCTCGAGGTTGTCGACGCCGTCGGCGAGCATCGAGGCGAGCAGCGGGCCGCCGATCATGTGCGAGGCCTTCTGCAGGAACGCGTTGTCTCCGGTCATCTCCCAGGCGTAACCGAGGGACGACCAGAGCTGGAACGAGTCGAGCATTTCGGAGAGCCCGTCGGGGGGCACCGAGTTGCAGTAGACCGGCGCGTTCAGGTCGAGCGGGGCCACCGCGCTCTGGAAGTGCGGCGCGTGCTTGTCCGCGCTCCACGCCAGGGGCGAGATCATCCCGTAGAACAGGCCCTCGAGCACGTCGCGCAGCATCGACATGCGCGCGCCGTCGACGCCCTTGTAGACGCTCTGCATCGTTCCGCGGAGCGCGTGCTCCATGATCGACTGTTCGAACGAGCGCCGGCCGCGGTACTTGCCGTCGAGCAGCTTCGAGTAGACCACCGCTGCGATGAACCCGCTGCACGGGATCTGGCCGTCGACGACGAGATCTGTCAGCGCGTCGAACCACACGCGCTTCGACGCACGCCATGCTGCGGGCTGGATCGAGTACGCGGCGTTCATCGTGTCGAGGCCCCAGCCCTCCTGGCGGCCGGTCGGATAGCCCGTGTGCGGCCGTTGGTCGACGTAGTTCCGATCCCAGCCGAGGCTCGCGTCGTAGTGCGCGCCGAATTGGCTGTTGGGTTGCTCGACGTACGTCAGGTGGACCATCTCCGCCTGGTGCACGATGTCGTCGCGCGAGAGCGAGTCGTTCCCGATCCACACGAGCACCTTCGGGTTGCGCGTGTAGCGGATCATGTGCTGCATGTCGTGGTGGGCGTACGTCAGGAGCTCGTCCTCGTAGTTCGGCTTGCGCCCCTGCGCAGCGACCGCGTTCACCTGGAACGTGTCGACATCGTCGTAGCCCATCGGGTCGTTGCCGTTCGCCAACGACATGTAGAAGTTCATCGGCAGGTACTGCTCGCCGTTGCCGTTCACGCGCAGCCACTGCTCGACCGACGACGAGTTGCCGTAGATGTCGAAGTACGCGTTCGGCATCCGGTCGGAGTGCATGCGGTGCACGAGCATGTGCAGCCGGTAGCCGTCGATCGAGACCGAGTCGGCGACGTCGACACCGGAGTAGAAATGGATCTCGTCGCCGCCGGTCATGCCCCCGTTGCCGACGCCGTACGGGTGCGCCCATCCGAGCACGCCGGACTTGACCGGGTAGAGGCCGTAGCCCGTGCCCTGCTCCATGAACCCGAGCACGAATTCGAAGTCGGACGACAGGTCCTCGCGGAGGCTCTCGCGCCCGACGTGCTCCAGCGACGGGAGGCGGTGGCGCTGCGGCAAGTAGTTCGCCGTCTCCGCGTTCCACCACGACCAGTAGCGCTCGCTCTGTCCGTTGAAGCCGTCGCGGCACATCGCGAGACCCTCTTGGTCGAGCATGCGTCGCGCGCGCGTCTGCTTTGCGATCGGCGACAGCATCAGGCGCCGGTGGAACTGCGCGTTCGACGGCATGACGTGCAGCTTGTTGCCCGGCTCGGGCTCGACGAGCGGGAAGACCGTGTACTCGCCGAGCACCGACGGCGTCCCGAAGTTCGGGTCGTCGAACATCTGCTGCAGCGCCCAGCCGTTCGGCACGAGCACGTTGATCGACTTGAAGTAGAACTTGCCGAGCGGGTCGTCGACCTTCGTCGACGTGACGAAACCGTCCGCGCCGTTGTTGAAGCGCAGATCGAGCCCGACCAGCTCCTCGTTCGACCACACCGAGACGTACGCGTGCACCCCGAACATGTGCGGGATCGTGCCGTTCTGCCCGGCGACCGAGACGGTCGGCTTCATCGTCCCGTACGTGCGCAACTGCGCCATCACGTCGCCGTGCTTCTCCATGCGGCGCACGACGGTTCCCTTGATCGGGTCGTGCACGTACACGTGGCCGAAGACGTCCTCGGCGGTGATCAGGATGCTGCTCTTCTGCTTCAGCAGGTCCTGCACGACGGGCGGCACGTTCCACGGGCCGTCGAGGAGCGAGTTGACCGTGTCCTGCGGCGGCGGCGCGAGCTCGTCGTGCTCGGCGACGACGACCTGGTACTGCACGTGCTGGCCGGGAGCGACGCTCGGATCGGCGTTGACGCGCGCGATGATCTCCGCGACGTCCGCGCCGCGGCTCGCGTCCGCGTGACGGCTCACGATCTCCATCTGCGCGGCGACCGGCGTACCGTCCCAGTCGAGCACCCCGAGGGGGATCTTCCCGTTCGCCGCAGGGAACACGCCCGCGGGCAGCGGCAGCGTGCCGCGCAGCAAGAACGAGCTCGTCTCGGGCCGCGGCAGCTCGAGCGCGCCGACCGTCGCGCCCTGCACGAGCGGCACGCTCGGCGGATCCGGATTGCCTCCTCCTCCTCCGCCGCCGCCTCCTCCTCCGGGTTGACTATCACCGCCGCCGCCTCCGCCGCCGCAGGCGGCGAGAGCGAGCAGACTCGTAGTAGCCAGAATGCGAATGCCATACAGACGGACCGCGTCCGTCTTCTTCCCCTCGAGCATCTTCCCTGTCCTTCCCTCGCCGCGTTCCCAGGCGCGGCGATCGCTTCCGCGGAAGGCATCGGGATCGGCGGTCCCCCGGCTGAACGCAAATGCGCTTTCGTACTGGGGGAGGACGGACGGCGGACGCGGTCGGAAGGGCGTCCCCGTGCGAGCGGACGGGGGAGGTGCGAGCAAGCGACGCGCTGACGGACGTACGGACGCGTCCGGCGCCGACGCCGGCGCGTCTCCCACGACGCGCCGTCTCCTCCTGGCTCTTCGGCCGCCGGCGCAGCCAGCGGGTCGAGAGACCGTGTAGGCCTACCCGACCGCCGCGCCCAGCGCCGTCAGCAGAACCCAGCCTAGCAGCACCAGCGCGTTCAGGGCGGTCGGGATCCAGAGCCAGACCGGGTTGTACAGCCGTTTCTCGATCGCCGAGAGCCCGAGCGCGGCCCCGATGACGACCGGGACGAGCCCGATGCCGGCCATGAGCGCGCCGAGCGCTTCGGCGTCGTTGTCGCTCTCGATCCCCAGCGTCGCGGCGAGGAAGAAAAGGCCGACGAACGCGAGCGCGCCCCACCCGGCCAGGGCGAGCGAGACCCCGAAGAGCACCTTGCGGCCGCCCGAGATGCTCGTGTCCGACGTCGCCGCGCAGCGCGGGCAGAGCGCGATCTCGCCGGGGAAGAGGAACTCGCACGTCGCGCAGTAGCCGGTCCCGCAGCGGTCGCAATGACCGTGCGCCGCGACGCCCGCGTGCTGCGGGCACGCGGCCGTCCCCGCGGCGGCGGCGGCCGCGGGAGCCGCGGCCGCGGCGGCGACGATCGGCGGTCGGACGCCCGAGGACGCCGGCGCGCACGGGTGGCAGAGCACGCTACCGTCGGCCTGCGGCAGCGTGCAGAGCGAGCACATCGGCTGAGCGCACGCGCCGCACGTGCGCGTGGCCGGTGCTCCCGGGTGGCGGGGGCACGTCGAAGGGCGCTGCGACGACACCTCGAAGATGTGCGTGCAGGTGCAGCGCGCGAGCTGGTCGAGCCCGGTCGCGCGGATCTGGAACGTGCGCGCGCAGCGCGGGCAGGTCACGGAGGATGCGGTTTCGATCACGTCGGCTCCTCCGGCTCAGGTCGCCCGTTGGACGAGCATCAACGCCCAGCCGACGAGGTCGAGGACGCCGAGGAGGATCCCCGCGAGCGCCTTGCCCCAGCCGGTGAGCCGCGGGTCGGCCTTGAACTGCGTGAACGCCTCGAGCCCGTTCTTGATCGCCATCGGGCCGAGGACGAACCCGAAGCAGAACATGCCGATGATGCCCTGCACGAGCGCCTGGCGTGCCTCGGCGCACGGCTCCGCTCCGAGCTCGGCGGCGGCTCCGCCCTGGATCGCCCTCATCTTGCAGGCCGCGCAGTAGCGTGTCGCGCGGACCGCAACGAGGCAATGGCCGCAGAAGTCGATCGCGCACACGGCGCAATGGCCGGCGGCGTCGACGTGCGGATGGTTCCTGCACTTCGTCATGGGAGCTGCTCCTCGCCTCCCTCGCTCCGACTCTTCGGCCGCGGGGGATGCGCGACTGCAGTCGATTCAGTCGCGGGGAGCCGTGCGGAAGCCGCGCGCGGGCCGGCCCCACAGGAAGCCCTGGAGGAGGTCGCAGCCGAGCTCGATCACGCGCTCGAGCTCGCCGCGCGTCTCGATCCCCTCGGCGACGGTGCGGATCCCGAGGTCGTGGCACAGGTGCACCATCGAGCCGACGACCCGCGACTTGACCTTCGAGGCGTCGATGCCGCGCACCAGGTCCATGTCGAACTTGACGAGGTCGGGCTGCAGCATCGCGAAGCTCGTCAGTCCGGCGTAGCCCGCGCCGAGATCGTCGATCGCGATCGCGTAGCCCTGGCGGCGCAGGGACGCGATGCGGCCTTCCGCGTCCTCGATCTCGTGCAGCGAGCTCCGCTCGGTGATCTCGAGCACGACGCGCGACGCGAAGCGCGCGAGCGCGCCGTCGGTGGCGTACAGGAAGTCGGACTCGAGCGAGCGCGGGTGGACGTTGACGAAGATCCGCGGTCCCTCGGGCGCGTCGGCGATCTCCTCGGCGATGCGCGCGCGGATGATGCGCTCGACCTCGGCGACGCGGTCGAGCTTCTCGGCGAGCGAGAACAGAGCGCTGGGCGTCGCGATGACCGGGTCGGTCGTGCGGACGAGCGCCTCGTGGCCGTAGATCGAGCGGTCGCTCGACTCGAAGATCGGCTGGTAGGCGATCCACGCCCGGGCGAGCGCGCGATCGAGGTCCCGGTCGAGCAGCGAGTCCGCCGACGGGGCCCGACCCGCGAGCCGATCGAGGTACCTCGGATCGGTGAGCGCCTCGAGCGAGAGCTCGGCCCGGCGCCGGGAGTCGGCGAGATCCGTCATCTCTGACCTTCGCCATCGGAGCGCGCGGCGCGCGAGCTTGAAGGCTGCCCGCGTTCCTGCGCGCGGCTGGGGCGAAACGTTTTCCGCCCCGGCCCGCCCGCGATACGGAGTCGCACACCTTGTTGTCGTTCAGCGACAGGGAGGTGCCAGGTGCCGCACCGGGCACCTCC
>CAZGTQ010000264.1:0-27928 GCA_964528575.1 uncultured Planctomycetaceae bacterium | reverse complement strand
GCCGCCGGATCGCCCTTCGCCCGGCTTGCCCCAGCGCAGCACCCACGCGGGCGGCTGCCACCCGTGCAGCACGTTCGCGACGGTCCGCAGCACGCGCTCCTCGGTGTCGGCGCCCGGCGTTCGGTGCACGGCGCGCCGCGTCGCTTCCTTCTCGAAGCTCTGCTCGACGAGCTCGAGGATGCGCTGGCGCACGTCCGGCGCGGCCTGCGCCGCGCGCTCGAGCAGCGGCAGCAGGCGACGGCCGAACTCCTCGGGCACGCCGTAGCGGCGGCAGTAAGTGGCGAGCGTTTCCTCGGGGTTCATGGCGCGGCGGGCCCCTTCCAGGTCGGACGGCCCATTCGATCGAAGCCTATCTCGGCCCCCCAAGAAGTGCCGGGGAGCGGGGCCGAAAAGGCCGTCCTGCGGTGCCTTGCGCGGGCCTGCGGCAGGATTGACCGGCTCCTGATCCGGCGCGCGCCGCGGGGGCGTTTAGACTGGCCTCGCTCTTCGCCCTCCGCAGGAACGGCCGCGGAGAGCGCGACCGACCACCCCCGAATCCAGCGCTCCCTCCGAACGGGAGCCCGCTCGCTCCAGCTCGAGATGAAACAGCGCACACTTCTTCTGCTTGCCGCCGCCGCCGCCTTCGGCGCTCCCGCCAACGCCCAGATCAACGACGTCTTCTTGCTCGACGAGAAGAACGAGCGGATCTACCGGATGATCGACCTCGACGGCGACAACTTCTTCCTGTCGCAGGGCGAGGTCTCGGTCTTTCTGAGCACCGACACCGACCAGTTGCCGACGAACGACTCCGACATCGAGGCGCAGAGCATCCGCTTCGAGAACAGCGAGCCGGTCTGGTACCTCGTCAACAACAGCACCGGCCCGGGCACGTCGCTCGAGGGCGTCTACCGCGCCACCGACTCGAACGGCAACGGCCAGCTCGACGCCAATGAGCTCACGGAGTTCTTCGGCGCGACGAGCATCAACTCCGAGGGCATCGCCGCGCTCGACAACGGCGACGTGTGGTTCTCGTCCGACTTCTCCAGCTCGGAAGGGCTGTGGGTCCTCGCCGACGGCAACGCCGACGACGACGCGCTCGACACGAACGAGGGCGCGAAGGTCGTCGTCGGTGACGACAACACCCCGATCACCGTCGACACCGACAATGGTGCGGCGACGGGCACGATCTTCACGCAGGACTTCGACGCGATGACGGCCGACGGGAACGGCGTGGTCGTGTACGAGGGTTTCTCGTCCGCCTGCCTGACCAGCGAGGATTCGCTCTTCCGCTTCGAGGACATCGACGGCGACAAGGTGCTCGATGCGGGCGAAGCGCGCCTCTGGCTCAACTACACGGGCAAGAACGCCACGCTGCCGCAGAACCCCGACTTCGCGAGCGGCCTCCTGCCGCGCGCCCAGCTCCAGCAGACGACGACGAGCTGCGATGGCGTCACGCAGACGCCGTTCAACTACCGCCTGAGGGGCGTGACGAGCCGCATCGAGGGTCCGGTGCGCGCGTTCTACCTCGCGTCCGACACCGGCGGTAGCGTCGGGGGCCCGAACGTCGACGGCATCGAGACCGAGGGCCTGATCTTCCGCGCGGTCGACGCGAACGCCGACGGCGACGTGAACGACGCGGGCGAGGTCACGCTCTGGTACAACGGCAGCCCCTCGACGTCCGCGCAGCCGACCGGCCAGATCTTCAGCATCTACGCGGGTCAGGACGGCATCTACGTCGTCGACAACCAGTCGCGGATCAGCCGCCTGCGCGACCTCGACGCGAGCGGCGACGCGATGGGCCTCGGCGAGCAGGACATGGGCGTCTGGGACTGGACGATCTGGCAGACGATCAACGGCGGCGCGCCGATCGTCTACGACAGCGTCAACTTCAGCGGTCCCTTCCTGTCGAACGTGACGGCGCTGCCCGCGGGCACGCTCCCGCAGCCGGCGCCGAACTTCACGACGTCCGGCACGGCCTGCTCGCAATACGGCTACGACCCCGTGATCGCCGGCACCGGCAGTGCGATCATCGGCACGTCGAACTTCACCGCGCAGGTGAAGAACATCCCCGGCAGCGTCCCGTGCGTGCTGTTCGTCGGCACGAGCACGCAGTTCTTCGCCGGTTCGGTGCCGCTGCCGCTCGAGCTGACGTTCGTCGGTCTGCCCGGCTGCTTCCTCTACCAGAGCAACGAGTACTCGTTCGGGGCGGTCAGCGTCGGCACGCCGGCGCTGGGCGCGACCGACGGCGTCGCGAGCATCCCCGCCGCGCTGCCGAACAACCCGAACCTGGTCGGCTTCGCCCTGCCGATGCAGTGGCTCGTGCTCAACATCTTCGACCTCGACCCGAACAACCTTCCGAAGCTCGCTCTCACGGGCCTCGGCCAGGTCACGATCGAGTAGTCCTTTCCATGCGGCGGTCCTGCCGACCGCATTCGCCTCGCACGGCCGAGCCGCGCGAGACGCACGACGAGGGCGCGCGGCCTAGAGCCGCGCGCCCTCGCGCATTGAACGCATTTGCGCATTTGCGCCGCGCCGCGCGAGGCGGTCTCAAGGCGGCGTAGCGCGCTTCCCGATGGGACACGCACCCGCCGTGCGGCGCTCCGCCCGCGGCTGTCCCCGAGGGTACACGCATGCGCATCCTGCTCGTTCTCCTGGTCGTGTCCGCGGCGGCCGGCCATCGGCTCGCCGGCGGCGGCGAGGCACCCTCGGTCGGGGCCAGCACCGCGGTCCGTCTCGACGTCGAGGGCCTGTTGCAGCACGCGGACCTCGCGGTCGAGGCGCGCGTCGTCGGCGTGCGCACGCTCGAGCAGCCCGACGGGCGCATCGAGACCGAGTACGAGCTCGACGTCGACCGCACGTTCTGGGGCGACGACGTCCCCGCGCGCGCGGTGCGCGTGCCGGGCGGCGTGCTTTCCGACGGGCGCGGGATGCTCGTGCCCGGCCTGCCGCGGCTCGCGGCGGGCGAGCGCTCGCTCCTGTTCTTCAGCGAGGCGTCCGCCGACGGCGCACGCATGCCGGTCGGCCTGGCGCAGGGGCGCCTGCGCGTCGCGAGCGGAGCGGACGGCGACAAGGTGCTCGTGCGCGAGCTCGGGGCGCTCGGGCTCGTCGACCCCGGCGGAACGGTGCACGAGCCGGGCGCGCTGGGGGTCCTCGACTACGCCGACGTCCTCGCGCGGCTCGAGGCCGCCGCGGCGGCGCGGCGCGCGGCGGCGTTCGCCCGCACGGAGGACGAGTGATGCGGCGGCGCACGCGTTGGATCCTCGGGGCGGGTCTCGTCGCGCTCGCCGGGGCCGCGGGCGCGCACGTGCGGCTGCGCCACCCCGGGACCGGGAGCGCGCTCTTCTGGACCACGCCGAGCGACGTCGGGATCGTGATCAACTCGACGGGGTCGGACTCCATCGCGGACGGCAGCCACGTCGGCGCGCTGCGGCTCGCGATCGAGGCGTGGAACTCCATCGGCGGCACCGAGGCGCAGCTCGTCGAGACGAGCGCGGCGGGGCAGCAGGCGCGCACCGACTGGCAGGCGAACGACATCCACCTGATCCTGTTCGACGAGAGCAACGCCTCGGGCTTCTTCCCCGGCGGCTCGCAGACGGTCGCGGTCACGCCGATCTTCTTCTTCGGCAACGGCGCGATCGATGACGCCGACGTGCTCTTCAACGGGGCGGGATTCGATTTCACGACGAGCGGAGAAGCGGGCCGCTACGACGTCGCCGACGTCGCGACGCACGAGCTGGGTCACCTGCTCGGGCTCGACCACAGCGGCTGGGCGGGGGCGAGCATGTTCCCGTTCGTGCAGCCGCTCGCCGTGCTCCAGCGCAGCCCGTCGCGCGACGAGGTCACCGGGCTGCGCGACGCGTATCCCTCGAACGGCGGTTTCGGACGGATCACGGGGACGGTCGAGCGCGAGAGCAACGGCAACCCGGTCGCCGGCGCGCACGTCGTCGCGCGCGACGCGGCCGGCCGCACGTACGCCTCGACGATCACGAACGACGGCGGCGGCTTCGCCCTGCGCGGTCTCTCCGACGGCACGTACGTCGTCTACGCGCATCCGCTCGACGAGCCCGTGTCGGGCGCCAACTTCGTCGGCGGCCAGACGATCCAGACGAACTTCGCGGCGGCGTTCTACGGCTCGAGCGCGACGGTCTCCGGCGGCGACGCGGTCGACCTCGGCACGCTCGTCGTGCCGCCCCCGATCGCGCTCAACCTCGGCCGTATCACCGACGCGCTGCCCAAGCGCGGCGTCATCGGCTCGACGGTGGCGCGCACTCTCGGCGGCTCCGGGCTCGTCGTCGGCTCGACGATCGAGTCGAGCGACCCGAACGTCGTCGTCTCGCCGACGAGCTGGCTCGGGACGCAGGTGATGTTCCTCGTCACGGTCCCGCCCGGCACGCCGATCGGGCACGTCGACCTGACGGTGACCGACCCGTCGGGCGACATCGACGTGTTGCCCGCGGCGATCGAGCTCACGCCGCCGAACCCGACGGTGAGCGACGTCTCGCCCGGCGTCGGCGCGTTCCAGGGGGGCACCGCTCTCACGATCACCGGCACCGGCTTGCGGCCGGGCGCGCGCGTCGTGATCGGCGAGCGCGTCTACACCGACGGCGACGACGCGACGGTCGTGAACGACACGACGATCCAGCTCACGACGGGCGCGACGGCCGCCGGGACCTACGACGTCGTCGTCGTCGACGCGAGCGGCGTCGAGGGCCGTGGCGTGGGCGCGTTCGTCGCGTCGGCCAACCCGGCGATCGACTCGGTGTTCCCGCCCGCGGGCGCCGCTGCGGGCGGCACCGAGCTGGTCGTGCGCGGCGCGCAGTTCATGGCGGGCGCCGTCGTGCGCATCGACGGCATCGAGCAGAGCGGCGTCGCGGTCGACAGCGCCAAGCGCGTGCGCGTCACGACCGAGGGCGGTCTGCCGGGCGGGCCGTACATGCTCGAGGTCGAGAACCCCGGCGGGGGACTCGCGACGAGCTCGTTCGTCTACGCCGCGCAGGCCGACCCCGCCCTGGCGGCCATCGCCCCGGCCCAGGGCAAGGCGGAGGGCGGCCGCACGGTCACGATCAGCGGCTCGGGATTCACCGCGGACAGCCGCGTGTTCTTCGGCGTCGCCAAGGACACCGGCCTCGGCGGGATCGAGGCGGCGAGCGTGACGTTCGTCGACGCGGGCACGCTCACCGTGACGACGCCGGCCCACGCCGCGGGTCAGGTGCACGTGCTCGTCCGCGACGACGTGACGCAGCAGGCGTCCGTCCTGGCGAGCGCGTTCACGTTCAACGCGGCGTCCACCGGCGGCGGCGGCGGCGGCTGCCACGCGGCCGGCTCCGCCGGCGACTTCCGCGCGTCGGACGCGCTGCTCGGCTCGTGGTGGCTCATCGCCCTGCTCGTCGTCCTGGGCGTGCGCGCGCGCACGCCGGCGGCCCGGCGCGCGTCGTAGCGCCGAGCGCCGGCAAACCGCCACACTCGCGCGTCGTACCCGACGCGCCGGCCACACTCGCGCGTCGTAGGCGACGCGCCGGCCACTCGGCGCGCGTCCTACCCGACGCGCCCTGGCGCCGCGTCCGGCGCCGCCTTATACCTGCGGCATGGCTCCCCCCGTGCCTCGGCCCCGCCCGCGGCGCCCCGCGGCCGTCGTCGCGGCGGCGCTGGCGCTGGCGCTCGCCGGCTGCCACGACCGCGCGGCCGACGCCGACGCCGCCGAGCGCGCGCCGCTCGTCGTGATCGCCGTCGACGGGCTCGAGCCGGCGATCGTCGACGAGCTCCTGGACGCCGGACGCATGCCGAACCTCGCGCGCATCGCCGAGCGCGGAGTGCTCGGCACGCTGCACACGCTCGAGCCGACGTACTCCCCCGTGATCTGGACGACGGTCGCGACCGGCCAGCTCCCCCAGGCCCACGGCATCGTCGACTTCCTCACCGAGGACGGGCTCCCGTTCACGAGCAACTGCCGCAAGGTCCCGGCGCTGTGGAACATCGTGTCGGACGCCGGACGGACGGTCGACGTGGTCGGCTGGTGGGTCTCGTGGCCCGCGGAAGCGGTCCGCGGCCGCGTCGTCGCGAGCTACGCCGCGCAGTCGCAGGCGCAGATCGTGTGGAAGGGCAACTTGTGGCGCGACCTGCCCGAGCAGACGTATCCGCCCGCGCTCGCGGCGGAGGTCGAGCCGTTCGTCGGCTGGATCGAGGACGAGCAGGACGTGAAGCGCACGTTCTGGGAGGCCTTCCCGCGGCCCGAGCGCGACCCGGGCGTCGTGCCCGCGCGCGGCATCAACGACCTGATGTGGACGTTCGCGGCCGACCGCTCGTTCGCGGCGATCGGCCGTCACTTCCTCGAGCACGAGCCGGGCGACCTCGTGCTCGTGTACCTGGCGATCCCCGACGTCGCCGGGCACCGCTTCTGGCGCTACTGGCGGCCGCAGGACATGGGCTACGCCGACCGGATCCCGCCGGCGGATCTCGCCGAGTACAGCGACTTCGTCCCGAGCGCGTACGCGGCGGCCGACCGCATGATCGGCGAGCTCGTCGCCGCGGCGCCGCCGGACGCGAACGTGATCGTGCTCTCCGACCACGGCATGCACGCGGACCTCGAGATGTGGAATCAGCCCGACAACCCGAACTCGGGCCACCACCAGGATGCGCCGCCCGGGATCTTCGCCGCCGCCGGGCCGCTCGTTCGACAGCGCGGGAGCCTGCTCGGCACGCCGCGCGAATCGATCGGCGACGTGCTCGGCGTCGCGCCGCTCCTGTTGCGGATGCTCGAGCTGCCGGTGCCCGAGCACTGGCCGTACGCCGACCGCGGCCGCAATCCGCTCGAGACGACGCTCGAGGAGGTTTGGCGCCGCGACCACCCGCTGCGCATCGGCGCGAACCCCGACCCGGCGTTCCGCGAGCCGACGGCTGCGCGCGTGCCCCGCGAGGGCATGGACCAGCAGTTCATCGAGAACCTGCGGGCGCTCGGTTACCTCGACGACGGGGAGGACGAATGAGCGACGCGACGATCGCCTTCGACATCGAGGTCGCGGGCCACCTGTGGGAGGACGTGGACGAGATCACGCGCGGCTACCTGCTCGAGCGCGCGCGCGACGAGCGCGAGCGCGATGCGGTGCCCGAGCGCACGGCGCTCGTCCCCGGGCTCGGCAAGATCATCGCGATCGGCCTGTGGAACGTCGAAGCGGAGCGCGGCCTCGTGCTCTTGGAGGGCGAGAGCGAGCCCCAGCGCGAGTGGGAGCGCGTCGCGCACAGCGACGTCTTCCGTGGCGAGGAGGAGGAGCTCCTCCGCAAGTTCTGGGAGGTCGTCGGCCGCAAGCGCCCGCGCCTCGTCTCGTACAACGGCCGCTGCTACGACGGGCCGATGCTGATGATCCGCTCCGCGCAGCTCGGCGTGCGCCCGAGCCTGCAGCTCGTCGGCAACCGCTACACGATCGCGCAGCACTGCGACCTGCTCGACGTGTTCACGTTCCAGGGCGCCGTGCGCGACCGCTACTCGCTCGACTTCTGGTGCCGCCGCTTCGACGTCGACAGCCCCAAAGGCTCGATCGACGGGAGCCAGATCGCGCGCGCGTACCGCGACGGCCGCATCGAGGACATCGGCGAGTATTGCCTGCGCGACGTGCGCGCGACGGCCGCGCTCTACACGAAGATCGCGCCGACCTTGCTGCCGCTGTTCCAGGGCGGCCCCGCGGCGCCGGCGGCGGCGGCGCCCGCGGCGCCCGCGTCGGCGGACGCGGGACCGTGCTGACTCCGGCGTGCCGAGCCGTCAGCGGTCCGGATTCAGCCGGTACGCGACCCAGCGCGCGGTCTCGCGCTCGGGCGGCCGCTCGGCGAGCGCGGGGAGCCGCTCGGCAAACGCGGCCCGCAGCGACTCGACGCCGGGCCGCGCGGCCGGCGGGGGGTCGCGCGGCAGCGCGAGGTACGTCGGCGCGCGCTCGAGGCCGAGCGAGTGGAAGAACTGCTGCGCGAGCGAGGCACCGTCGGGGTGCGCGATCGGGTACATCGTCCGCCACGCGTAGTAGAACGTCGCCGTGTTGAGGCCCAGCGCCTCGGGGTAGAGCGTCGCGCTCCGCGGCGGGAGCAGCTCGGCGAGCTCGCGGCCGTTCGTCACGGGCAGCGGCACGGGGGGGCCCGGCGCAACCGCGCCCGGCGGCACGTCGGCGGGACCGGGCGCGCGCCACTCGTACCGCAGCGCCTCCATGCGGGCGAGCGCGGGCATCGCGACGAGGCCGACGGCGACGACGAGCGGCGCGATGCCGGCGCGCAGGCGCGCAAGGGGCGTCGCGAGGCGGTCGAAGACGAGCGCCGCGAGCGCGCACGCGCCCGGCGCGACGTTGAGGAAGAAGTTGTCCTGGCCCGGGACGCTCGACGTGTGGCGGTAGAACGCGAACAGCGTGAGCGCGCCGCCGGCGAACAGGGGCAGGGCGAGGGAGACGCGCTCGCGCTCGTCGCCGCGCGCGCGCCGCGGCACGAGCGCGAGCACCGCGCCCGCCGCGGCGCACGCGACGAGCGGCCACGAGAACACGCGCACGGCGTTGTGGAGCTGCGCCGCGAGCCAGCGGGGGAGCGGCACGCTCCCGTCGAGGAGGGGCCCGAGCATCGCGCCCACGCGGTCGCCGAGCAGCGTCGGGCTCGCGCCCGCGAGCTCGAGCGCGTGCGCCGAGCAGACGGCGTGCACGGCGAGCGGCACGAGCGTCGCGCCGCCGAGCGCCGCCGCGACGAGGATCGCGTCGCGCACGCGCCGCCGGACGAGCCGCTCGAGCACGAGCGCAACGACGAAGAACGCGCCGGTGTACGTGACGCAGCCGGCGAGGCCGAAGCAGAGCGCGGCGGCGGCGAGCGCGCGCGAGCGCCGCTCGCGCGCCTTCGCCCAGCGCGCGAAGAACGCCGTCCCGAGCAGCACGAACGCGAGCGCCGGGTTCTCGTAGTTGACGAGCGTCGCGTAGAGCGCCGAGAGCGGCAGCACGGCGAGCAGCGCGAGCGTGAGCAGCGCCGGCCGCGGCCCGTGGGCCTCGCGCACCGCCCACCACGCCGCGAGCAAGCCGACCAGGTGCAGCGCGAGGAACGGCAGGCGCAGGGACGGCTCGAGCCCGACCGGAGCGCGCTCCTCCCGCCACGCGTCGCGCCAGCCCTCCGGGCCGAACGCCCGCGCGCTCGCCCACGCGAGCAGCGGCACCGCCGGCGGGTGGTTCGCGTACTCGTACCACGTCTCGGGCCGCTCGGGATCGAGCGCGACGTTGACGACGGGGTAGCCGGCCAGCGCGCCGACGCCCAGCCGCTCGTAGTTGATCGCGCAGGTCGCGAAGAACGCGCCCTGGAAGCCCTCGAACTGACGGTCGAACGGCGCGTCGAAGTCGCGCAGGCGCGGGTAGAGCGCGGCGAGGAACAGGAGCACGACCCCCGCGACCTCGAGGCGCGCGGCGAGTGTGCGCGCGGGGTCGGGCACGGCGGTCTGGGGCATGGCGGCCATGGGACCGGGCGCCGAGCCCCGGGTCAATTCGGAGGCTTGACCTGGATCGCCCAGACGCGGTCCTCGCGGTCCGCGATGGGTTCGCTCGTGTAGCCGTCGAGGAGCGCATGCAGCGGCTCCGTCGGGACCGGCGGCGCCAGACGCCAGAACGCCGGCAGCACGACGTCGCGCACGACGAAGACCGCTCCGCCCGTCTCGAGCGTCCGCGCGATCGCCGCGCGCACCGCGGGGATCTGCTCGGGCGAGCCGAGCAGCGCCTGGCTCGCGTCGACGAGCGTGACGTTGCGCGGCTCCTCGCGCAGCAACGCGTAGTACTGCAGCGTGTCGATCGCGACGACCATGCCGCCGGGCCCGGCCGAGGAGATCGCATCCGCCGAGCGGCGCGCGATCTCGTCGCTCTGGTTGGGCCCGATCAGCGTGAACCAGTTGCCGACGCCGACGAGGATCAGGCACACGAGCAGCTTGGTGCGCCGCAGCGCGCGCGCCTGGGGGCCGATCCGCGGGTCGCCGAGGACCGCGACGAGGAGCACGACCGGCAGGACGGTGCCCGCGTGGTACTCGAGGTTGCTCGGCTGCCACCACGTGATGAACAGGAACCGCACGAGCACGAACACGCCGAGCCCGACGGCGACCGCGCGGCCCTTGTCGTTGAGCGGACGGCGCGGCAGGCACGCGCTCACGAGCAGCACGCCCGCGAGCAGGCCGCTCGCCGCCTGGATCCACTGCACGACGCCGCCGGTGTCGAAGAACATCGTCTGCACGTAGAACGTGCCGAAGCCGAGCGCGGCCAGCATCATCACCGGCGACACGGCGAAGCCGGTGATGTTCAGCCCCTCGCCCCACAGGCCGGTCTCCGCGAGGCCGAACAGCCACGTCGCGAAGCCGAGCTGGCTCCCCGACAGCAGCCATGCGAAGCCGTACATGCCGACCGCGAGGAGCCCTGAGCCCGAGATCGACACGAGCGCGATGCGCCAGGGCAGGAAGAACGGGAGCGCGGGGACGACGAGCACGCTGTCCTGGCGGAACAGGACCGCGACGTAGAGCCACGCCCCGATCAGCACCGGGTTCGGCGCGCGCATGGAGAGCTTCACCTGCGCGCAGTGGACGAGCAGCGCCGCGAGCGCCGCGGTGGCCGGCAGGTACGTCTCGCCGACCGACGCGTACAGCCACGTCCCGGACGACAGCGCGAAAATGCCGGCGAACAGGAGCGCGGTCGCGCGGCGGCAGACGTGCGTGAGGAAGCGGAAGAGCACGACGACGGCCGCCGCGCCGCCGAGGGCCGAGACGATCGTCTGGCCCTGCAGGGCGCGCGCGACCGTCGGCTCGCTCCCGGTCGCGAGGCACCACATGTCGGTGATCAGCCCCGCGATCGGGTGGAACAGCAGGTGGTGCGGGTTCCACAGGCCGGCGGGATCGCCGGACGTGAGGGCGACCGCGTACGGAACGACGTCGTTCCCGAGGATCAGCCCGTTGCTGTGGACGCCGAACGTCGCGAGGAAGAGCGCGAACGCCGACCCGAACACGATCCACGAGTCGCGCAGCAGGGGACGCATCGGGAGCGTCCGCACCCGCGCCGCGGTCCGGGCCGTGGCGGTGGAACGGGGAGCGGCATCGGTCACGCGGCGTCTCTGGGGGCGGGCGGTCGTCCGGCGGGCGCAGGTGGAGTCCCGGGCCCGGGGCACGCGGGGAGGCCATCATATCGCCCGCGCGGTCCTATCCCGTCGCGCGGCTCGGGCTACCGAAAGTCGCGGGCTCGGAGCCCGCGAATGACCGTCAGCCGGCGACCTCGTCGACGAGGTGGCTGGTCTTCTCGGCGCCGTCGCGGCCGTCGAAGCGAGTGACGAGCGCGTAGAGCGCCGAATCGATCGGGAAGCGCAGATTGTCGTTGCGCAGTCGCCAGGCGGCCAGGCGACCGAACATGCCGCCCTGGCGGCGGGTGCTGCGGCAGAGCGCGGCGTAGTGCGAGTGCAGCGCGAGCGAGCGCGCCACCCGCGGCGGCGGCCCGTTCCAGGCGAAGCGCGAGTCGGGCTCGTCGAAGTCGCGCCAGCCCTCGACGTCGGAGGGGGGCGCGTAGCCGAGCGAGCGCGCGACCTCCAGCTCCTCGGTGCCGGGCAGCGGCCGGAAGCGCAGCACGGTCGGCGCGGCGTTGGGGCAGCGCCGCGCGAGCTGACGTGCCTCGTCGAGCGTCTGCATCATCGACTCCTCGCTCTCGCCCGGGAAGCCGACGAACGACGTGATCGACGCGCGGATCGTGCGGGCGTGCAGGCGCGCGACCGCGTGGTAGTCGTCGTTGCTGCGCGTCGCCCGCAGCCCGCGCTGCGTGATCTGCCGCTCCATCGCGGCGCCGACCTCGAGCAGGTAGCAGCCGGACTCGGCGCACGCGTCGAGCGTCGCCTCGGCGAACCCGTTGATCGAGCTCGTCGCGATCGCCGCGTTCCAGCCGATGCGGATGCGGCGCTCGAGCAGCCCCGCCGCAAACGCGCGCGTCCGCTGCTGGTCCGCGCCGAAGTCCGCGTCGTGGAAGCGCACGACGTCGAAGCCGCCCCAGCGCTCGAGCAGCTCCTCGAGCTCGTCGAGCACGCGCTCGACCGGCAGCGGCCGCTGCAGGCCGGCCGTCGTCTCGACGCACGACGTCGTGTCGATCGCGACGTGCGGCCGCGAGCGCGGGAACCAGGGCGGCGCGGGCGCGGGTCCGCCGCCGCCGGCGAGCTGGCCGGCGCGATAGGGCTCGAAGTCGAGGAGCTCCCACGCCGGCGGCAGGGGCGCGTCGGGCCGGCGCGGCTCGGTCGCGACGTCGACGCCGCCACGGCGCAGGACCAGGCCCGGGACCGAGTCGAGCGGCTCGCCGCAGGCGAGCGCGGCCGCGACGTCGCGCAGCGTCGCGGCGCTCGGGCCGAACGCGACCGCGTCGAACACGCCGTCGTCGAGGAACAGCTCGGGAGCGGCCGAGGCGAAGGGTCCGCCGACGATCCGCGGCAGGTGGGGCTGGCGCGCGCGCACCTGGCGCGCGCACAGCCACGCGTCGGCGCCCGGCCAGCCGACGCTGCCGGTCGTCGCGAAGAGGGAGGCTCCGTCGCACGCTTCGAGCACGCGCCGCCACGTCGCCTCGCGCGGAGCGAGGTTGCCGTCGATCAGCACGCACTCGTGGCCGTCGCGCAGGGGGGGCGCGGCGACGCGCAGCAGGGCGAGTGGTAGCAGATCCAGCCTCCGCGGCCCGCGCGACGGTCGCACGGACTGCGGCTGGTAGAGGACGATCCTCAACGACTCCTCCAACTGGAACGGGGGGGCGGCTCCGAGGGGGCGGAGCAGCGGGGGGACGCCCGATTCTAGCGCGGCTCGCTCGCGGCCGGGGTAGGACTTGCTCCGATCCGCACCGCGCGCGCCGCGTCCCGGCGCGCCGAGGTTGCGAAGCGATCTCAGGTGCTTCGGAAGGCGAGTGGGACGCGACGGATTCGGCGGTTCCGGCGGCGGCGCGTCGGCCGCGGCTCCTACGCCTCGGCCGCGCGGCGCGGCTTCGCGAGCTCGACCTCGGGCTCGGCGTTCCAGTCCAACTCGGGACAGTCGCCGTAGAGCCGGTCGAGGTCGTAGTACTCGCGCGCCTCGTTCTGCATCAGGTGCACGACGACGTCGCCGAAGTCCAGGAGCACCCACCAGCCGAGGTCCGCTCCCTCCGCCGGCCGGTGGCGCTCGCCGCTGGCCTTCGTCCGCACGTGGATCTCGTCGAACAGCGCCTTGACGTGCGGCCGGGAGGTGCCGGTGACGAGCACGAACCAGTCGGCGACCTTGAGGCGCTCGCTGACGTCGAGGACGCGGACGTCGCGTCCCTTCTTTTGGTCGGCGAGCCAGGCGATGGCGACGGCGAGTTGCTTGCTATCGATCGAGACGCTCCTTGGTGGCCTGATCCTTCTTAGACGAACCAGGGCAGGAAGACCAGTCCGACGACCGTCATGAGCTTGATCAGGATGTTGATCGACGGTCCGGAGGTGTCCTTGAAAGGATCGCCGACCGTGTCGCCCACGACCGCCGCCTTGTGGGCGGGGGAGCCCTTCCCGCCGTGGGCGCCGCCCTCGATGTACTTCTTGGCGTTGTCCCAGGCGCCGCCGGCGTTGGCCATGAAGATCGCCAACATGACGCCGGTGACGAGGGCGCCCGCGAGCAGCCCGCCCAGGGCCTCGATGTTCCAGAAGCCCACCGCCAGCGGCGCCGCCACCGCGATCAGGCCGGGCAGGATCATCTGCTTGAGCGAGCCGTCGGTCGAGATGCGCACGCAGCGCGCCGCGTCCGGCGGGACCGAGCCGTCCATGATCCCCGGGTTCTCGCGGAACTGGCGCCGGATCTCCTCGACCATCTTGAAGGCGGCGTTGCCGACCGCGCGCATCGTCAGCGCGCTGAACAGGAACGGCAGCAGGCCCCCGATGAGCAGCCCGATCATCACGTTCGGGTTCGTGAGGTCGAGCGCGAGGGTGGCCGCGGCCACCCCGCCCGGCTCCGCCGCCGCCTCCGCGTCCATCAGATCCTGCGCGCGCGTGTAGAACGCGAAGAACAGCGCGAGCGCCGTCAGCGCCGCGGAGCCGATCGCGAAGCCCTTGCCGATCGCCGCCGTCGTGTTGCCGACCGCGTCCAGCGCGTCGGTGCGTTTGCGCACCTCCTTGGGCAGCTCCGCCATCTCCGCGAGGCCGCCCGCGTTGTCGGCGACAGGCCCGTACGCGTCGACGCCGAGCGAGATGCCGAGCGTGGAGAGCATGCCGACCGCGGCGATCGCGATGCCGTAGATGCCGCCCCACTCGTACGAGAGGTAGATGCCGAGGCAGATGCACAGCACGGGCAGCGCGACCGACTCCATGCCGGTCGCGAGACCGTGGATGATGTTCGTCGCCGCGCCGGTGTTCGACTGCTGCGCGATGTTCTGCGCGGGCTTCGTCTCGGTCGACGTGTAGTACTCGGTGAGCTTGCCGATCGCGACCCCGACGACGAGGCCGGCGACGACCGCTCCGAACAGTCCGGTGCCGCTCACGCCCTCGGGGAACTCGAACAGCGTGTTCGTCAGCAAGAACACGGCGACGACCACGAGCACCGACGCGACGAGCAGCCCGCGGAACAGCGCCGTGTGGATGCCGTGCTCGTCCTTCGCCCGGACGAAGAACGTGCCGATGATCGAGCAGACGATGCCGACCGCGGCGACGGCGAGCGGGAGCATCACCATGCTCCCCACCTGCGGGTGCCCGGCGTACAGGAACGCGCCCAGCGTCATCGCCGAGATGATCGAGCCGACGTACGACTCGAACAGGTCCGCGCCCATGCCCGCGACGTCGCCCACGTTGTCGCCGACGTTGTCCGCGATCGTCCCGGGGTTGCGCGGGTCGTCCTCGGGGATGCCCGCCTCGACCTTGCCGACCAGGTCCGCGCCGACGTCCGCGGCCTTCGTGAAGATGCCGCCGCCGACCCGCGCGAACAGCGCGATCGAGGACGCGCCGAAGCTGAAGCCGAGCACGTGCTCGAGCGTCGCGCTCGTGTAGACGCCGTCCTCGGCGTAGAGCTGCATCAGCACGACGAGGCCGAGCAGCGCGAGGCCGACCACGCTCATGCCCATGACCGCGCCCGAGCTGAACGAGATGCCCAGCGCCTCGGTGAGCCCCGTGCGCGCGGCCTGCGTCGTGCGCACCGCCGCGCGCGTGGCGGTGTGCATCCCGAAGTAGCCGGCGATGCCCGACGCGACCGCGCCGGCGACGAACGCGATCGCCGTCTGCGGACCGAGGCCGCTCGCCGAGCTCGACATCCCGATCGCGACCGCGACGACCAGGACGAAGACCGACAGCCACTTGTACTCGGTCTGCAGGAACGCGGCCGCGCCGTCCTGGATCTGACGCGAAATGCCCTGCATCCGCTCATCGCCCTGGTCGGCCTTCATGATCTTCCCGTACAGGAACAGAGCGAAGGCGAGCGCGAGCACGGCGGTCGCGCCGGCGACGATCAGAGTGGTCTGCATGCCGATTGCCGGGGGTGTTGTGAGGAGAGTGCTGGGAATCGGGCGAACAGAATAGCGGCCGGGGGGGCCCGGTCAACCGCGGGGGGAGCGCCCTTCCTCGGGCTCCGCGGCCTGCTCCGCGCCCTGCTCCGCGGTCTGCTCCGCGTCCGGCGCAAGCTCTGGCGCAACCTCCGGCGGAACCTCCCCGGTCTCGTCGGAGAACAGGGCCGGCGGCGGGTTCGAGCGCGGCTTGCGCCGGGCGCGGACGACGAGGATCAGGACGAGCGCCGCGACGAGGAAGCCGAGGATCAGGTGGAAATCGGCGATGCTCCGCTGGAGCTTCTCGATCTGCCCGCCGAACAGCATCCCCAGGTAGATCGAGAGCGGCACGGAGATCACCACGCCGAGCGTGTCGAGCAGGAGGAAGCGCGCGTACGGCATGCCCATCGTCCCGCCGACGAAGTAGCCGGGGATGCGCACGCCCGCGAAGAACCGGCACAGGAAGACCGCCCAGTTCCCGTGCTCCTCGAACTTCCGCTCGATGCGCGCGAACCGCTCCGGATGGACGATCCGCGCGACCCAGCGGATCTTGAGCGCGGACAGCCCGTAGCGGCGTCCCAGGAGGAACGGGATCGAGTCCCCGATCAGGATCGCGGCGGAGCACACGAGCACGATCGGGACGAACTCGACCTCCTCGCGGTACACGAGGATGCCGGACCCGATCAGCGTGACCTCCTCGGGCAACGGCAAACCGACCCCGCACAGGAGCAGGACGACGAAGGGCCCGACGTACCTGAAGTCCTCGTAGAACCAGGGCAGCTCCGAGCTCTCCGGGGGCAGGAGCCCGGCGAGCTGCGCGATCACGAGGAGCGCCAGCATCGGGCGGACAGTATAAGAGCGGCCCGTTCGCGCGAGTTCCGGCGGGCTGGTTTGAATGCTCGCGTGTCCCGCGGGTAGGCTGGCGCACCGGAGGCATGCAGATGGTGCTCATCGAGACGGCGAGTTGGCTCCCGGAGGACTGGTCGCTGCGCACCGTGTACATGCTCTGCGCGGTGCTCGGCGGCTCGATCCTGCTCCTGCAACTGCTCTTGCTCTTCTTCGGCCTCGGCGACTTCGGCGGCGACTACGAGATCGACGCAGACGTCGGCGTCGACGGCGACCACGGCGACGCGCTCGGCTGGCTCTCGATCCGCGCGATCGCGGGCTTCTTCGCGTTCTTCGGCCTGATCGGCCTCGCGACGACGTCCGCGGGCTGGCCCGCCGGGGCTTCGCTCGTGACGTCGACGGCCTCCGGCGCTGTCGTGTTCCTCGCGGTGGCCTGGCTGCTTCGGCTGCAGCGCCGGCTGTACTCGGAGGGCAACGTGAAGCCGCGTTCGGCTGTCGGCAAGAGTGCGCGCGTCTACCTGCGCATCCCGGGCAACCGCGGCGGCAAGGGCAAGATCACGGTGAGCATCCAGGGTCAGGAGCTGCAGTTCGCCGCGGTCACCGCGGCGGGGGACCTGCCCACCGGCAGCGAGGTCCGGATCGTCGGCATGACGACGGAAGACACGTTCGAGGTCGAGCCACTGCACAGCGTCGCGCCGGCGGCTCCCGCCTCGAGCTGAGCGCGCCACACACGCATCGGAGAAAACCATGAGTCTCGCGATCCTGCTGCAGAGCGACGGCCTGTTGAACGGCGATTCGGGCCTGTTCGGCGCGCTCGCCGTCGTGACGGGCGTCGTCATCCTGATGGGCTTGCTCATCATCCTGGCGCGCCGCTACAAGCGCTGCCCGAGCAACCGCATCCTCGTGATCTACGGCAAGACGAGCGGCGGGCGCTCGTCGAAGTGCCTCCACGGCGGCGGCGCATTCGTCCTGCCGCTGATCCAGAGCTACGACTTCCTCTATCTCGATCCGATCCAGATCGAGATCGACCTCGTCGGCGCGCTCTCCAGCGAGAACATCCGGGTGAACGTGCCCAGCGTGTTCACCGTGGCGATCGGCACCGAGGAGGAGACGATGAACAACGCCTCGGTGCGTCTGCTCGGGCTCAAGACCGCCGAGGTGATGAAGCAGGCCGAGGACATCATCTTCGGCCAGCTCCGCCAGGTGATCGCGTCGATGCGCATCGAGGAGATCAACCGCGACCGCGACCAGTTCCTCGCGAGCGTCCAGGAATCGCTGGAGCCCGAGCTGCGCAAGATCGGCCTCGTGCTGATCAACGTGAACATCAAGGACCTCACCGACGAGTCGGGCTACATCGAGGCGATCGGGCGCAAGGCGGCCGCGACCGCGATCAAGCAGGCCGAGGTCGACGTCGCCGAGCAGGTGAAGCGCGGCGCGATCGGCGTCGCCGAGGCGCAGAAGGACCAGGCGGTCTCGGTCGCCAACGCAGAGAAGGTGCGCGAGATCGGCACGAAGCAGGCCGATCGCGAGAAGGCGGTCCGGCTCGCCGAGCTCGAGAAGGAGCGCACGGTCGGCGAGCAGCAGGCGCGTTACGAGCAGGAGGCGCAGGTGCGCGACTCCGAGCGCGAGATGCGCATCCGCGTCGCGAACGCGAACGCGAAGGCGGTCGTCGGCGAGAACGACTCGAAGGCCGAGATCGCGAACGCGAACGCGACCCTGCGCGTGCGCGAGGCCGAGGCGTACCAGCAGAGCGAGACGCGCCATCGCGAGGCCGAGGCCGCGGTGCGCGAGGCCCAGTTCCTCGCCGAGGCCAAGGCCGCCGAGGCGGAGGCGAAGAAGATCGAGGCCGAGAAGCGCGCGCAGCTCGAGGCTTCGGCGAAGGCGGAGAAGGCGCAGACGATCGTCGACGCGCAGGCGTCCGCCGAGCGTCGCCGCATCGAGGCCGAGGGCGAGGCCTCGGCGATCTTCGCCAAGCTCGACGCCGAGGCGCGCGGCAACTACGAGGTCCTCGCGAAGAAGGGCCAAGGCCTGCGCGAGATCGTCGAGAGCTGCGGCGGCGCCCAGGCGGCGTTCCAGATGCTCATGCTCGAGCACCTCGACAAGCTCTCCGAGAACGCGGCCAAGGCGATCGCCAACATCAAGTTCGACAAGGTCGTCGTCTGGGACGGCGGCGGGAACGGCGAGCCCGGCGGCACGAGCGCGACGAGCGGCTTCCTGCGCAACCTCGCGGGCTCGCTCCCGCCGATGCTCCAGATCATGAAGGACATCGGCGGCGTCGAGATGCCCGAGTACTTCGGCCGCATCGTCGGCGAGCCGGGCAAGGGCGCGGCGAGCTCCAACGGCAAGCGCTCGGACGACGGGCACCCGGACGAGCGCGACGCCGAGGTGACCGAGGTCCCGACGAAAGGCCCCACGGCGGCGGTGACGAAGCCGGCGCCCAAGGACGGCCCGAAGCGCGACGCGCGCGAGGAGCCGGCCACGTAGGTCGGCACGCAGACGACACAGAGACGACACGCAGGACTTGGCGTTGCACCCGAAAGTCGACCTCGCCGCGCAGCTCGCCCGCATCGACGCCCCGTGGGTGCCGAAGGTCGTCGCGGAGCTCAACGGCCAGCACGTCAAGCTCGCTCGGCTCGAGGGCGCCTACGTCTGGCACAGCCACGCGGCCGAGGACGAGCTGTTCTTCGTGCTCGAGGGCCGCGTGCGGATCGAGCTGCGCGACGGCGCGGTCGAGCTCGCGCCGGGAGAGCTGTTCGTCGTGCCCCGCGGCGTCGAGCACCGCCCCGTCGCCCCCGACGGCGCGGCGGTGCTCTTGTTCGAGCCCGCCGCGACGCGCAACACCGGCGACGTCGACCACGCCTGGACGATCGAGCCCGAGGACCTCGAGCGGATCTGAGCCGAGCGCCCGGCTCGGGCATCACCGAGGCGCGTGCTCGTGGGCCGCTTCGCGCGTCAGCTCCGCGTACTCGAGCCCCTCCTCGAAGCCGAGCTCGTGCGCGCGCTCGAACGCGCGCGCCGACCCTTCCCAGAGCGCAGCGTTCCCGCCCGGCCACGGCAGCTCCGGGTCGAGCTCCGCGTGCACGCGCAGGATCGTCGCGCGCAGGATCGCGAGCGCCGCGGGATCGCGCGCCTCGCGCTCGCCGCGCTCTGTCGTCTCGACCGCGGCCCGCACCCAGCGCAGGCGCCGCTCGGGATCCGCCTCGCGCTCGACGGACGCGAGGTTCAAGCCCTGGTGGTGCGCGACGAGCGCCCACGCGTCGGTCGACTCGGGGTCGAGCGCGAAGGCGTGCTCCGCGCGCGCGAAGCCGAGGCCGTGATGGCCGGCGGAGAAGGCTTGGTGCGCGCGCACGAGCTCGAACGCCGCCGCGAGCCGCGCGATCGGACCGAGCAGCCGCACGAGCGGCGGCCGCGCGCCCGCGTCGCCGCGCGGAGCGACGAGGGACGGCAGGACGACGAGCAGCACCGCAGCGACCCAGCCGAGCGCGCGCCGCGTCCTCACCGCGCCCTCCGCAGCGCCGGCGCCGCCGCCGCGAGCCCCGCCGCGGCGGCGACCGCGAGCCCCGCCCACGCCGCCGGCGCCGGCCCAGGCGGCACGAGGCCCTCGCCGACGAGCGCGAGCGCGCGCGGGAGCTCGCCGCCCGGCCACACCGCCGGGTGCGCGTCGCCCAGCCACGCGGGCAGCCACAGGCTCGCGAGCAGGAAGACGCACGTCGACGGCCGCAGCCACGCGCCGAGCCCGACCGCGAGCGCGCACCACGCGGCGGCGAACAGCAGCGCGTGAGCCGCGAGCACCCAGGACGTCAGCCGCTCGCTCCGCGCCGGTGCGAGCAGCTCCGCCGCGTCGTCGCGCAGCAGGACGAGCGCGCCGTCGCTCTCGCGCGCGAGCTCGCACCACACGGGCCCCGCGCCGGGCGGCACGGGCACGACGAGCGGGGTGCGCGACGCGATGCGGCGCGCGCGCTCGGCGACGACTCCCGCGCGCTCGAGCGAGAGGCGCACGTCGACCGCGGGACCCGAGCCGAGACCGACGCCGAGCGAGACGCGCACGGCCGCGCCCGGCGGCAGGACGCCCTCCTTCCAGCCCCAGCTCACGCTCGCGTCACCCGGGTGCAGCATCGCGGGCGGCACCGGGAGCGAGCGCGACCAGCGGTGCGCCGGCGCGCTCCCGCCCGCGGCGAGCTCCGCGGCCGCCGCGCTCAGCGTGACGAGCGACGCCGCCGCGAGCGCAGAGCCCGCGACGCCGGCGCTCCACGCGTGTGCCGCGCCCGGCGCGCGCGACGCGAGCCAGTCCGCTCCGTCGCGATACCAGCCGCGCGCGAGCGCCGCCGCGCGCCACGCCGAGAACGGCAGCGCGACGCACAGGAGCACCGCCCACACGCCCTGACGCGCGTGCGCGCGCTCGAGCGCGGCGAGGTCGCCGAGCGCGTCGGGCTCGAGTGGGAGCGCGGCCGGCGGCGACCAGGAGCGGGTCGCGACGAGCGCCGCGAGCGCGGCGAACAGCACCGCGGCCGCGAGCGGCAGCGCGCGCCGGTAGCCGAGCGCGACGAGCCCGCCCGCGATCATCGCGGCGCGGCCTCGTCGAGGCTGCGGTAGAGCTCGAGCAGGAGCGTGCGCGACGGCCCGCGCGCCACGACCCGCGCGCCATGCTCGGCGAGCGCGCGCTCCGCCGCCGCGATCGCCGCGTCGTCCGCGCCCGCGATCTCGAGCTCGACGTGCGCGCCGCGCGCCGCGAGCTCGGCCGGCGTCCCGTCGAGCGCGACGACGCCGCGCGCGAGCACCGCGATCCGCTCGCAGTGGCGGTGCAGGTCGGAGAGCACGTGCGAGGAGAGCACGAGGGTCGCGCCGCGCGCGCGCGCGTCGTCGAGCAGCCGCTCGAGCACGCCGTAGCCCGGCGCGTCGAGGCCCGCGGTCGGCTCGTCGAGCAGGACGAGCTCGGGCTCGTGCACGAACGCCTGCGCGAGGCCGAAGCGGCGCAGCATCCCGCGCGAGAAGCCGGCGAGCGGCGTCCGCGCGTGCGCGGCGAGACCGACCGCATCGAGGTGCGCCGCGACGCGCGCTCTGCGCTCGCGCCGCCCGACGCCCTGGAGCGACGCGAGCAGATCGAGCGCGGACGCGGCCGACAGCTCGCGCGGGAACGGCGAGTCCTCGGGCGCCCAGCCGACGCGGCGGCGCACCGCGGCGTTCGTCGGCGCGCCACCGAGCACGGCGACCGAGCCCGCCGATGGCGGATGGACTCCTGCGACGAGGCGCAGGAGCGTGCTCTTGCCCGAGCCGTTCGCGCCGACCAGGCCCAACGTCTGGCCGCGCTCGACCGAGAGGTCGACGCCGCGTAGCACTGCGTGTCGGCGCCGTCGCAGGCCGACTCGGTAGTGCTTGTAAACGGCGGCGAGCGCGAGCGCCGGCGGCGGCGGGACCGACATGGCGACGAGTGTACGGCTCGGTCGCTCCGCGTCGTTACACTCACGGGCTCCCGAACCGGATGCTTTTTCGACGATTCCGCCCCTCGCCCGAGCGCCCGATCCCGCTCGTGCTCTACACCCGCGCGGGCTGTCACCTGTGCGACGAGATGAAGCGAACGATCGAGTCGGCGCACGCGCGGGTGCCGTACACGCTCGACGAGCGCGACGTCGACGCCGACCCCGAGCTGCGCGCCGCGTACGACCGCTCGATCCCGGTGCTGACCATCGGCGGCCGGGTCGCCTTCAAGGGCCGGCTGACGCGCGCCGACTTCGAGCGCAAGCTCGAGCGCATCGCGCGCGAGCTCGCCGCCGGGGGGAGCGCCTGATGCCGACGGTGTACGTGCTCGATGGGCCGGACCTCGGCAAGCAGGTCCGAGTCGAGAGCGGCGCGGTGCTCGGGCGCAACCCCGACTGCGCGGTGCAAGTCCGCCACCGCTCGGTCAGCCGCCGGCACGCGCGCATCGAAGAGCAGGGGGGACGCTGGCACGTCGTCGACCTCGGCTCGCGCAACGGGGTCTTCGTCGCCGACGAGCGCGTCGAGCGGCACCTGCTCTCCGACGGCATCGAGCTGAGGCTCGGCGAGGTGGCGTTGCGCATCCGTCTCGAGGACGCGGAGGTGGCCGACGAGCTGCCGCACGCCGAGCAGACGCTCGTCGGGAACGACGAGATCGAGCTCGAGGAGGAGATCGAGCTCGAGCTCGACGGCGAGCCCGAGGGCTCCTCGGAGGTCGGTCGAACCGCGGTCCGCACGCGGCCGGCGCCGCGGCCGCTCGAGATCGAGCCCGAGAAGGCCGTCTCCGAGCGCGCTGCGTCGCGCCGGTCGTCCGCGCCGCCGCCGTCCGCGGCGCTGTCCGAGCGCGAGGAGCGTCGCGCGCGCGTGCTCGGCGAGATGCAGCGGCAGTCCTCGGGCGGCCTGTTCGCCGGCGATCTGTCCCAGCAGCCGCTGTGGCTGCGCGCGCTCATCTACGCGATCGCGCTCGTCGTGCTCGCGGTCGCGTTCTTCGGCGTCTTCGTCGGCATGCGCACGATGCGCGGCGGTTGAGCCTCGCCACGGGTCCCGGCGTTCTCGACCGAGCTCAGCCGCGGGCGCACGCGCGCCACGCGTCGACGAGGCGCGCGGCGGAGGCGTCCCACGTGAAGCGCGCGGCGCGCTCGGCCGCGCGCGCGAGCGTCGCCGCGTCCTGCGCGAGCGCCGCGCGGATCGCGGCCGCGCAGCCGGGAGCGTCGTTGGGAGCGAAGCGTGGGACGTCGTCGCCCGCCACTTCGACGAGCGCGCCGGCCGCCGCGATCGCGAGCGGGACGCGGGCGCGCTGCGCCTCGAGCGCGCCGATGCCGAAGCCCTCGAGGCGCGACGGAAGCACAGCGCACGCGGCGCGCGCGTAGATCGACGCGAGCTCGGCGTCGTCGAACGGGCCGCGCACGCGCACGCGCTCCGCGACGCCGAGCTCGGACGCGAGCGCGAGCAGCCGCTCGGCCGCGTCGCCCTTCGCCGCGCCGAAGAGCTCGAGCGGCGGCAGCGACGCGTCGTGCGCGAGCGCGCGGACGACGAGCTCGAGGTTCTTGCGCGGCTCGACGTGCCCGACGTGGACGAGCGGCGCGCCGGGCGCCGCCGCGCGCGGCAGGGGCGCGAAGTGGTCGGCGGCGTTCGGCACGAGCGCGCGCCGCTCGGGCGGCACGGCGAACAGCTCTTCGAGCCGCTCGCCGACGTGCGCGCTCACGGTGACGACGAGCCGGGCCGTGCGCACCGCGCGCGCGATCACGCGGCGCGCGACGGCGCGGCGCGCGAACGCGAGCTCGGCGAGCTCGACGCTGCGCAAGTCGTGCAGCGTGAGCGCGAGCGGCACCGGCAGGCGCAGCGGCACCGGAAGATGCCCGGTGTGGACGACGTCGAACGGTGCGCCGGACGCGGCGGCCGCTTCGAGCCGCTCGCGCAGCGCGGCGCCCTCCTGGATCGCGCGCAGGCTCGGCGGCCCGGCGGGCACGCTCGAGCGCAAGCGTGCGACGGACTCGGGCAGCTCGAGCGCCGCCGGCAGCGCGCCCTCGAGCAGCGCGAGCGCGCCGCCGCCCTCGGCGAGCAAGCGCGCCACGCGCGGGAGCAGCTCTTGGTTGTGCCGGCGCACGCCGCCCATCGGCTGGCCGAGGACGACGCCGGAGACGAGCACACGCGGCGCGCCGTTCACGCGAGCTCTCCCCAGAGCGCCTCGAGGCCCGCGGCGCAGCGGTCCCACGTCAGCTCGCTCGCCCGCGCGCACACCGCGTCGCGCAGCGTCTCGCGCTCGCGCACGCAGCGCTCGAGCCCGTCGGCGACGGACGCCGGGTCGTCGGGGTCGACGCGCACGGCGTGCTCGCCCGCGACCTCGGTCTGCGAGCCCTCGCGCGGGACGAGCGCCGGCGTGCCGCACGCGAGCGCCTCGAGCGCGGGGAAGCCGAAGCCTTCGGAGCGCGCGAGCACCGAGACGGCGGTCGCGAGGCGCAGCAGGCTCGGCAGGTCCGGTTCCTCGATCTCGTCGAGCGTGGTGACCCAGCGCGCGAGGCCGAGCTGCGACGCGAGCCCCAGGTCGCGGCGCAGTTGCGGCGTCTCGGGCCCGGAGACGACGACGTGCAGCGCGGGTCCGTCGCGCCGGCGCACCTCGGCGACGCCGCGCAGGAGCGCCGCGAGGTTCTTCTTCGGCCGCGTGCCGTCGAGACAGAGCACGAGCGGGTCCTCGGGCAGCCGGTAACGCGTGAGCACGACCTCGTCGATCGTGCCGCCGGGCGGCTCCGGCTCGAACGGCGGCCCGACGCCCCACGGGCAGACGCGCACGGGCGCGCTCCCGGGCAGCCGCCACCGGCGCAGGTCGCGCGCGACGTATTCGGTCGCGCACACGACTCGATCGGCGCGCAGCGGCCCGGCGAGCGCCCAGACCCGGTGGCGCCAGTCGGCGTTCTCGCGCACGCCGTGGCGCCACGGCAGCTCGTGGATCGTCTGGACGCGCCGCCCGGGCGCGCGCACCGCGAACGCGGACGTGAACGAGTGGACGCCGGCGAGCCCGAGCTCGCGGCACGCGCGCGGCACGTCGCGCGCGCGCCAGCGCCGCACGCTCGCCCCGGGCGGCGGCTCGAGCCGCTCGACCTCGATCCGCCCGCGCGCCTCGAGCGCCGCCACCGCGTTCTCGACCAGCCGCACCATGCCGCGCGGATGCGGCCTCGCGAGCGGGGTCACGTCGAAGCCGACGCGCATGGCGCAGAGCTTAGCTATGATCCCGCGATGCCCCAGAAGCCGCGCGTCCTCTTCCTGTGTACCGGCAACTCCTGCCGCAGCCAGATGGCCGAGGGCTGGCTCCGCCATCTCGCGGGCGACGCGTTCGAGGCGCTCTCCGCCGGCTCCGCGCCGGTCGCGGTGAACCCCCGCGCGGTCGCCTCGATGGCCCGCGCCGGCGTGGACATCTCCGCCCAGACGTCCAAGGACGTGCGCACCTTCTTCGAGGACCCGCCCCACGTCCTCGTCGCCGTCTGCGACCGCGCGCTCGAGAGCTGCCCCTGCTTCCCGGGCCCGCCCGAGCTGCTCCTGTGGCCGACCGACGACCCGGCCCACGCCCGCGGCACCGACGCCCGGATCGACGCCTGCTTCGACCGCGTCCGCGACGAGCTGCGCGAGCGCATCGAGGCGTGGCTCCCGACGATGGCGCGGCGCTGAGCGGGCGCGATTTCGCTCGACGCCGAGCGCAACTCCCGGCGCCGCGCCTCGGTCGTCCCCCAAGACGGGCGGGCGGGGGCTAGGGACGGCCCGCAGGGCGCGAGCCCCCCCGCCTACCGCCCTGTCTGCTGCAGCGCCGCTCCGCGCTCGGCGGCCACGCGCGCCGCGCGCCGCACGAGCGGCTCGGGATCCCGCGCGAGCTCTTCGAGCGCGGCGCGCGCCGCATCCGCCTCTGCGCTCTCCTCGCGCCGCTCGGATGCCAGCGCGACCTCGACGAGCGTCCGCACCGCCCACGCGCGCACGGTCGGGCGCGGATCGTCGAGCGCCGCGCGCAGGAGCTCGGGCGAGCCGAGCGCCGGGCGACGCGCGACGATCTCCAGCGCCTGGGTCGCGTCGCGCGCGTCGCCGCCGCGCACGGCGCGCTCGATCGCCGCGTGACCCGCGTCGACGCCGAGGAGCACGAGCGACTCGGCCGCGCGGATCGCGACGCGCGGCGGCTCGCGCTCCAGCGCCGCGCGCAAGGCATCGACCGTGCCCTCGCCGCCGACCGCGCCGAGCGCCATCGCCGCCGCGCGGCGCACTTCGACGCTCGGATCGGCGAGCGCGCCGATGAGCGCGTCCGTCGCTGCGCGCGAGCTCCCCTGCGCCGCGAGCACCCACGCCGCGCGCTCGCGCTCGCTCCCGTCCGCGGCGCTCCGCAGCGTCTCGATCCACGACGCGAGCTCCCGTTCGGGCAGCGGCCGCGCGGCGGGGTCGAGCTCCAGCGGGCCCGTGCGCTCGTCGAGCGACCAGTCCGCGAGCGCCTCGAGCGGCTCCAGCCACCTCGCGCCGCGCTCCCGCAGGAGCAGCACCGCCGGCTGGCGCACCAGGTGCACGGGATCGAAGACGAGACGCTCGAGCGCGCGCTCGCCCGCCTCGCCGGCCTCGGGTGCGATCAGCCACGCCGCCGTCCAGCGCACGCGCGGATCGCGGTCGTGCGTCGCGCCGAGCAGCGCGCGTCCCTCGCGCGAGTCGTCGAAGAACGAGTCCGCCGGCGCGCCCGCTCCGGCGCCACCGGGGCCGTCGCCGTTCCAGCCGCGCAGCGCGCTCAGGCTCGCGGCGCGCACGGCCGCGTCCGCGTCGTCGAGCGCGGCGAAGAGCTCGCGCCGCACGCGCGCCAGCGCGTCGGCCGCCGCCGCGCCGTGCTCGCGCCGCCGAGCCGACACGCGCGTGCCCTCGACGTGCGCTCCGAACGCGCCGACGAAGGCGGGACGTCCGCGCCCGTCGACCGCCGGCTCCGCGCGGTCGAGCGCCATCAGGAACGCGCCCGACGCGCCGAGCGCGACCACGTCGGCAGCGCGCTCGACGTCGAGGAACGAGCGGCGCTCGAAGCCGAGGCGCGCCGCGTCCCCCTGATCGGCCCGCGCGCCCACGGCGATCGTGCGGCCCGCGAGGGTCTCGTCGCCCGCGAGCACGTCGAGCACGCGCGCGACGACGCTCGGTGCGGCCGAGCCGTCCCACGCGACGCTCTCGAGCGCGAGCTTCAGCACCGCGTCGCTCCCGGCGAGCGTCGCGCGCGCTCCTTCCACCGGCACCCATCCGAGGCGGACTGCGCCCGAAGACGCGGGCGGGACGCTCGGCTCGCCGTCCTCGCCGCCGCGCCAGAGCGCGAGCGCGCCCGCCACGACCACCGCCGCGGCGGCAGCGCCGGCGAGCGCTCGGCGGCGGCTCGCGCTCGGCGATCGAGGCGGGTCCGCGAGCGCCGCTCGCGCCGCCGCGAGGATGCGACGGTCGGCCGCGCGGCTGGTGCGCGGCCGCGCGCGGCGCAGGATTCGTTCGATCTCGGCATCGGTGCTCATCGGTTTCCTCCGTCGGCTCGTTCGGCGGGCAGGCGCTCGCGCAGCGCCGCCAGCGCGTAGCGGTAGCGCGACTGCGCGGTGTTGATCGAAACGGCGAGCAGCTCGCCGATCTCGCGGAACGTCAGTTGGCCATACGCGCGCAGGACGACGACCTCGCGCTGCTCGGCCGGGATGGCGGCGAGCGCGCGCGCGACGAGATCGGCCTCGTCGGCGCGCGCGGCGCGCGCGCAGGGGTCGTGCTCGTCCGCGGCGGCGGCGTGGGCATCGAGCGCCGCGGCGGTCGGGCGGCGCGCCGCGTCGAGCGCGCGGTTGCGGCACGCGCGCACGAGGTAGGGTCGCAGGCGTCCCTCGAGCCGGAGCGCGGGCGCTCGACGCACGAGCTGGACGAGCACGTCGTGCAGCACGTCCTCGGCCGCGGCCGCGTCGCCGAGCAGGTGGTAGGCGACGGCGAAGAGGTCGTCCTTGTACTCGGCGTAGATCCGCTCGAGCGACGTGCGGTCGCCGCGTCCGACCGCCGCCACCAGGACCGCGTCCTCTCGCAGCGCGTCCTGCGAGGCCGCTTCGTGGCGGTGGGGGCGGGTCGGCCTCATCAGCGCGAAGACGGAGCGCGCGCGGGCGTTCGTCTGACGATCCGGGAAAAACCGCCGCTCGCCCTGTGGAGGCGCCCGC
>CAZGTQ010000263.1:0-4875 GCA_964528575.1 uncultured Planctomycetaceae bacterium | reverse complement strand
AAGTGCACGGCGGCGCACACGCAGGACCCGGACGGACCACTTCCGTCCTAGGCAACGCGATCGTGACGGGGGCGACCACACCCTCCCCCTCATCCGTCGCCCTCCCGCCCATCGAGGTGCCGGCGATCGCGACGACCGGCGTGCTCGTCGTCGGCGGCAGCAGCTCGCACACGCTCGAGGCAGGGTCGCACCACTATTCGGAGCTCCTCGTGGGCACGAACGCTCGGCTGGCGGTCCGCGGCCCGGCGACGATCGTCTTCGACTCGTTCGAGATGCGCTCGAACTCGGAGCTCATCGTCGACGCGACGAACGGACCCGTCGAGTTCTTCGTCCTCGGCGACTTCATTCTGAACAGCAACACGCTGATCCAATCGGTTACCTCGCAACCCGCCGACGTGAGCTTCAAGTTGCTGAGCGACAACGTCATCGACCCCGATCTCGACGTCGACGTCGACCTGGACATCGTCGACTTCGAGTCGAACTCGAAGCTGTACGGGACGATCTACGCGCCTCATGCGGCGATCGAGATCAACAGCAACTTCGAGCTGTTCGGATCGCTCGTCGCGCGCTCCGTGCTGCTCGACAGTTGGGCGCGCGTGCACTACGACGAGTCGCTCACGACGTCGACGGAGGAGACGACCTACACGTACCAAGTCCTCTGCTGGAGGCCCGTCCCCTTCCGCGGTTACCCCTGATCGCGAGCACCGATGAGCACTGCCCTGCGCTTGGCGAGCGCCCTCGCCACCGTCGCACTGGCCACCGTTTCACTGGCCACCGTCTCACTGGCCACCGTCTCACTGGCCAAGAGTCCCCTCGCGGCACGCCAGGACGACGAGCCGACGGTCGAGCACGAGACCGCGCGTCTGCTGCGCTCGATCCGTGGCGACGAGCCGCGCGAGCCGTCCGACGTCTTGGGCGAGCTCGCCGCGGCGATCGCTCCCGACCTCGAGCCCGTCCTGCGCATCCTCGCCGCGCGGCGCGTGCCGGGCGTAGCCGAGGGCGAGCGCGACCAGAAGTTGAGCATCTACCAGCGCCAGCTCGCGCTCGACGCGCTCGCGGCGCTCCCGCCGGCGCGCGTGCGCTCCGAGCTCGCGCGCGTCCTGCGCGACGACGGGGGGCCGGACGAGCGCGCCGCGAAGATCCGCGTGCTCGGCGCGTGCGGCTCCGGGCACGACCTGGGGCAGATGCTCCTGTGCGCGCTGCCCGACCCGCGCGCGCCCCAGCCGCTCGACGACGAGGTCGCGGACGCGCTGACGACCGCCCTGGCGACGCTGCTGGGCCGGGACGCGCCCACGATGGGCGGCCTCGAGCAGCGCTACGCCTTCCTCGACGACCGCCTCGTGCCGTCCGTGCTCCAGGCCCTCGGCGAGACACAGGACCATCGCGCGCTCGCGCTGCTGCACACCGCCGTCAAGCGCGCCGACGAGCACCTCCTGCTCGCGCTCGCGCAGGTACGCCGCGCCGCGCCCTCGCCGTCCGCCGAGGCCGACGCCGCGCTCGCCGCGACGATCCGGCCGTTCCTCGACCGCGAGCGGCCGACGCACTGCCGCGCGGCGGCGCTCGCGCTCGGCCAGCTCGAGGACGCGCTCTCGGTCGAGCGCCTGATCGTGCTCCTGTCGGACGAGGACGCCGGGCTCGCGGCCAACGCGCTGTGGGCCCTGCGCCGCATCACGCAGCTCGGCTTCCCCGCCGCGGCGCACGTCTGGGAGGCCTGGTACGCCGAGGAGCGGCGCTGGCAGCGGGCCGAGCGCGCCGACGTGCTGCGCGACCTCCAATCGCTCAACCGCGGCGAGTCCGCCGCCGCGATCCGCGAGCTCTCGCGTCGCCGGCTCGACCGCGCCGCGATCGCGCGGCAGCTCTCGACCGCGCTCGCGCACCCGTACGCGTCGAGTCGCCTGCTCGCGTGCCGGGCGCTGGCGGAAGTCGGCTCGCGCCGCGAGCTGCCCGCGCTCGTCGGCGCGCTCGACGACGAGGACGCGACGGTTCGCGAGGCCGCCTACGCGGCGCTGCGGGCGCTGTCGCCGCACGCCCTGCCGCCCGACGCCCAGGCGTGGGACGAGCTCGTGGCGCGCGAGGGCTGGTAGCGGGACTCGCGGGGCGAGAAGCGGGAACCCTGCCGCTCCAGCGGCCGTCCCAGCCCTGTCCCGCGTTCCCCGGCGGGGCCCTCGTCGTTTCGGTTCCCCGTCCCCCCGAGCGGGTCCAGCGGCCCCCCCCGGCCCCGCTCCGAGCCCCCAAGGGCCCCCCATCCATGCGCAGCCTCCGCCTACTCGGCGTCGCGACGGCCGCCTCCGCGCTCCTTTCGTCCACCGTCGCGGCCCAAGCCACCGTGCCGTCCCCGCTGCAGCTCGACGGCACCGAGCCCACCTTCGGCCTCCCCCTCGTCCGGCCCGACCTCGGCACCGTCGCCGACCTCCAGTGGCACCAGCTCGTCCGGATGAGCGGTTTCATCGCGAGCGACGGCTCGTTGCTCGAGCTGGACCTCGAGCGCATCGACCTGAACCGTCCAGGCTTCCGCTTCTACGTCGACGGCGCGCCGGCGCCGGGGCTGCTCGAGGGGCTCGACCTCTCGCTGTGGCAGGGCCGCGTCGCGGGCGATCCGAGCTCCGAGGCGATGCTCTCCTTCTCGCGCGAGGGCTGCCGCGGCTGGGTGCGCTTCCATGGCGACGTCACGCACGTGATGCCGCAGCCGGGGCCGGGCAACAACTGGGAGGAGTCGTACGCGCTGCTCGTCGCCGAGAGCCAGCTCCAGGCGTACGGCGTCGGCCTCGGGGACTTCTGCAGCGATCCGGCCCCGGTCACGTTCGACGCGACGCCGGAGGAGACGCCGTCGGCGGTCCCGCTCGGCGGCACGGCGGACGGCGGCTGCACGCTGCGCGACTGCCCGATCGCGGTCGAGACCGACTATCAGCTCTTCCAGCAGTTCGGGAGCCTGGGCGCGGAGACCGCGTACGTGACGACGCTGCTCGGCGCGGCGAGCGCGCGCTACGAGGAGCAGATCGAGACGGTGCTGACGTACCCGTACGTGATGTTCCACACGAGCTCGAACGACGGCTGGTCGTCGCCTGAGAGCGGTGGCTCGCAGGGGAGCGTGCTCTCGGAGCTCGTCGCGGCCTGGCAGGGCAACATCCCGAACGGGGCGGTGCTCGGCCACTTCCTGTCGGGCGCCAACCTCGGCGGCGGAGTCGCCTACCTCGACGTGCTCTGCAACACCGCCGCGACGCACGCGTTCGGCGTCAGCGGAAACATCAACGGCGGCCTGAGCTTCCCGATCCAGCAGCAGCCGAACAACTGGGACTTCATCGTGTTCACGCACGAGCTCGGCCACAACTTCGGCTCGCCGCACACGCACGACTACTGCCCGCCGGTCGACGAGTGCGCGCCGGCCGGATACGAGGGCTCGTGCCAGAACGGCCAGACGTGCACGTCGAGCGGCACGATCATGAGCTACTGCCATCAGTGCAGCGGCGGCACGGCGAACATCACGACGTTCTTCCATCCGACCGTCGTGAACGTGATGAAGGGCGGCGCGACGTCGTGCCTGCCGCTCTACGTGTCGCTCGAGCCCGATCCGATCCCGCAGCTCGTGGCGCCCGGCGTGCCGACCGTCCTGACCGTGCAGATGACCGGAACGCCGGCCAACGGGGTCGACATGCACTGGCGCCTGCGGCCGACCGACCCGTTCACGACGACGCCGATGGCGAGCCAGGGCGGCGGCTCGTGGGCGGGGAACCTGCCCGCGGCGAGCTGCGGCGACGCGCCCGAGGTGTGGTTCTCGACGACCGACGTCGTGTGCGGCTACGCCCAGACCGGGGTCGAGTCGATCGACGTCGGGCTCGAGACGACGCTGTACTTCGCCGACTTCGAGACGTCGGCGGCCGGTTGGACCGTCGGCGCGCCCGGCGACGACGCGACGACCGGCATCTGGACGCTCGGCGACCCCAACGGCACGGGCGCGCAGCCGTCGACGGGCTACGGCCCCAGCGCCGATTGCTGGTTCACGGGCCAGGGGTCGCCCGGCGGGAGCCTCGGCGAGGCGGACATCGACGGCGGCGTGACGACGCTCACGTCCCCGCTGATCGACCTGTCGGCCGGCGACGCGCGCGTCAGCTACCGGCGCTGGTACTCGAACGATGCCGGCGCGGGCGCCAACCAGGACGTCTTCGTCGTGCAGGTCTCGAACAACGGCGGAGCGAACTGGACGACGGCCGAGACCGTCGGTCCCGCCGGTCCCGGGACGAGCGGCGGCTGGCTCCTGGGGAGCTTCGACGTCTCCGATTTCGTCGCACCGAGCGCGAGCGTTCGCGTGCGCTTCCGCGCCGCGGACGAGGGCGAGGGCTCGCTCGTCGAAGCGGCGCTCGACGACTTCACGGTCGCGCGCCTCGACTGCGGCGTGTGCCAGCCCGACCTCGGCTTCGCGGGACCGGGCTCGTCGACGCTGAGCCTGTGCGGGCAAGCGCTCGCGAGCGGGAACACCGCGCAGCTCGTCGTCGCCAACGCGCCCGCGTTCGCGCCCGCCTTCGTCGCGATCTCGGGGCAGAGCAATCCGACGTCGCTGTTCGGCGGCACGGTGATCACGCTCCCGCTCGAGCTGCTGCTGCCACTCTCGACCGACGCGACCGGAACCGCGTCCTACACGGTCCCGGGCGGCGCATCCCAGCCGCTCTCCGCCTACCTGCAGGCGGCGATCTACGATCCGAGCCTCCCGCACCTGTTCCAGATCACGAACGCCCTGCGGGCCGACTTCCTGCCCTAGCCGCGTCTCGCAGCCAGGGCCCTGAGGGACGGCGCCGGCCGTCGAGCGCGAAAACGCTCGGCGGCCGGCGTCTCCTCGTTTCGGCGATACGGAGTCGCACACCGATACGGAGTCGCACACCT
>CAZGTQ010000262.1:0-43292 GCA_964528575.1 uncultured Planctomycetaceae bacterium | reverse complement strand
AGGAGGTGCTGAGCCGCTTCGACGAGCGGCGCCTCAACCGCGTGCTGCTCGTCTCCGACGGGCTCGCGAACGTCGGCGTGACCGACCGTCGCGCGATCGCCGAGCGCGCCGCGCGTTGCGCCGAACGCGGCGTGCGCATCTCGACGATGGGCGTCGGCATCGACTACGACGAAGTGCTCATGGCCGACGTCGCGCGCCGCGCCGGCGGGCGCTACTCGTACGTCGACCAGCCCGAGGCGATCGCCGCCCACCGCGACGCCGAGATCGACCAGCTCGAGCGCACCGTCGCGCGCGACCTCGTCGTCGAGATCGAGCTCGGCGAGGGTGTTGCGCTGCGCGAGCTGTACGGCTATCCGCACGACCGCGCCGCGAATCGCGTCACGATCCCGATCCGCGACCTGTTCGCCGGCGAGCGGCGCAAGATCGTGCTGCGGCTCGGCGTCGCGAACGCGGGCGGCTCGCCGCTCTTCGTGGCCGACACGCAGGTGCGCTACACCGACGCGGCGACGCGCGCGCGCGAGCTCGCCGTGGCGGCGCCGGTCACCGCGCTCACGACCGCGAACGCCGAGCGCGTGCGCAGCGAGCGCGACGCCGGCGTGCTCGCGCACGTCGAGCTCGTGCGCAACGGGCTCGCGTTCGAGGAGGCGATGGAGCACCAGCGGGCGCTCGACTTCGAGCGCGCGCAACGGGTCCTGCTCGCGCGGCACGACGCGAGCAAGGCGCTCAACGAGACGGTCGTGCGCAGCGAGGAGCTCGAGCGGCAGCTCGCCCACATGCGGCACGTCGCGGTCGAGATCGAGCGGACGCGGCACGACCGCGAGGCGCAGCGCGCTCTGCTGCTCGATTCCGAGCTGCTCGCGCTGCAGGCGCTCGGGTATCTGTAGAGGCATGCCGGACGACGAGCCGAGCGACGAGGAGCTCATGCGCGCCTGGACCGGCGGGCGTGTCGACGCGTTCGAACGGCTGTTCGCGCGCCACGCGGGACGGCTGCTCACGCACCTCGTGCACCTCGTCGGCGACCGCGCGCGAGCCGAGGACGTGTTCCAGGAGGTCTTCTTGCGCGTGATCCGAAAACGCGCCGAGTACGAGAGCCGCGGCAGCTTCCGCGCGTGGCTCTTCACGATCGCGCACAACGCGGCCGCCGACGAGCGGCGGCGCGCGGCACTGCGCGGCACCGAGGCGATTGCGATGGACGAGCGAGCATCGGACGAACGCGACGACCCGATCGAGACGACGGAGCGCGGCGAGATCCGCGAGCGCATCGAGGCGGCGCTCTTGCGCTTGCCCGCGGCGCAGCGCGAGGTGTTTCTGTTGCGCGAGCGCGCCGGCCTCGACTTCGCGAGCATCGCGCGCGTGACGGGCTGCGGGCTCGCGACGGCGAAGAGCCGCATGCGCTACGCGCTCGAGGGACTGCGGCGGAACCTGGGCGACGCGCTCGCCCCGGCGGCGGAGATCGGCCATGAATGACTGCGAGCGAGCGGCGGAGCGCCTCGTCGACCACCTCGACGGAGCGCTGGAGCGCGAGGAACGGGGGTGGATGGACGCGCACCTCGCGTCGTGCGCGGAGTGCGGCGCGGCGGCGGCTTCGTACCGTGCGATCCGCGCGGCGTACCGCGAGGTCGAGCCCGCGCAGGTGCGCGCGGAGCTCGCGGCGTCGCTCGTCGCGCGCGCGCGAGAGGAGGCGCATCGATCGGCGAAGGCGGCGCCCGGCGCGACGCGGTCGCCGCGCTTCGCGGGCCGCGTCGCCATCGCGGCGGGCGTGCTCGCGCTCGTCGGCCTGGCGTTCTTCGCGCAGAGAGGCGGCGGCGCTGCCGACGTCGCAGCGCTGCTCGGCGCGGGCGACGCGCTGCGCGCCGCCGGCGACACCGGCGGCGCCATCGCCGCGTACGAGGACGCACTGCGGCACGCGGAGGGCGAGACGGAGGCGCCGGTCCGGCACCGGCTCGCGAGCGCGCTCGCCGCGGCCGGAATGCACGAGCAGGCGCTCGAGCAGTACGCGCTCGTCGCCGAGCGCTACCCGCACTACCCGCGGCGCGTCGACGTGCTGCTGGGCAAGGGCGCCGCGGAGCAAGCCCTCGGCCGGCTGACCGAAGCGATCCGGACGTACGGCTCGTGCGCCGCCCAGTACCCAGAGAGCGCGCAGCTCGTGGCGCGGCGCATGCACGAGCTACCCGGAGAAGCGGGTCTGTCGGCCCTCGGCTACCTCGACGAGCAGCTCGAGGGGCAGCTCGAGGCGCTCGGCTATCAGTAGGACGCGCGCCGACCGACGGCGCCGAACTGCGACTTCCTGCTCGCCCGTTGCGCGCAAGCCACTTCCGTCGCTTTGGCCGCGCCTCCCGAAATCGGGCCGTAGCAATCTCCTCGATTCGCCGCCACGTTCAGTAGCGGGAGCTACGATGCGGACCGCTTCGCGGGATCCGCACTCGCTCCTCGGCTCGCTTGCTCGTTGCGCGCCGCCCGGTTCGGGGTGAGAGCGGGTCTCCGCATTCCCCCTGCGAGAGAAGGAGAGAGGCATGCGAATCAAGTGGCTGGGCGCCGCCCTCGCCGCGGCGGCCCTCGTGTCGTCCGTGGCCCTCGAGAACCGCAGAGCGCTCGCGACGAGCGACGCCGATCGCGACTACCCGCTGCCGGTCGTCGGCGATCCCGGCGTCCTCGCGCAGAAGTACGAGGCCTGGAAGGACGCTGTCGGGGGCGAAGAGCACGGGACGACGATCGGGCTGCTCGGCTCGTCGCTCCTGCCCGACGCGCAAGGGCTCGTCCGCTTCGACGTCGAGCGCGACCGCGTCTCGGTCGATGTCGACGGGCTGGATCGGCCCGCGGACGTGTGGCTGATCGAGCACGGCGACGGGGAGGACCAGAGCGAGCTGCTCGGCCGCCTCGTTCCCGGCGCGGACGGCAACGCCGTGCTCGAGACGGGGCTGGACGCCGGCGCCCTCGCCGACTTCGGCCTCGATTACGTCGCCGTCGTTCCGGCGGGCGCGGACCCCGCCGAGGCGCGCCTGCTGTCGGGCCGCCCGTCGATCTTCCACCGCTACCTGGCGTGGGAGCTCGCGAACGAGGCGCAGCGGCGCTCGTCCGGCGGCGGGCCGGGGCTCGCGCTCCTGATGCTCGTGCCGCCGGCGTCGGGCCCGCTCGACGACGTCGCCGACCTGATGTCGGCTCTGGTCGCGAAGGGCGAGTTCCTGTTCTTCGAGGAGACGTTCGAGGGCAACGGCCGCACGTGCGGATCGTGCCACCCGGCGGGCGACAACCTGACGATCGACGCCGAGTTCATCGACACGCTGCCGAACGACGACCCGCTGTTCGTCGCCGAGCGCGTGCCCGCGCTCAACTCCGACCTGAACGGCGGGCTGCGGTTCGAGATCCCCGAGCTGATGCGCAGGTTCGCCGTGATCCTCGAGAACGTCGACGGCATGGACAATCTCGCGAAGAAGTTCGCGATGCGCGGCGTGCCGCACACGCTCGGGATGCGCACGTCGATCGAGCGCGCGTTCCCGCCCGGCACGCCCGGGCAACCGGACGAGAGCACGGGCTGGAGCGGCGACGGAACGCCGTTCGAGGCGGTCGTCCTCGGGATCCAGGTCGAGGGCCGTCTGCTCGACTTCCCGGTCGGCGCGATCAACCAGCACTTCCCCAAGACCCTCGAGCGCGACCACCTCGACGGCGTCGGAGCGGTCTTCGCGAAGGACTTCCGCGCGCCGAAGAAGGCCGAGCTCGAGGCGATGCTCGCGTTCCAGCTCTCGCTCGGCCGGCAGGTCGACCTCGACCTGAACACGCTCGTCCTGAACGATGTCGGCGCGCAGACGGGTCTCGAGCTCTTCCGCGACGGCTCGCCACCGGGCTCGTTCACGTGCAACACTTGCCACAACAACGCCGGCGCGAACACCGGCGGCGCGAACATCGAGATCGACACCGGCGTCGAGGAGTTCCTCCAGAACCGGATCGACGAGTTCGACGGCACCGGCCAGCCGCGCCCGCCGGACGGCGGCTTCGGCACCACGCCCGGCGAGTTGGGCCTCGGCAACCAGGCGTTCAACGTGACCTCCGTCGTCGAGCTCGCGGACACGTTGCCCGCGTTCCACAACAACATCGTCGACACCGTCGAGGACTCGATCCTGTTCTATCGGAGCCAGGAGTTCACCGACGAGGGCTTCCCGGCGATCTCGTTCGGCAACCAGGGCACGGCTCAGGTCGCCGCCTTCATGCGCGTGATCAACTCGATCGACAACATCGAGAATTCGGCGCTGCGCCACCTGAAGCGGGCGTACGGGCTCGTCTGCCAGCCGTCGCTCGATCCGCTGCAGATCCACGACGCGGTGAACCGGCTCCTGCAGCTCGCGATCGCCGACCTGCAGGACACGGTCGACGTCCTGAACGAGCAGGGCTTGCACCCGGACGCGGTCGAGTATCTCGAGGAGGCGATCGCCAAGATCCGTTCGGCGATGGCGCCGCTCCAGTGCACCACGCGCCAGAAGCTGATCGAGGAGGCGGCCGAGCTCGCCCTGAAGGCGCGCGATGCGATGAAGGCCTGAGAGCCTGCGATGAGACGGGCGCGCGGCGGTCGGATCACCGTCGCGCGCCCCTTCCTCCACGATTCGGAGCTTGCCTCATGCGCCCCCTCGCGCTCGTGCTCGCGCTCGCATCCCCCGCTCTGCTCCTCGCCCTCTCCGGTTGCGGCGCGGCCGAGGCGAAGGAGCTTCCCACCCACCTCGTCCTCGTCGCCGTCGACGGGCTGCGGCCCGAGCACCTGGGCTGCTACGGCGCGGCGACGGCCACGCCGGCCATCGATGCGCTCGCGCAGCGCGGCGTCCGCTTCGAACGCGCCTGCGCGACGTCGCCCGAAGCCGGGCCCGCGCTCGCCACGCTCCTGACCGGGCTGTACCCGACGAGCCACGGCGTGCGCGCGCGGGGCGACCGGCTGACCGGCGAGGCGCACACGCTGCCGGAGATCCTCGCCCGCTACGGCTACCGTTCGTTCGCCGCCGGCGACGCGCTCGCCGCGCGCGCGGACCTCGCGCAGGGCTTCGAGCGCGCCGGCCCGTCCTTCGACGCACCGCTGCGCGACGCGGCGGCGGAGGCGCTGCCGTTCGTCGCCCTCGTCCACGTGACCGAGCCCGCGCTCGCCGAGCCGACCGTCGCGACGCTGTGCGCCACGCTGCGTGAGCTCGGCATCGAGGGCCGCACGGTGCTCGTGCTCGCCGGCACGGGCGCGAACGCGGACGCGGCGGACGCGCCGCTCGGCGAGGAGCGCGTGCGCGTACCGCTCGTCGTCGCCGGACCCGCGGTCGAGGATGGAGAGATCGTCGCGCAGCGCGTCTCGACCGTCTCGCTCCTGCCGACGTTGCTCGACGTCTTCCGCTACGACCGCTCCGACCTCGCGCTGCAGGGCCTGACGCTCGTCGACGTGCTCGAGGGCCGTCCGCACCCGCTTCCGCCGCCGATCTACGTCGAATCGCCGTCCGGCGCGCGCGCCGTCGTCGAGGAGCGTTTCGAGCTCGTGCGCGCCACGAGCGACGCCGCGCCGGCGCTGTACGAGCTCGGCGCCGCGCAACGCGCCGACGTGAGCGCGGACCACCCCGACGTCGCGCGCTGGCTCGGCGGCCTGCTCGAGCGGCACGAGCGCTGGGTCGACGAGAAGAGCGTCCTCGCGCGGCGCTGAGCTGGGATGAGCGTCAACCGGCGTCCGCGGCGCCGCCGCAGACGCGCTGCCAGCCGCGCTCGAGCTCGGCGCGGTCGAGGCCGCGGCCGATCAGCACGAGCACCGACTCGTCGGGCGGCGGCCCCGCGCCAGGGCCGAGCTCGAGGAACTGGTAGACCGATTGCACGACCGTCGCGTGGCGCAGGCCGGCGCACGCGAAGATGCCCTTCATGCGCCACAGCTCGTGCGAGCGGCGAGACGCGAGGAACTGGAGCCAGATCTTGAGCGCGTCGAGCGGGATCGGGACGCGCGACGCGAGGACGACCGTGCCCGCGCCCACGGTGTGCACATGCTCGGTGTGCGCGTGCGTGCCGCCGTGCGCCGCCGCGCGTTCGGCCCAGCGCGCGGGATCGGCGGCTTCGTCGAAGACGCGCGACAGGTCGACCTGCGCGCGCGTCGTGCGCTCGATCGGCGCGAGCGCGTTGCGCGCGCGCAGCTCGCGCTCGGCGGCGGCGAGCGTCGCCTCGTCCGCGCGGTCGACGTGGTTGAGCACGATGCGATCCGCGTAGCCGATCTGCTCCTCGACCTCCGGATGGCGCGCGAGCTCGTCCGCGATGCGCGGCGCGTGAGCGAGCGCGAGCACGCCGGCGGGCACGAGCTCGGCCGCGAGCGCGGGCTCGAGCAGCAGCGTCTGCACGACCGGCCCCGGCGACGCGAGCCCCGACGTCTCGAGCACGACGCGCTCGAACGGCGCCGCGCGCAAGAGCCGCCGCCGGCGCCGCGCGAGCAGGTCCTGGAGCGTGCGGACGAGATCGCCGCGCACCGTGCAGCAGACGCAGCCGTTCGCGAGCTCGACGATCTCCTCGTCGGCCGCGACGACCAGCCGGCCGTCGATCGGAACGTCGCCGAACTCGTTGACGACGACCGCGATGCGCCGGCCGTGGTGCTCGGACAAGAGCCGGTTGACGAGCGTCGTCTTGCCCGCGCCGAGGAAGCCGGTGACGACGAGGACGGGGATGCGCTCGCTCACTCGGGCGGCGGCGGGAAAGAGTCTAGGTTCGCGACGCCAAGGAGCTGGAACGGCAGCCGACCCGGGTCCTTCTCGACATCGAGCCAGCTCTCGAGATCCGCGTCGCGGAAGCGTCGGTCCGCGCCGGCGCCGATCGGCTCGAGCGCGGCGGCGACGGGGTTCTCGGCGGCCTCTGCCCGGTCGTCGCGCGGCGGCGCGGCGCTGGGAGCGATGACAGCGATGGCGAGCGATGCGAACATGGCGGACTCCAGCGGCCTCTCTCTCGCATGGTAGGGGCCCGTCCCGTGAGCGTGAACCCGCGACGCCCAGACTCTCTCGACGACGCCGAGCGCGAGGACGTGCCCGGCGCGCCCGGCGCCGGCCCGATCGCGCGCGTCGTGTGGGTCGTGCTCGGCCTGCTCTTCGTCGCCCTCGGCGCGGTCGGCGCGGTGCTCCCCGGCCTGCCGACGACGCCGTTCCTGCTCGTGGCGGCGGCGTGCTTCGCGCGCGGCTCGCGGCGCCTCTACGCGAAGCTCCTCGGCAGCAAGACGTTCGGCCCGATGATCCGCGACTTCCGCGAGGGCCGCGGCGTGAGCGCGCGCGTCAAGACGACCGCGCTCGGCACGATGTGGGTGTTCATCGCGATCGGCCTTGGCCCGGGGCTGCCCGAGGGCAACGTCTGGTTGCGCGTCCTCGTCGCCGCGGCGGCGGTCACGGGCACGGTGTACCTCTTGCGCATCCCGACGCGGCGGCCCGACGAGGAGAGCGAGCCGAACGGGGAGGCGCCGTAGCTCGCTACCAGCCTTGCGCGCGCTGGATCGCGCGGCGCTCGTACAGCAGCTCGAACAGGTTGCCCTCGTGCGGCTGGTCCCACTCGACGTGGATCGTCGGGACCGGGCCTAGGTTCAGGCGGTCGACGTGCGGCGCGGCGAGCAGCTCGGCGACGAGCGCCTCGTCGCGCGTGATCGCGGTGACGACGAGGCTCGGGCCGAGGCTGCGCGCGAGCGCGTCGGCGGGGACCTCGACGACGCTCGTGAACGGGAAGAGGTACTCCGTGCGCGCGAGCGGGTGCTCGATCGAGTCGCAGCGCACGACCGTCGGCAAGAGGTACTGGCGCCCGCCTTGCTCGGTCGCGCGGGCTCCGACGCGGTGACGGCCGGTCACGTCCTGGGCGCCGCCCGCCGCGAGGCCGGCCTCGATCGCCGCGTCGACGAACGCGGCGAGCTTCGGGTTCGCGAACGCCGAGAGGGTCGCGCTCGGATCGTCGGGCGCGCGCGGCACGAGCTCGGAGAGCCGGCGCGCGAGCGCGTCGGCGATCTCGTCCGCGCGCGACGGCGTCACGATCGTCGACGCGTTGATGCAACTGCGGCCGCCGTTCGCCGCGACCGACTCGACGAGCACGTCGAGGTGCTCCTCCCAGCGCTCGGCCTCGTCCGGCCCGAAGAGCACCTTGCTGCGGCCCGGACCGTGGACCTCGATGCGCGGGTCGGCCGCCCATTGCGACGTCGTCGACTCGTCGCCGAACAGGAGCGAGCGGCCGCACGTCGAGAGGATCGCGGCCGCGCCCTCGTGGTCGGTCGGATAGAACCCGAACGCCTCGCGCGGGCAGCCGGCGGCCTCGAGCGCGCGCACGATCCGCAGCGGCGTCCACGGCTCCTCGCGCCCCGGCTTGAGCACGACCGGCGTGCGCAGCGCGACCGCCGGAAGCCAGAGCGAATTGACCGCGGGCGAGTTGCTCGGCAGCACGACGCCGAGCGCATCGGTCGCGGGCAGGAACGACACGCGCACGCCGCCGGCGTCGCCCAGGCCCGCGTCGAGCACCGCGCGGTCGAGGCCGCGCGTCAGCCCGCGCAGGATCGCCGGCATCTCGCGCAGCACCGTCGCGATCTTCTCCATGTTCTTGCGCACGAGCACGTACGGCAGCCCGCTCGTCGCCGAGAGCATCGCGACGTACTCGTCGGGGCCGTGCTCGAGGCCGCCGTCGTCGAGCGGCAGGCGCGCCTCGAGGAAGTGCCGCGCGGCCTCGGCGCAGATCGCGAGCATGCGCTCGGTCGGCACGGCGCGCAGCTTCGCCGCGTGCTCGCCGGCGCGACGCAGATCGCGGCGCACGAGGCCGGCGTTGACCTGGCTGACGCGCGCGAGCGTCTCCCCGCCCGCGAGCGCGCGGACCTCGCTCGTCTCGAGGCTCGCGTACGCGCGCCCGAAGCGCAACGCCGGGACGTGCGGCGCGCTCGCCGTCAATACACGCCCTCGACGATCGTCGCGGCGTCGGCGCGATACGGCCGCACGTCGCCGACGCCGTCCCACGGATAGCGCTCGCTCGGCGGCCGGCGGACCGCCTCGTCGCGCTCGAGGAAGCGCGGCAGGAAGAGCTCTTTCGTCAGCGTCGTCAGCTCGACTCGGCCCCACTCGCCGTACGCGACCTCGCGCGTCGGCTGGTCGGGATCGACGACGCGCAGCACGGCGCGCGGCTGCGGCGCGTGGTACGTGATCGAGAAGCGCGCCTCGGGCGTCAGGGGGTCGCACGCCGCGAGGCCCATCAGCGTGTTGCCGTACGTCGGGACGAACGCGACGCGGCGCTCGAGCACCTCCTCGACGAGGAAGCGCACCATCTGCGGCGCCATCTCGGTGCCGCCGCAGAACACGCCGCGGATCCCGGCGTCGGGGATCGAGATGCGCTCGCTCAAGGCCTCGAGCAGGCGCGGCGTCGTGAAGAGCGCGCGGACCTCGCGGTGCTCGAGGATCGTCACCGCCTGGTCGACGACGTGGTCCATGTACGCCTTCGCCTGGTCGGCCTGCTTCGACTTGATCAGCTTCTTGACCCAGCGCGGGTCGAGGTCGACGAAGTAGCACGAGCTGCCGCGGAAGTTCGCGAGGTGCTCGATCGAAAGGCGCAGGCGGCGCGGGCCGGTCGGGCCGACCATGAGCCAGTGGCCGCCGGGCGGGAACGCGTCGTCGTCGAGCGTCGCGGAGAACTGCTCGTAGTCGATCTGATAGTCGTCCCACGAGACCCGCTGCTTGGGCATGCCGGTCGTGCCGCCGGTCTCGAAGATGCGGTACGGGCGGCCCGCGTAGGCGCGCGGGATCCAGCGCTCGTGCGGATCGGTGCGCAGGAGCTCGCCGTCGAACTCGCCGAAACGCAGGAGGTCCTCGAAGCCGCGCACCTCCTCGCGCGGATCCCAGCCGTCGCGCGCCACCTGATCGATCCAGTGCGGCGTGCCCGTCTCCGGCGAGAAGTGCCACGCGACGATCGCGCGCACGTGCGCGTCGAGCTCCTCCTTCGCGCTCTCGATGCGTGCGCCCTCGGAATCGGACATCGCGGGTCCCGGGCTCAGGTACCCGGCTCGGGGAAGAAGCGTTGGACGTGCGCGGCCGACGGCGGACGCGTCACGAGGCTGACGAGGACGAGCGCGGCCGTCGACGCGGCGAAGATGAACGTGACGGGCATGACGCCGAGCACGAGGAAGTCCTCCTCGCCGTGGGCGCGGCCCTCCATCGCCGGCTTCACGAGGCCGAGCCAGAAGAACACGCTCCACGTCACGGCGGTCGTGAGGACCGACGCGAAGACGCCGGCGCGCGTCGCGCGGCGCCAGTAGAGCGCAGCGACGACGATCGGGAAGAGGCTCGCGAAGCCGCTGAAGCACCACACGGCGAGATCGAAGATGTTGGGCGGCGGGAAGAGCGTCAGCACGTAGGTCACCGCCACGACGAAGACGATGAAGCCGCGGCCGAGCAGGACGCGCTGGTGGTCGCTGAAGCGCTTCTCGCCCGCCGCGTGCACGACGACGTCGTGCGCGAACATCGTCCCCAGGCACACGAACTGCGAATCGAGCGAGGACATGATCGCCGCGAGGATGCCGGCGGTCAGGAGGCCGGTGACGTACGGGTCGGCGAGCACGTCGCCGACCATGCGGCCGAGGATCGCGTTCGAGTTGCCGCCCGGCGCCTGCATGCCCATGCCGGCGGCCCAGATTCCCATCAGGATGCACGGGATCCAGACGATCAGGATGAAGACCGGGTGCGCGATGATCGAGAGACGGAACGTCTTCGCGCTCTTCGCCGTGAGCCAGTGCTGGAACAGGTGCGGGAACATGCCGACCGAGAGCGGCACGAACGCGTAGCTGAGGAACTGGCCGTGCGGGATCAGGCCCTCGCGCGCGAGGAGCTTCGGCGAGCTCTCGAGCACCTGCTCGCTCGCCGCCTTCAGACCCCCGAGCTCCTTCGCGATGAGCAGGAACGCGATCACGCCGGTCGCCATGAACACGACCGTCTGGAATGCGTTCGCCCACGCCGTCGCGCGCAGCCCGCCCGTGAAGACGTAGAACAGCACGATCGCGCACACGACGAGCGACGTGAGCCAAGGCGGCACCGCGCCGACGAACATCATCGCGCCGGTCGCCGGGTTCGGGATCCCCGGGAACGTCTCGGGGAACATGCCGAGCGTCACGCCGCGTATCACCGCCCCGGCGCCGAGCAGCCCGATCAAGAGGTACGGGATGACGAGCGCGACGAGGATCGGGAACAGCAGATAGCCGAGCGCGCTCGACTCGAAGCGCGCGCGGAAGAACTGGATCTGCGTGACGTAGTTCTCGCGCTTGCCGATCGCCCACAGCCGCATCCCGATGAGGAAGAACACGACGGAGTGGACGATGCCGGACATCGACGCCATCAGGCCGTAGACCCCGATGCCGAGGTCGTACGCCTTGCCGGTGCTCCCGACGAGCGCGAACGCCGTCATCGTCGTGCCGAACAGGCTCATCAGGAGCAGGAACGGCCCGATCGTGCGGCTCGCGACGAAATAGTCGCTGCTCGTGCCGCGGAAGAGCCTGCTCGTCACGACGCCGAGGCCGACGAGCAGCGCGAGGTAGAAGCCGACGACGACGAGCGGCGTGGTGGTGGCCGCGGCGATCAAGAGCGCTCGACCTCCTGCTGCTCGCCCGCCCACTGCTCGAGCTCGTTCGGCCACGCGACGGCGATCGCGAACGCCCACGTGACGCTCGCGACGATCGACACCGCCATGTGGTACGCGAGCCCGATCGGCAGGAAGCCGAGAACGAGCGTGCGGTCGCTCCAGTACCAGAAGTCGTAGTGCAGGACGCAGAGCACCAAGCCCAGCCCGACGACGAGCCGGCGCTTGCCCGCGGGAGAGAGGTTGCTCACGGAGCCGGGGCGACTGTCGGGGAAGGGCTGGCGAGCTCGGAACGGGTCCGGGCCGCCTTCCGAGTTGCTGGCGGGACTTGTCTCCGGGGCTTCTTCACGGACTCCTACTCCTGCGTCTTCGCGATCGCGTAGAGGTGCGTGTGCGTCGCGAGGTAGAGCACGCCGTTGGCGGCGACCGGCGAAGAGTACAGCGACGTACCCATGCTGATCTCGATCACGTCGTCCTTCTTCAGCTCGCGCTTCGCGGGGATGATCGTCAGGTAGCTGTCCTCGTTGCCCACGTACACGTGACCGTCGGCGACGAGCGTGGAGCCCCAGATGTGCCCCATCGTGTCGTGCCTCCACAACAGCTCGCCCGTGTTCGCGTCGAGGCAGTGCACGTAGCCCGAGTAGTCGGCCACGAAGATCATCCCGTTCCAGACCGACGGAGTCGACATCGAGCGGCGGATCCCGTCGTAGGACCAGATCTCGGCCGACTTCGTGATGTCCGTCGCGCCGTCGCCACGCTTCGTCGCGTCGATGCAGACGAGGTTGCCGAGCCCTTCCCCGTGCTCGGGGTCCTGGCCGATCAGCGCGTAGACGCGGTTGCCGACCACGATGGGCGTCCCGAGGATCTCGCTCGGCCCTTCGCGGGTCGCGTACTTGAGCTCCTTGCCGTCCTTCACGCGGTACTGCGGCGGGTTGCAGTCGAAGCGCCACGCCTCCTGCAGGATCGCGAAGCCGTCCTCGTCATCGACCGGCTCGGGCTCGAACGCGTAGCAGCGGCCGTCCGGCCCGCCGAAGATCGCGAGCTCCTGCTCGTCGGTCTTCAGGTACGCGGGCGACGTCCAGTTGCCGTGGAAGATGCGCTGGCTGAGGCCCGAGGCCTCCTCGCCGAGCAGCTCGCCCGTCTTCTTGTCGAGCAGGATCAGGCACGGCGCATACGGGGCCGGCGTCTCGACGTGGCCGTAGTCGACGCCGTTCGACGTGCTGACCCAGAGCCGGTCGCCGACGACGAGCACCGCGCTCGACGTGATGTTGTGCGGGAACACGCCGCACTCGTCGATCATGTTGAACGACCAGATGATGTCGGCGTCCTTCGGCTTCGGCTCCACCGCCGGCTCGCCGGGTCCGGCGAAGTAGGCGCCCTCGTCGGTGAACGGGCCGTCGTTGCCGTCGGCGAGCCCGTCGAGATCGAGGCACATCACCTCGCAACGGTTCGTCACGAGATAGACGCGGTCGCCGTCGATCGCGGGCGAAGAGCAGATGCCGAGGTACTCCCAGTCGCTCACCTTGCCGGTGCCGAGCTTGGGCACGTTGAGCTCCCAGAGGAGCTCGCCGCTCTTCTCGTCGAAGCAGTAGAGCGTGCTGCGGTCGCCCGTGAAGCGCGGGTCGCGCGGCGAGTCGTTGTTCGTGCCGACGAGCACGCGCCCGTTCGCGATGACCGGGTTGCCGTAGCTCTGCGAGCCGAGCTTCGCGATCCAGCGCACGTTGCGCGTCGTCGAGCGGTCGATCTCGTCGGACGCTCCGACGAACTCGCCGGGCGCGAAGTCGGTCGGCAGACCGGTCTCGGAGGAGACCATGTTGCGCGTCGGGTCGTGCCCCCACATCGGCCAGTCGCCGGCAGCGGCGGACGCGACGGAAGCGGAGAGCGCGGCGGCGGCGAGGCCGCTCGCGCGGAGGATCGTGCTACTCATTCGGGGTCACCGTGACGTTGTCGACGTAGACGCGGAAGCGGTTCTGAGGCGTGAAGCCGAAGAGCCCGGGCGCGCCGTTCTGGTGCGCGTTGGCGTGCGCGACCTCGATCGTCCACGCTTCGGGCTCGGGCTGATCGCGCTCCCACGCCTTCGCGCGCACGACGCCCGAGCCGTCCTCGGCGACGTCGACGCGCGTCTTCAGGCGGTACCAGGTGTCGGGCTGCACGTCGAACGGGACCGCCTCCTTGATCCGTTCCTGGTTCGAGTTGACCTCGAGCTCGCGGTGGTTGCCCTTGAGCCAGATCAGATAACGCTGGTTCACGACGCCGGCGCTCGAGAGCGAGCGCCGATTGCCGTCGGTGCGCACGTCCGCCGTCATCGTGTAGCTCTTCATCGCGGGGTGCCCAAAAAACGTGAGCGTGCGCATGAAGAGCGCGCGGTCGAACGCCTTCGCCAGCACCTTGTCGCCGTCGATGTCGACGATCTCCCACTTGAGGCGAGCGCCGATCCAGTGCGGGGGCGGGAACGCCGCCTTTTCGCCCTCGATCGAGCCCTCCTGGTCGAGCACCGCGTCGTCGAAGTCGTAGGTGTACGGCGGCTCGTCGACGATGCGCACGCGCGCGCTCCCGCGCAGCGTGCCCGCGCTCGCGCCGAGCACGCCGACGGCGCCGCCCGCGTCCTCGGCGACGGTCAGCCGCCCGTCCGCGATCGTCACCGGCAGCCGCCCGGGCGCCCACTCGTCGGGCTGGCCGGCGCGCACCAGCGCGCCGTCCGCGTCGAGCCAGCGCGCCTCGACCGGGATCGATTCGCCGGGGCGCAGGAGCACGTCCGCGGGCACGAGCTGCAAGCGCGCCGGCGCGCCCGCCTTCGGGCCGTCGTCGTACGCCGGCCACGCGGGAGCGCGGCTCTCCCCGCCGCCGAAGCAGTAGAGCTTCTCGGTCGTGTGCACGTACACACGGCCGTCGCAGATCGCGGGCGCACCGAGGCAGTTGCCTTCGAGCTGCACCTGGCAGAGCTGCTCGGCGCCCTCGTCGGTCGGCCGGAACACCCAGAACGTGCCGTCGTTCATCGGCACGTACAGCTTGCCGTCGCCCCAAGCCGGCGACGCGTGGAGCTGGTCGGAGGCGAGCTTCTCGTGCCACAACGTCTTGCCGCTCTTCGCGTCGACGCACACGAGCTCGCCCGTGAACACCGTCTGGTACAGCCGGTCACCGACGAGCACCGGCGAGCTCGTGAACGACGTCAGAGCGCCGTTGCGCCATACCTCGGCCGACTGGGGCAGCACCGGCGTCCCCTCGACCGCCTCGGGCGCCGCGCCGCGCAGCAGCGCGACGAGCCGGCCCGCCGTCGACGCGTCGACGTTCTCCTTGCCGTGGACCGCGATCACCGTGTCGCCGTACAGCACGGGCGCCGCGTTGACGCCGCCCATCGCCAGCTTGTAGCGCCAGAGCGCGTCGCCCGTGCGCGCATCGATGCACACCAGGTTCCCGCAGCCCGTGCCGGCCCAGAGCACGCGCTTGCGGTCCTGCCAGTCGAGCACCGGCATCGAGAACGAGCCGTCGATCGGCGACTCGCCCGGCGACGAGACCCACAGGCACGCGCCCGTCGTCTTGTCGAAGCACAAGAAGCGATCCTTCGCCGGGCCGTGCGGTCCCCAGCTCGAGAAGATGAAGTGCATGATCACGCGGTCGCCGTCGATCACGGCGGCGCCGGTGCGACCGTTCGGGAACGTCAGCCGGCCGTACTCGCTGGGCAGCGAGTGCTCCCACAGGAGCTCGCCGTCGCCGGTGAACATGCAGATGAGGCCGGCCGTCGTCAGGCACACGACGTTGCCCGTCTCCGGATCGATCGTCGGGCTGCCGATCGCGTAGCGCGAGTAGATGACCTCCGAGAGGAAGTCGTTGAAGCGGCGCTCCCAGAGGGTCTCGCCCGTCTCGGCGTCGAGGCAGACGAGCAGCTCCTGCAGGTCCTTGCCTTCGCCCTCGTAGCCCATCGCGTAGACGCGGCCGTTCGACACGACCGGCGTGCCCCGGCCGGCCAGGTCGCGCGACCACAGCCAGTTCTCGCCGCCGACCTCGAAGCGCTCGACCAGGCCCACCTCCGGCGACGTGCCGTTCTGGTTCGGCCCGCGCCAACTGAGCCAGCCGCGCGGCTGCGCCGGCTCGCCCGCGTCCTGCGCCGCGGCGAACGGCTGCGCCGCGAGCAAGGCGAGAGCGGCGGCTCGGAGGGCGTGCGTGAACAGCGTGCTCGTTCTCATCGTGGGGGCAGCTCCTGCCGTGGAGCGTGAGCGCGGGTCCGGGCGTCCCGCGTCGAGGTGCTCGGGTCTGCGGCGTTCGCACGAAGCGTGCGCCGCGGCGCCGTGAGAGGTCACACACTCTCGCCTGAGCGGCGCCCCGCGTCCACCGCGACCCGGCGAACACCGCGGCGCCGCTGCAAGCGCGCCTTTACGTCGCTCTGACGCGGGCCCCCGCAATCACAGCCGCACGCTCAGCGTCAGGCCGACGACGCGCGGGGAGCCCATCTCGCCGACGAAGAACGACGGATCGGCCGGGTTCGGCTGGAACGCGATCGGGACGTATTCCTCGTCGAACAGGTTGCGCACCCACAGCTCCAGGCTCCAGTGCTCGCGGCGCATGCCCGCGCGCAGGGCGACGGTCTCGAACGTCTCGCGACCGACGTTGCCTGCGTCGTAGAAGAAGTCGCCGACGTGCGTGAGCTCGCCGCGCACGTACAGCCTTTCCCGCTCGTCGTCGAGCGGGATCTCGTACTGGCCGCCGACGTTCCACGTCGACTCGGGCGCGAACGGCAGGTCGTTGCCGCTCGTGTCCATGCCGAACGGGTCGACGAACTCGTCGAGCTCGGTGTCGAGCACGCCGTACGCGGTGAACACCGAGAAGCGCTCGGTGAGCGCGGCGTCGAGCTCCAGCTCGATGCCCTGGCTCTCCGACTCGCCCGCGTTGTCCACGTAGCCGCCGACGAGCGGGTCGAAGAGCGAGAGCTGCATGTCCTCCCAGTCGATGTGGAACGCCGTCGCGCGCGCGCGGATGCGCTCGTCGCACCAGCTCGACGCGACGCCGACCTCGTACATCGTGCTCGTCTCCGGCTCGAACGTGAGCTCGCCGGCCGGCGCGGCGAGGTTGAAGCCGCCCGCCTTGAAGCCGCGCGCCGCGCGCGCGTACGCCGTCGAGCTCGGCGTGAAGCGGTACGCGACCGCGAGATCGGCGGACACCTCGTCGAAGTCGTCGTCGAGGCTCATCTGCGTGTCGGAGAGCGTCGCGCCGCCGCTGACGAACGTGTTCTGCAGGTCCGCTTCCTTGTCCTCGTGGTCGTAGCGCAGCCCCGCGCTCACGTCGACGTCCTCGCACAGCGTCACGGTCGCGTGGCCCCACACCCCGACGCCGAAGTCCTCGAGCTCGCCGCTCGAGGTCGCCGTGCCCTGCGGCTGGAACGGGTTGATCAGGCCGATGTCCGAGCGGAACTCGTTCGCCGCCGAGCGCTCGGAGTCCGAGAGGAACACGTTCGTCCCGACGAGCCAGCGCAGCGAGGCGTCGTCGGACAGCCGCACGGGCGCGTCCTCCGCGGACGCGACGCGCACCTCCTGGCTGAAGTAGCTCTGCTCCTCCTCGGTGCGCCGCCGCACCGCGTCGAGCGGGCTGAAGTCGAAGTCCGACGTCTCGAGGATGTCGTAGTCCTGGTACGCGGTGATCGACGTCACGTCGACGCCGTCGCCGAAGTAGGACCAAAGAGCGGTCGGCGCGATCACGTCGCGCTCCGTCACGCCATCGAAGTCCTGATCGATTACGAACGGCTCGTCGCGGAAGCCCTCGACGCTGCCGAGCGCGAAACCGCCGTCGTCGGCCGACTCGCCGTACAGCGTGACGCGCAGCTCCGAGCGCAATCCGGTGTCGAGCACCACCTGCGTGCGGGCGAAGAACGACTCGCGGTGGTCGACGTCCTCGCCGAGGAAGCGGTTCTCGGTGTAGCCGTCGCGCTCGGCGTACGCGCCCGCGAAGCTGAAGAGCGGGCCGCCGTCGCCGAGCGGGCCGGAGTAGCGCAGCAGATACTCCTGCTCGTCGTAGCTGCCGTACGAGGCGCCGCCCTCGAACGTCGGCGTCGTCTCGGGCCGGCGCGTGATGACGTGGATCAGCCCGCCGAGCGCGTTGCGCCCGTACAGCGTGCTCTGCGGTCCGCGCAGGAACTCGATGCGCTCGACGTCCACGAGCGGGAGGTTCGTCCCTCCGGTCCCGAGCTGCGGCACGCCGTCGACGTACGTGATCACCGACGGGTCGCCCTGCCCCGAGCCGATGCCGCGCAGGAACGGGAAGCTGAGCCGGCGCGACGTGAACTCGGTGAGGAGCAGGTTGGGCACGCGGAACGATGCGTCGCGCACCGTCTCGTAGCCCGCGTCCTCGATTTCCTCGCGCCCGACGACCGTCACCGCCGCCGGGACGTCCTCGACGTTCTCGGCGAGCTTGCGCGCGACGACGACGGTCTCGGTCTGGCCCGCCGTCGGCGTCGTGACGTCCTGGGCGAGCAGCGGGGCGGCGAAGGCGTAGACCGACAAGCGAATGATCGCTCTCATGCTTGCGTCCGTGGGGCCGGGGGAAACGGGACGCGGACCGGGGGCCGCGGGCGCCCTTGTACCCACTCGACTCGCCGGCCGCGACGGCGTTCTGCGCCGATCGAGCGCCTGACGCAGCGCGAACGTGCGCCCGCGGCTCCGCCCCCGTGGTCGAATGGCGGGATGTCGAGGACGACGACCGTCGCCGCCGCGTTTTGCCTCTTCCTGACGCTCGCGTGTGCCGCCGCGCCGCCGCTGCGCGTCGAGGACGAGGCGGGACGGGTCGCGGCATGGAGCGAGCTGGATGTGGCGCAGGTGCACGCGAAGGCGCGCGAGGTCGCCGCGCGGGTCGCAGAGGTGCTCGCCGTCCCGACGCAACCGTTCGTGATCCACGTCGAGCGCGGGAGGGGCGACTTCGCCGGCGTCTTCGTCGCGCGCGACCGCGCGGGACGCGTGCTCGACCGACGCATCGAGCTCGGCGAGGACGCGCTGCAGCGACTCGACTTCGCGCTCGCGCACGAGCTCGTCCACTGGCTCGTGCACGGGACGACGTGGGACCGGCTCCAGCTCGCGGTCGAGGAGGGGCTCGCCGACCACGTCGCGCTGCGACTCGCCCCCCAGTGGCGCGCCGAGCGCGAGGCCGATCTGCGCGGCAGCGCGTGGATCGTGCACCGGCACGGCTGGGAAGCGCTGCTCGCGCTGACCAAGCGCAACCGCGGGTCCGCGTCCGAGGAGCTGCTCTCCGGCACCTACGTGCTCGGCGCGTTCCTCGTCGAGCGCGTCGGTCTCGACGGGCTGCGTGCGCTCTGCCGCCGCGCCGAGGAGCGCGGGCTCGCCGACGTGCCGCCGGGCTGGATCCTCGAAGCCGCGGGCTTGGACGCCTCGAACCGCGACCTCGAGCTCGCGCGCTGGAGCGCGGAACCGACGGGCGGCGGCGTCGCGGGACCGCCCGTGCGCGCGCGCGCCCGCTTCTTCGACGCGGACGGCTACGTGATCGCCACCGTGGCGGCCGTCGCCGACGCGCTGCCCGTGCCGACCGGCGCGACGCACGTCGAGCTGAGCGCGCCCTCGGGCGACTGGTCGACCGGCCGCATCCCGATCCCGCCGGGCGCGACTCACGTCAGCGTCACACGCTAACGAGCAGGCCCACGGAGGCGGGCAGGCGCGAACCTACTCGACGCGCGCGTCGCGCAGCCGGTAGAGCGAGACGGCGAACCCGTCGTCGTCGCGCTCCTCCCCCACCTCGAGCACGCCGCGCACGCGGGCGGGCTCGTAGGGCGAGAGCCGCGCCGCCGCGCCGGGCTCGAGGCGCGCCTCGATCCACTCGTCGAGCACCGGGACCGAGCCGAAGCAGCAGCCGGGCGGGTAGCGCGTCAGGATCACGCTCGCGACCTCGCGCCCCGCGAGCTCGACCGCGAGCGGAAAGCCCTCGATGACGATTGCGCGGCCGGCGAGCTCGCGCACGTGCTCGGGAAACTCGTCGAGAGCGAGCGGACGCCCCGGCGGCACGCGCAGCTCCGGCGGGTCGTAGCCGCGGAACGCGAAGCGCTCGAGGGCGACCGCGCCGCGCGGCTGCGCGCGGGCCGCCTCGTCGGGCTCCCCAGGCTCCTCGAGCGGCGCCGCGGCGGGCACGGCGGACAGGACCGGCTCGCCGCGCACGACGAGCGTCGGCGCCGCCGTGCCCGCGGCGGACGCGAGGCCGAGCGCCCAGACCAACGTCCACGCCGCGCCGAGCGGCGGGAGCACGAACAACGCCGCGACCGCGAAGCGCGCCATCAGTCGCCCGCGTAGCCGACAGCTCGCAGCGCGTCGACGTCCTCGTCGTCGAGCGGCGCCGCGACCGCCTCCTGGCGCACGAGCGTCTTCGCGCGGTCGCGCCGCTCGCGCTGCTCGTCGAAGTGCCGCATGAGCTGCTCGCGACGCTGCGGGTCCGTCTGGGCGAGATCGGCCGTCTCGTCGGGCAGGCGGTAGAGCTCGATCTCGGTCTGCGCGGCGTCGCGCACGCTCTGCACGAGCTGCGCGTAGTCCTCGCGTGTCTGCAGCAGCGCGTACGTCGCGTGCGTCATGCCGGTCTCCGCGAGCTCGGGCACGTGCTTCTCGATCCAGTCGCGCGGCAGCGCTGGATAGCTGAGCAGCGACGCGGCGGTCTCCATCGTGCCCGGCATCTCGAACGACAGCCGCCAGCCGTCGAAGTGGATCGCCGCCTGTTCCATGAAGCCGTCCTCGGTCAGGAGCGGCCGCGGCGGGAGCGTTTCTCCGCGCATCTCGGGCGCGAGCGAGCGGCCGTGCAGATAGTCGCGCTCGACGTCGACGCCGAGCCGGTCGAGCAGCGTCGGGTACAGGTCGATCAGTTGGACCCACGAGTCGACGCGCCGGCCCGCCTGCTCGCCGCGCGGGAGCTTGACGATGAGCGGGACGCGCAGCACGTCGTCCTCGAGGACGCCGTGGCCGAACCAGAAGTCGCCGCGCGCCATCGTCTCGCCGTGGTCGGCGGTCACGACGACGATCGCCTCGTCCCACAGGCCGCGCGCGCGCAGCTCGTCGAAGAAGACCCCGAGCTGCTCGTCGGTGAACGCGAGCCCCTCGTCGTACGCGGCGACGACGTCGCCCGCCGGGACCGTCGGCGGCGTCTCGCCGCCGTACATCCCGCTCGTGACGTACGCGTGCACCATGCCGTACGTGTTCGTCACGCCGCCGGCGCGCAGCTCGCGCGCATCGTGGTGCTCGTCGCCCGCGAAGCGATTCGAGGCGCCGTAGTACGGGCCATGGACGTCGAAGCAGTGCAGGAACACGAACGGCGGGGACTCGCTCGCGCGCCCGTCGAGCCACGCGAGCGCCTTGGCGGTCACGAGGCGCACGCCGCCCTCGTAGTCCGTGATCGGGACGTCGGACGCGCCCGTGTCGTACGTCTCGAAGCCCTGGCGGAAGCCGAACCGACCCGAGAGGAAGAGGTGGTCGACGAAGCCCGCCGTGTCGTAGCCGGTGGCGCGCATCGCTTCGGCGAGCGTATAGCGCGAGCGAGCGAGGAACAACCGCTCCCACTGCTTCGGATACGACGCTCGCTGCACGTCGAGCTCGTGCGATCTCGGGTAGAGCCCCGACATCAGCCCCATGAAGCTCGGCAGCGTCCACGGACAGTTGGTGACGCAGTTCTCGAAGACGACGCCCTCGGACGCGAGCGCGTCGAGGTTCGGGGTCGTGTCCCGCTCGTAGCCGTACGTCGAGAGGTGACGAGCGGAGAGCGTGTCGATCGCGATCACGAAGACCGGCGGGCGCCGCGCGGCGAGCTCGTCGTCCTTCGTGCGGTGGCAGAGGGCGAGCGCGTCGAACCGGAGCCTGGGCGCGGCGTCCGCAGCGTCGTCCGCGCGCCACGACACGCGCACGTCGAGCAAGCCCCCGCGCGACTCGGGCAACGGCAGGCGCCAGTCGATCGAGCCCGCCGGGACGTCCTGCTCGAACTCCATCGCCACGTCGATTTGCTCGCTCGTCGCCGGGTCGACCCGCGCGACTTCGACGCGCGCGCGTCCCGCTCCGTCCGCCTCGGCGCGCAGGCAGACGTCGAGCGGCCCCGCGGGGTCGACGATGTAGTCGACGCCGGTGTGCGGCATGAGCTCGAGGCGGCCCTCGGCGGGCACGACGAGCGGCTCCCGCTGCTCGTCGTAGGCGACCTCGGCGAGCGCGAGGCTGTAGTAGGGGCCCGTCGGGACGCTCGGCAACCGCCGCATCGCCTGCATCTCGATCTCGAGCAGGTTGTCCCCCTCGACCCACGCGGCGGCAGGCGTCGGGATGCTCGTCGTCAGCAGCTCGGGGAACAGCGCGATCTCGCCCACCACGATGCCGTTGATCCGCACCGAGCCGTCGACGCGCATCGGATCGCCCGCGCGCGTCGGGGCGGGACACATCGCGCTGATCGAGAGCTCGCGGTCGTGCCGCTCGCCCGCCGGCAGCACGAGCTTGCTCACGCGCGTGCGCGACCAGACGATCGGCTCCCCGCCCGGCAGGACGTGCGTCTGCTCGCCCCAGCCGTAGCGGCCGTAGCGCCCCCACTGCTTGTGCGGATCGGGGACGAGCGTCCCCGGCTGGCTGAGGACGTGGTCGGGCGAACGGGTGAGGAGGCTCCAACTCGGCCCGCCCGGCTCCAACTCGGAGCCGCAGGCGCCGACGAGCATGGCACAGAGCAGGGCCGCTGCGAGAGCTCTCCGCGTGGGGGGGGAGCAGCCCATGGGACCGCCGAAGTATAGCCCGCTGCGTCCGCGGGCAACGCGGCGCGCCGCACGGGAGTCCCGCGGACGCGACTCGGCGTCAGCGGCTCGCCCCGATGGCGTCCTCGTCGTCGCTGAAGCGCACGAGCACGCGCCCGTCCGCCGAGCCCGCGTAGACGCGCGTTCCGTTCGGGTCGAAGCGCGCGGCCGTCAGCTCGAAACCGGGCTCTGACGCGCGCCAAACACAAGCGCCCTCGACCGTGTCCCACAGCCCCACGGCGCCGTCGCGCGTGCCGACGAGCACGCGCTCGCCGAACGGGTGCACGTCGACCGCGCTCACCGGCGGCCACACCGGCTCGAGCGATGCGATCGTCTCGCCGCTGTCGCCGTCGAGCAGGAGCACGGTGCGCGCGTTGGAGACGGCGACGACGCGCGTCAAGTCGGACGCGACCGCGAGATCGGTGACGAGCCCGAGCGCGACGTTGCGCAGCCCGAGCACGCGCTCGCCCGTCTCGGGATCCCACACGCGCACGATCCCGCCGTCCCCGGCCCAGAACGCCCACGACGCGTCGGCGCTGCACGACGCGCGGAAGACGCCGCCGCGCGGCCCCTCCTTCGACGCGATCGGCTCGCCGCTACCGACGTCCCAGAGAACGTACGCGCCGTCGGCCGCGATCCCGAGCACGCGCTCGCCGTCCGCGGAGACGCCGACGCCGCCGATCGCGCGCTCCAGCCCGGCGAGGGCGCGCAGCGGGGCGAGCGGCTCGGTCGACCACAGCCGCACGACGCCGTCGTCGTCACCCGATGCGAGCAACTCGCCGCGCGCGTCGAACGCGAGCGCGGTGACGGAACGCTCGTGCCCCTGCACGGCCCCGGCGGGCACGCCGCCGTCCGCGTCGAACAGCGCGATGCCACCGTGCTCGTCGCCGAGCGCCAGCCACGCTCCGTCCTCGTCCGCCGCGATCGCGCGGATCTCGCCGCGCAGCGCGTCGCCCGCGACGATCTCCGCCACGCCGCGCCGCGCGCCCGGCGACCACGCGCGCACGTCGTCGCCGCCGCTCGCGAACGCGATCGAGCCCGACGCCAGACCCGACGCGAGGCCCGAGGCCAGAGCCGGCGACGGCACGACGACGTGCACCGGATCGTCGCGCCGGCCGCGCAGCACGAGCCGGCGCCGCGGCCCCTCCGCCCGGCCGCGCCCGAGCGACCACGTCAGCAGCACCCCGTCGTACGACGCGCTGACGAGCGCGTCCCCGCGCGGCGCGAACGCGACGGCGAGCACCGAGTCCTCGTGGCCGCGGAGCACGTCGAGCTCCGCGCCGCTCGTCGCGTCCCACAGCCGCACGGTGCCGTCCCCGGACGCCGTCGCGACGATGCGCCCCTCCGCGTCGATCGCGGCGTCGAAGACCCAGTCGCGGTGGCCCTCGAGCGTCGCGAGGAGCACGCCCCGCTCGACGTCCCACAGCCGCGCGACCCGCTCGTCCGCCGCCGACACGAGGCGTCCGTTCGGGGCCGCCGCGAGCGCGTTGACGGTGTCCTCGTGCCCGGCCAGCGCGAGCAGCTCGCGTCCGGCGCGCCAGTCCCACACGCGCACCACGCCGTCGTCGGCGCCGGTCGCGAGCCGCCCGCCCTCGAGGAGCGCGACGGCGGTCACGCCGCTCTCGGCGACGTCCAGCGTCGCGAGCAGCTCGGCGTCGGGCAGCGACCACACGCGCGCGGTCCCATCGTCGGACGCCGACGCGAACGCGGTCCCGTCGCGCGCGACGTCGAGATCGAGCACGCCGTCCTCGTGCGCGCGCACGAGCGCTCGCTCGACGCGCTCGTCCCACGCGAGCACGCGCACCTCGCCGTCGGCAGAGCCGGACACGAGCCAGCGCCCGTCGGCCGACGCGGCGAGCGACTGCACCGTGTCCTCGTGCGTCGCGAGCGTCTCGGTCGAGCGCTCGAGCAGCAGCGCGACGTGGTCCCATTCCCAGTCGCGCAGATCGTCCGGCGCCGCGTCGAGGTGCCGGGCGAGCTCCGCGAGGTCGCCGCGCTCGAGCGCCATCGTCGCCGCGTCGAGGTGCGCGCGGTAGGCGCCTCGCTCGAGCGCGTCGCGCTCGTCGCGCGCGGCGTCGAGCGCGCGCCGCGCCTCGCCCGCGACGGCCTCGGCGGCGCGCGCGCGCTCCTGGGCCGCTCCCGCGGCGTCGCGCGCCTCGCGCTCGGCCCGATCCAGCCGCGCGTTCGCCGCCGCGGCGCCGTCCAGCGCATGCCGCAGCTCCGCGCCATGCCGCGCGAGCGCGTAGACCGCCGCCGCGAGCAGCGCGCACGTCACGAGCGCGGAGACCGCGCCCCAGACGAGCCGACGTCCGTTGCCGTGCGCCATCGAGGGCGCCGATCTTGTGCGAACGCCGCGGCCGCGACAAGCGCGCCGCGCGCCGCAGACGCGCCGGGCGAGCCCGTCCCGCTCGGGGACGGGCTCGCCGGAGCGCGCTCAGCCCTTCACGCAGACGACTTGGCGCAGGGTGTGCACGACCTCGACGAGGTCGGCCTGCGCGCGCATCACCGCGTCGATGTCCTTGTACGCCATCGGCGTCTCGTCGACGACGCCGGCGTCCTTGCGGCACTCGACGTGGCGCGTCGCCGCGGCGTGGTCGGCGACGGAGAAGCGGCGCTTCGCCTCGCCCCGCGACATCGCCCGGCCGGCGCCGTGCGAGCACGAGTGGAAGCTGTCCGCGTTGCCCTTGCCGCGCACGATGAAGCTCTTCGCTCCCATCGAGCCGGGAATGATGCCGAGGTCGCCGAGGCCCGCGCGCACGGCGCCCTTGCGGGTGACGAAGCAGTCGCGGCCGAAGTGGCGCTCGCGCACGACGTAGTTGTGGTGGCAGTCGACCGCCTCGACGTCCGCGCGAAACTCGCGGATGCCGGGCACCTGGCGCACGGCGGCGACGAAGCTCTCCATCATGATGCGGCGGTTGATGCGCGCGAAGTCCTGCGCCCAGCCGACGGCGTCGACGTACGCCTCGAAGTGCGGGTTGCCCTCCGCGAAGTACGCGAGGTCCACGTCCGGGAGCTGCGCCTCGTGGCGCTCCAGGTCGCGCTTGGCCAGCTCGATGTAGATCGTCGCGATGCGGTTGCCGACGCCGCGCGAGCCCGAGTGCAGGAGGAACCAGACGACGTCGTCCTCGTCGAGACACACCTCGACGAAGTGGTTGCCGGTCCCGAGCGTGCCCAGGTGGTGCACGTTGTTCGAGCTCTCGATGCCCGGTTGGCGCTCGACGATGCGGCGGAAGCCGTCCTGGAGGTGCTCGTTCCACAGGTTCGCGACGCGCGTCGGCACGTCGCTCCAGGAGCCGCGGTCGCGTTTCCTGCTCCCCGACGTGCGCCCGTGCGGGATCGCCTTCTCGATCGCCGCGCGCATCGGCGCGAGGCTCTCGGGCAGGTCGTCGGCGGACAGGGTCGTCCGCGCCGCGCACATCCCGCAGCCGATGTCGACGCCCACCGCGGCCGGCACGATCGCTCCGTGCGTCGCAATCACGCTCCCGATCGTCGCGCCCATGCCCCAGTGGACGTCGGGCATCACCGCGATGTGGCGGTGGACGAACGGCAGGAGCGCGGTGCGACGCAGTTGCTCGAGCGCGTTGTCGGCGACCTCCACGCCGCGCGTCCACGCCTTGATCGGGACGCCTTCGCTCTCGATCAGCTCGTAGCCCGTCGTGTCGCTCGTCATGTCGTCTTCTCCGTCGTCGCGTTCTCCGTCGTCGCGTTCTCTGTCGTCGCGTTCGCGCGTCGTCGCGCGAGCCCGCCGCAGCCGCATCGCTCGCTCGACCGTACGCACGAAATCCGAAGAAGTCGCGATCGGTCGAGCGCTCTTTCTCGTTCTAGCCCGTGTCGCAGGAGACGCACGATGCAGACGACGCAGCCGCGGATCGAATCGAAAGCCTACAGCGAGCGCCATCGCGCTCCGTAGCCGACGTCCCGCCGCATCGAGTCCACGTCGAGGCCCGGGGCGAACGTCGCTCCGGGCCTCGTGCGTTTCGCGGCGACGCGCGGGCGGGTAGCTCAGCGGGGAGAGCGCCCGGCAGACGTCCGGGAGGTCGGAGAACGACGCCGCTACGCGCGCGTTCTTCGAGGAGCTCGATCCCACCTCCGCCCCACCACCGCACGAGGACACGCTGCAAGTGCGAGCCGCCGCGGGACGCGTCCCGCCGTCGTGGGGGTCGGCCGAGCCGCGGCTCGCCGCTCGGCCGGCCCCCGGGGGCCGGCGCGCGACTCACAAGCGCGCGCCGGCGGCGAGCATGCCGTCGAAGATCGGTTGCGCGACCTCGTCCGGTTCCCCTGCACGGCCATCGCCAGCTTCAGGTCCTGCCTAGCGAGCTGCCGGCGCGACACGATCGGGTGCGCGGAGAGGACGTCGTACAGCGGCGTCATCCGGCAGCGACCGCCGGCGAGGAGGAACGAGCTGAAGTTCTTCGCGTGTCCGTCGATCGCGGCGAGCAGCCAGTAGACGACGAGCGCGCGGAAGAACGTGCGCCGGTCCTGCGCCGGATCGACCGATTGGAGCAAGAGATCGAGGATCGACGCGATGCCGGGACCGCCGTCGCTCTCGTACTCCTTCGACGGCGGCAGCCCGAGCGACTGGCAAACGTCCTCTTGCGGCAAGCGCACCAACCACGTGCCGTCACGCGACCGGCGCCGGTCGAAGCGCTCGACGACGAGGACCCGCACATCTTCGAAGCTCCGCATCTCCGCCCGCGCGACCGGCAGCCCGAACGCGGCGGCGATGCGCAGGCACAGCCACTCGTTCTCCACGCTGTCCCCGAGGTCGATTCCGCTCGGTGCAGGACCGATGGGCAGCTTCAGGATGTGAGTCGTCGGCGTCGCCCCGCGCGGCAGGTGCCAGGCTCCCTCGTGGAACAGCAGCGCGGTCTTCTCCTGGACGCCAGCGAGCGAAATGCGGAAGTCCTCATCGCGCGCGAGCCCGAGCGGGTGGGCGTCGTGCTTGCGAAGCCGGTCGGCGATCCACGCTTCCGACACGGGCGCCGTATCGATCGTGCGCACTTCGCTCGGACCGGACTCCGACGGGTCGAAGAGCTGGAGCGCGCCGACGCAGTCGCGCCCGGCGGCGGCGAGCAGATCGAAGGGCCGCGTCGACTCGGCGCCGAGCGAGCTCTGCAGCCGCCGGCGGACGTCGGGGCTGTCGGGGAGGAGGTTGTCGAAGTAGCTCCAGACACGGTCACCGGCGTACGACTCGGTCGACAGCGGCAGGGAGAGCGAGATCGGAACGGCGGACTCGTTCTCCAGCCAGTCCGTCGCGTAACGCAGCTCGAGGTGTCCCGGTGAGCCGATAATCGGCCGGGCTCGCTCTCAGTCGAGCGCCTCGAACCCGAGGTTCGGGCAGGTCGCGAGGTCCGAGTCGCTGCGGACGGAGAGCTGGCGCGACAGCTCGCGCAGCGCGCTGCGCAGGCCCTCCTCGAGCACCGGGTGATAGAACGGCATCGCGAGCATCTCGTGCACGGTCAGGCTCCGCTCGAGCGCGAGCGCGACGAGGTGCGCCAGGTGCTCGGCCCCGGGGACGCACATCTCGGCGCCGAGCAGCCGGCCGCCCTCGCGCTCCGCGTAGACGTGCAAGAGGCCGTCGGCGCGCTCCGCCATGCGCGCCCGCGACTGGCGCGAGAAATCGGCGCTGCCGGCGATCGTGGTGCGCTCGTCGAGCTCCGAGCGGCGCGGCCCGACGCGCGCGATGCCCGGCGACGTGAAGACGATCGACAGCTCGGTGCGGCGGCAGTGGCGGAGCGGCTCGTCCGCGACCGCGTTGCGGCCTGCGATGTGTCCCTCGTCGGCAGCCTCGTGCAGCACCGGGCGGCGCCCGTTCGCGTCCCCGACGAGCCACACCGGCAGGTCGCCGATGCGCAGCGTCTCGGGATCGACGTCGGGCAGGCCGTGCTCGTCGAGTTGGACGCCCAGGCTCTCGAGGCCGAGCCCTGCGACGTTCGGCGTGCGTCCGATCGCGACCAGGACCGCGTCCGCCGTGAACCGCGCGTCGCCCGCGGACACGGCGAGCGCGCCGCCCGCCTGCTCGAGCTCGGCGGCCGCGCCGAGGTGGAGCGGGAGCTCGCGCCCGAGCGCGTCCGCGGCCGCGGCCGCGATCTCGGCGTCGTCGATTCCCGCGACGCGCTCGAAGGCGTCGAAGCCGGCGACGTCGACGCCGAGCCGGGCGAGCGCCTGCGCGAGCTCGGCGCCGAGCGGCCCGAGACCGACGACGGCGACGCGCGCCGGCAGGTCGTCGAGCTCGAAGAGCGTGTCGCTCGTCAGGATCCGCTCGCCGAACCCGCGCCAGGCGCTCGGCACGGTGGGCCGGCTGCCGGTCGCGAGGACGATGCGGCGCGCGCGGATCTCGCGCCCGTCGACGTCGAGCCGGTCGGGGCCGATCAAGCGCGCCCGGCCTGCGATCGCGCGCTCGCCGAGCTCGTCGCGCACGGACGTCGGGCCCGCCACGAACCCGTCGCGCAGGCGCCGCACGCGCGCGAGCACGGCGGGGACATCGGCGCGGACGTGCTCGGCGCCGCGCAGGCCGAACGCGTCGAAAGCGAGCCGCCGGTGGAACGCGTTCGCTGCCTCGATCAGCGCCTTGGACGGCATGCAGCCGACCGACGCGCAGGTCGTGCCCCACGAGCCGGCGTTGACGAGGACGAAGTCCTCGGTCGCGCGGCGCACCTCCCTCAACGCGGAGAGGCCGGCGGTGCCGGACCCGACGATGGCGACCTCGACCTGCAGCGAAGCTCCCCGCGTCTCGGCGCGCCCCATGGCGCGCAATCCTAATCGAGCGCGGCGGCGAGCGGCGCTCGTCGCCGCGGCCGACCCCGAAGACCGCGTTCGACACGGGCCGGCCGCACGAGGGCGAGCGTCGTACCGGATCTCGCGCGCGCGCGCGGCTGGTCCACCGCCACCCCCACCCTCCGCGGGCAGGACCGAGGCGAGCGCCCCGGAGTTGCGGTCGCCTTCGTTCGAGCTGCGTTCAGAGCGCGCGAGCGCGCCGCGCTCAGCCGTCCTCGGCTGCGTCCTCGTTCGCTTCGTCCGCCTTCTCGGCCGCCTCGAGCTCGGTGCGCGCCGCCGCCGCCTCCTGGGCCGCGGCGCGCCAGCGCGACGCGCGCTCTTCGTCGGCGAGCGCCTCCGAGGCGCTCACGAGCAGCGCGAGCAGCTCCGCGTGGCGGATCAGCTCGGCCGCGGGCTCGCCGAGCGCGAGCGCGGCCGCAGGGCCCGCCGTCTCGAGCTCGCGTGCGACGAGCTCGGGCACGCGCTCGACGTGCAGGCGGCGGTCCTCGAGCAAGCGGCGCTCGATCGCCGCCGCCTCGTCGGCGAGGCCGCACTCGCGCGCCGCATCCGCGATCCAGAGCTGCTTGCTCGCCGCGAACGTGTCGCGCGCGAGCAGGCGGCCGACGACCGCGCGCGCCGCCTCGTCGTCGCCCAGCTCGTGCAGGCGCCGCGCGATCACGGCGAGCGCCTCGGCGACCGAGTCCGCGCGCACGCGCTCGTCGTCGAGCCAGCCGTCGAGCGCCGCGGCGGCCGCGAGCAACCACGCGCGCGCGTCCCAGCCGTCCATGTCGCGCGGGAAGAGACGCCGCAGGTCGGCGTGCGTGAGGCCGTTCGGCCGCTCGATCGCGTACCACCAGCGCAAGTCGGACGGAAACAGCGCCGGGTCGAGCGAGCACACGCCCGCCTCGAGGCACGCGAGCGCGCGGTCGAGCTCGCCGGCGCGGGCGTACAGCCACGCCGCGTGCTTCGCCGCATCGCGCCGCAGCCCGCGCGAGAAGTCGGTCGCGCGCTCGCAGATCGAACGGCACTTCTCGAGCGCGACCGCCGGCCCCGCCAGCTCCTCCCACGTCTGCAGCGCCAGCGCGTCGAACTCCTCGCTACGCCACGCGTCCTCGCCCGGATTGGCGAACGTCAGCACGTCCTCGAGCACCGCGAGCCGATCGTCGCCCGCGAGCATCTCCTTCACCTCCTCGACGAGCTCGTCCGCCGACACGCTCGCCGTGTTGCCGCCGAAGAGGTAGCGCGTCGCCGCGTTCGCCTGCGTGCCGCACCAACTGTAGAGCCGCTTCGCCGCCTCCGTGTCGCCCGTGCGCGCGAACACGCGCGCGAGCCGGCGCAGCGCGGCCGCGTCGACCGGGTTGAGCGTGCGCGCGAGATCGTCGAGCACGGCGCGGGCCTCGCCGGTGCGCTCGCCGGGGTGCTCGTCGAGCAGCGTGAGGAGCAGCGCGTGCTCGAGCTGGCCCGCTCGTCCCGCCCGGACGTCCTCGAGCAGGTCGCCGAGCGCACGCGCGGGCGTCGACGACGCGGTGCGCGCGCGCGCGAGCCCCTCGACGACGTCGGGCATGCCGTCGAGCTCGCGCGCGCTCTTCGTGCGCACGAGCCGGCGCATCTCGTCGGCGCCGAACGCGTGCTCGGCGAGCACGCGGTACGCATTGACCTGCTCCGGGGCCTTGTCCGGCTCCTCCTCGCTGAGCTCGTCGAGCCCGCCTCGCGGCGGCTCCTGCTCCTCGTCCTCCTGCGCGTCCTCCTCCTCCTCGGGCCACGGCAGGCTGACCGACGAGCCCGATCGAGCGCCTCCGGTCATGAAGAAGACCGTCGGCCGCGACGAGCCGCTCTCGCCGGCGGGGAACTTGCGCCAGAGCCGCCGGAACGTGACGCGGGCCGTCTCGACGTCGCCCTCCTCGAGCGCGTCCTTGACCTTGGCGATGCTCGGCGCATCGCTCGCCTCGTCGCCGACGACGACCGTCACGCCGTTGACCGAGACGACCGTGCCCGGCGGGAACCGCACCCCGGCCAAGCCGAACGCCGACAAGTCGGCCTGCGCGCTCTCTTGCTCCTGCGCGGGCAGGGTGCGCCGGACCGCGAGCGCGCGCGCCGGGTTGTCGAGCGCCTTCCAGGCGGAGACGAGCTGCTTCTTCAGCGCCGTCACGCGCTCGTCGTCGTCGTCCTCCTCCGCCAGCGCGACGAGCTTCTCGAGCGTCCGCAGCGCCGCGACGGGACGGTCGCCCTGCTGGTGCTCGAGGCGCAAGCGCTCCAGGAGCGCGCGATCGTCCGGGTGCTCCGCGAGCGCAGCCTCGAGCGCCGCGAGCGTCTTCGCCGCGTCCTCCTCCAACGCGACGAGCTCGACGCGCTTCAGCGCGAGCTCCGGCGTCGACTTCCGCTCGGCGGCGGCCGCGTCGAACGCCGCGAGGAACGCGGGCAGGTGCTCGGGCAGGAACTGCTCGTACACGTTGTTCAACGCGCTCGTCTCGTACCAGTCGCCGCTCGCGCCGTCGATCAGGTCGACCGCGAGCGCCGTCGCCGCCTCGAGCGCCTCGTCGGTCCGCTCGAGCGCGAGGAGCATGAGCGCGCGCAGCGCCTTCGCCGGCGCGAAGCCCGCATCGTTCGCGAGCAGACGATCCGCGATGCGCACGAGCGCAGCCGCGTTCTCCTTCCTCTCGTACAGATCGTCGACGTAATACTGGAGCGTCTGATCCTTCTCGCCGAGCGCCTCGCCCAGCGACTCGACGACGAAGTCCTCGAGGTCCTGCCCCATCGGCTCTTCGAACGAGCTGACGAGCTGGACCAGGAACGTCGCGCGCCGCGTCGGCTGGATCTTCGGCCACACCGAGCGGAGCACGCCGGCGCGGTCCTCCTCGGGCAGCATCACGATGACCGGGCCCAGGCCCCAGCCCCAGCCGTCGCCGTCCCACTGCTCGATCAACGAGACGAGCTGCTCGTCGTCGATCAGCGGCTCCTCGAACGCGTCCTGCAGCTCGGGCAGGACGTCGAGGAAGCCGCTCGCCTTCGCCGGGTCCGCGAGCACGAGGTCGACGAAGTACTCGTACAAGCTGCGCCGGCGCTCGTCGTCGAGGATCGCGCCGCAGCGCTGCAGCACCGGCTGGACCTCGTAGCCGCCGCGCTGGTGCTCGACCATCAGCCGCAGCCACTCGCGGCCGACGAACAGGGCGAGGTCCTGGTCGCGCAGATAGAGCGCGGCGGCGAAGAGCGCGCCGACGTCGTCGACGCTCTGCGCGTCCACGCCGGCGTAGTCGACGCGGCGCAAGAGGATCGACGCCGCCTCGCGCTCGCCGCCGACGAGCATCGGCAGGAACAGGCCGCGCGCCTCGTCGACGGGCACCGCGCGCGCGGCGTCGCTCGCGCTGCCCCGGCCGACGAGGAAGCGCACCGCGCGCTGCTCGTCCTCGGGGCGCTCGCTGCGCTCGAGGACGTCGCGCGCGGACGCGACGAGGCCGTGACGCACGCGCTCGCGACACAGCGTCTCGAGCAGGTCCTCGTCGGCCGCGAACGCGCCCAAGAGCTCGAGGTCGAGCGCGTCGGCGGCGGCCAGGCGTCCGAACGCGAACGCGACGCGGCGATGGAGTTGAGCGCGGCGCAGGATGCGCGGCGCATGCTCGAGCTCGCCCATCGCGATCTCGCCCGTCGCGCTCGTGCGCGAATCCTCGCCATCGGCGAGGTCGGCCCGCACGCGCTCGAGGTCGGCCCGCAGCGCGTCGCGCTGCGCAGCGAGGAGCGCGTCGACCCCGGCTTCGCTCTGCGTCGCGAGCAGGCCGCTCAGGCAGCGCTCGTAGTGTTGGTCGTAGTCGTCGACGTTGCGCGCGCCCCACCAGCGCAGCGGGTCGTCCTCGTCCTCGGTCTGGGCCTTTTGCGTCGTCGCGAGCGGGCGGCGCGCGAGGACGAGCTCGATCGCGCGCGCGTACAGGTCGTGCGCGACGTCGTCGCGGCCGGTCTGCTCGTGCAGCTCGCCGACCTTCGCGAGCAGCCCCGCGTCGCTCGCCTGGGAGACGAGCACGCGCTCGTAGGTCCGCAGCGCCTCCTCGCGGAAGCCGGCGCCCTCGAACAGCCCCGCGGCGCGCCGCTGGAACGCGTCGTAATCGGGCAAGTCGCTCGCGAGGCGGAACGTCTTCGAGGCGCTCGCGACGTCGTCGGCCGCGAGGAAGGCCTGGCCGAGGTCGAGGTAGACCTGCGGCGGGACGACCTCGGAGAGGCCGATCAGGCGGCGGCCGTACGCGAGGTGACGCGCGTCGTCCGACTCGGCGTGGGCGAGGTCCATCAGCTCGCGCAGGAGCGATGCGCGCCGCTCGCCGGCGATCGGCAGCGCGTTCTCGAGCGCGACGATCATCTGCGCGCGCTCGTCCGACTCCTGGGCGAGGTCGGCGAGGAGCTGATAGAGGTACATCTTGTCCTCGCGCGCCGCGAGCCGCTCGAGCGTGATGCGCCGCGCCCAGGAGAGCACGCGCTCGTCCGCCTCGAGGTTGAGCAGGCCGTCGATCGCGATCGTGAAGAGGTCGTCGCGCTCCGCGTGCTCGGCGAGCTGCTGGAACATGCCGACGGCGCGATCGAGCTCGCCGACCTGCTTCATCAGGTCGGCCATGAGCAGGTAGCTCTCGATGCGCTCGGGGTGCTCCGCGATGCCCTTGCGGTATGCGACGATGGCCTCGACGCGCAGGCCCGCGAGCGCGAGCACGCCCGCCTCGAACTCGGCGCTGTCGGTGCCGACCTCGATCTCGGCGAGCGCCTCGAGCGTCTCGCGCGCCTCGTGCGGCTTGCCGCGCTCGAGCTGGCTCATCGCGAGCTGGCGCATGTAGTCGCCGCGCCCCTCGGGGTCGAGCTCGATCAGCTCGCGGATCGTCTGCTCGTATTCGTGGTAGTCGGTGCACGCGATGTAGACGCGCGCCTTCTCCTGGAGCGTCTCGACCGCGCCCTTGCCGGACTTCTTCATGAACTCCTCGATCACCTCGGCCGCGGAGACGGCGTCGTTGACCTTGGAGTAGAGGCGCACGAGCAGGCCGCTGTCGCGCTCGTCGGCCGTGCCGGCGGCGAGCTTCTTCTCGAGCTCGATCGCGACGTCGGCGAGCGCGCCGAGCCGCGCGGCGACCGTCATCAGGCGATCCTCGACGTAGCGCCGCCGCGGGATCGAGTCGACGCGGGTCCACAGGTCGCGCCAGAGCTCGAGCGCGCGCTCCTCCTCGTCGGACTCCGAGTAGAGCCACGCGAGCCGCATGTCGAGATCCTCGGCGGCGCGCTCGGTCCCGCGCGCGGCCTTGACCGCCTCGAGCGCCGCGACGGAGCGCTCGAGCTCGCCGACTTGCTCCCACGCCTCGGCGAGGTCCATGCGCTCGGGCGCGTCGGCCGGAGCGAGCGCGTCGAGCCGCGCGAGGGCCGCGACGGCCTCGTCGAGCCGGCCGCGGTCGCGGTGGAGCTGGAACAGGAACAGGAGCGCGGTGAGCGGGTCCTCGCCGCGCGCGACGCACAGCTCGACGGCCACGGTCGCGAGATCGTCCTGGCCGAGCGCGCCGAGCGACTGCGCGCCCCACAGGAGCCGGCCGTGGCCGTCGCCGTCCAGGAAGGAGCGCCACACGTCGCGCGCCGCGCTCTGGTCGCCGCGCTCGAGGAAGAAGCGCGCGAGCCCTTCGCGCCAGTGCACTTCGGCCGGCTGCTCGGCGATCAGGTCGCGGTACGCCGCGACCATCACGTCCTCGAGGCCGCCGTCGCGGTACATCTCGAGCAGCTCGCGGCGCATCTCGACGCTCAGCTCGTCCTCGTCGCCGGCGGACGCGCGGAAGAGCTCGACCGCCTCGTCGACGCGCCCGGTCTCGCGCAACAGGTCGATCCAGGTGTTCTGCGAGTCGGCGTCGAGCTCGTCCGCCCGGGAGAAGCGCTGGAGCAGGAGGTCGAGGTCGTCCTGCGCGCGGTAGGCCTCGACGAGGACGGCGAGCGCGTAGTGGCGGTCGCGCGAGAGCGTCGCGGAGCGCACGGCGCTCCAGGCGTAGTCGCGCGCGCGGTCGAGCTCGCCGGCGCGCAGCGCCCATTCCGCGACGCGGATCTCCTCGCGGAAGAGCTCGGAGTCCGCGCCCTCGGCGACGAACAGGTCGATCGCGTCGTGCGGCCGGCCGAGGATCGCGAGCACGACCGCGGCGCGGTTGCGGATCGCGGGGTCGCGCTCGTCCTCGAGCGCGAACTCGGCGAGCGCGTCCTCGGCCTCGTCGTCGCGCTCGATGGCGACGAGCGCCATGCGCAGCCGGACGAACGTCTCGAGCTCGACGTCCTCGGGCCCCACGGTCTCGAGCACGCGCCCGTACTCGTCCATGGCGTCGTTCGTGCGGCCGAGCGCGTCGAGCAGCCGCGCCCGCTCGAGCAGCACGTCGGCGACGGGCAGATCGGTCGCGAGCGCGTCGAGGTGCACGAGCGCCTCGTCGAGGTCGCCGCGCCGCTTGCAGAGCTGAGCGGCGGTCCACAGCGCGCCGCGCCGCCGCTGCGGGGGCTCGCTCTCCGAGTCGGCGAGCTGATCGAGCTCGGCGAGCAAGAGGTCGATCGCGCCGTGCTCGAGGATCGTCGCGCGGTAGAGCGCGTCGATCTGGGCGCCCTCCCGGTCGGCGTCGAGCGCGGCCTCGACGAGCGTCGCGACGTTGGGCGCGAGGGCGTCGTCCTGGTCGTGGGCGGCGGGCGGCGGGCTCGCGGCCGCGCTCGCGCTCAGCACGCTGCCCAGCAGGATGGTTCCGATCTCGCTCCGTCTCATGCCGCCGCCTCTCGCTCGCCGCTCGCCCGCGCGCATCGCGTCGCAGAGGATAGCGCGGACGGAGCACGGCGCCCGCGCTCGAGCCCTACCCGGATGCAGACGCGCGGTTGCGGCGCCGATTCCCGGCGAACGAGATCGTGGAGCGAGTGCAACCGAGGGCCCCGCGCCTCGGTACCCCCGAGGCGGGAGGGGGTTGCGGACGGCACGGGGGGGGCGGCCGCTATGGGTGGTCGGTCGTCAGCGCGTACCGGTCCACCATCGACACTGCGCGCCGCGCGACGCCGCGCTCCCACATCGCGCCCGTCTCGACCCACTGGCGGTAGTGGATCACCTCGTGCGCGAGCGAGCACAGGTACGCCGCGAGCGCATGATCGCGCCCGAGCTCGCGCCGGAGCGCCGGGTAGTCCCCCGTCGCAATCCGGATGAACGGCTCCTCCGCGCGGTCCCAGGGCGCGAAGAACGACGCCGACGCGCGCCCGCCGTGCATCGTGATGAGGTCGTCCTCCGGGCGCAGATAGACCGGGACGCGGATCGGGAACTCGACCTGCTGCCGCAGCCAGCGCGCGTAGCGCACGATCGCGCGGCGGACGACCGGGTGGCCCCGCTCGCCCCGGATCCGGAGTCCCTGCCTCATCGCGGCGACCCTAGCGACCCGCACCTTGGCGGTCAGCCCCCGTGCGCCTACGGTGGGCTCATGCTTTCCACTCGCTGCGCTCCCTTCGCCGTCCTCGCCCTCGCCGCCCCGTGCGCCGCGCAATGCGAGCTCGATCAGCTCGTCGCCGCCGATCCGCTCGACGACGCGCGCTTCGGCGCCGCGCTCGCGCTCTCCGGCGACCTCGCCGTCGTCGGCGCGCCGTCGATCTTCGTCCCCAGCGACCCGGGCGCCGCGTACGTCTTCGCGCGCGCCGAGTTCGACTGGGCCCAGGTCGCGAAGCTCACCGCGTTCGACGGCGCGCCGACCGACCGCTTCGGGGCGGCCGTCGCGACCGACGGCACGACCGTCGTCGTCGGAGCGCCGCAGGACGACGACGCGGGCACGTCCTCGGGCTCGGCCTACGTCTACACCGCCGCCGGAGCGTTCGAGGCGAAGCTCGGCGCTCCGGACGCCGCCGCGAGCGCGCGCTTCGGCGCGGCGGTCGTCGTCGCGGGCGACACGCTCGTCGTCGGGGCTCCGCGGGCGGCGGCGTGCTACGTCTTCACCAAGAGCGGCTCGAGCTGGTCCTTCCAGACGAAGCTCACCGCGAGCGACGCCGCCACGAACCAGCGCGACTTCGGCGAGACGCTCGCGCTCGAGGGCGACCGGCTCGTCGTCGGGACGCAACTGAACATTTCGGCCGCGGAGGGCGCGGCGTTCGTGTTCGAGCGCAGCGGCAGCGCGTGGAGCGAGGTCGCGATCCTGACCGCGACGCTCCCCTTCCCCGGCCCGAGCACCTCGGACGAGTTCGGCTCGCCCGTCGCGCTCGACGCCGACACCATCGTCGTCGGCGCGCCCGGCTACGACGGCGGCGGCTCGTACGACGAGGGCGCCGCGTTCGTGTTCGTGCGCAGCGGCTCGACGTGGACGCAGCAGGCGATGCTCGTGTCGAGCTGGGGCGCGACCGTGACGAACGTCGCGCGCTCGGTCGCGCTCGCGGGCGAGCGGGTCGTGCTCGGCAGCCGCGTCGGCTCGCCCGGCAGCGTGCACCTGTTCGAGCGCAGCGGCACGAGCTGGAGCGAGGGCGCAACGCTGCTTCCCGCCGGCTTCGCCGCGTTCGACGACGTCGGAGCCGCCCTCGCGCTCGACGGAGACGTGGCGCTCGTCAGCGCGCCCGAGGCGCAGATCGGCGCCGACCAGGCCGGCTCGGTCTCCGCGTGGTCGCTCTCGGGCGCGGCGTGCCCCTCGCTGCTCGGCGCGCCGGCCGCGGTCTCGGTCGGCGCGGGCGGAGCGCAGCAACTGCGGCTCGACGCGGGCGCGGCCAACGCGGGCGCGCTCTACCTCCTGCTCGGCACCGCGAGCGGCTCGTCGCCCGGCTTCGTCGTCGACGGCTTCGTCGTGCCGCTGAACGTGCCCGACCCGTACTTCGAGCTGACGCTTCTCGGTGCGAACGCGCCGCCGCTCGCGAGCTCGTTCGCGCTGCTCGACGCGGCCGGCACGGCGAGCGCGAGCTTCGCTCTGCCGCCCGCGTCCAATCCCGCGCTCGCGGGGCTGACGCTGCACCACGCGTACGCGCTACTCGACCTCGTCTCGATCCCGGGCGCCGCCCAAGTCTCGTTCACGAGCAACGCTGCGGCGCTGCAGCTCGTGCCGTGAACACGACGGTCCCCCGGCTCGCGAGAACGAGCCGGGGGACCGCGACTGCGCGAGACGAGAACTCCAGATTCTAGAACGTCAACGTGACGCGGTGCGTCCGCTGCGTGTTGACCATCTGCAGCGTCAGCGTGCCGCTCGAGATCGTGTAGCTCGTAGCGGACGGGTTGATGCCCGGCGAGAGCAGCGTCCAGTCGTTCGAGTTGCTGCTCGCCGAGTCGTTGAGGTAGACCGCCGGGTTCCAGCCGGTGCCTTGGACGGCGTGCGTCAGCTCGAGAAACGTCGTGTCGCCCACGTCGAGGTCGTCCATCACGATGTCCGCACGGTTCGGGTCCGGTCCGGTGACGGCGTCCTCGCGCAGCTCGACCGTGTACTCGAACGTCGGCGTCGAGTCGCCGTCGCGCCGCACGATCGCCGGCGTCTGGCGGATCTGCGGACCCGGCTGCGGGTCGCCCGCCGTGTCGTACGTCGCCGCGAGCCAGCCCGCGTGCGCTTTGCGGCCGAAGCCCGTCGTCGGCATCAGGTCGACGGTCAGGAACTGGTTGAAGTAGTAGTGGTGCACCTGCAGGTGCCCGAACTTGAACGGCGACAGCCACGCGTTCGTGCCGTACGCCGGGGCGTCGGGCGTGCCGCCCAGGGCGTCCTCGAGGTGCATCATCGGGTGGTCGGTGATCAGCGTGTGGTCGGGATACTGTCCGCCCGACAGGCTGCCGTCGACGTCGTACACCGCGACGCCCCACACGTTGGACTGCGGGTGCACTCCGTTGGGGTACGCGTTGAAGATGTTGACCGGCGAGCCCGTGCCCTCGTAGGTCAGGCCGCTGATCCGGTGGTTCGTGTGGCGGCGCGCCGCTCCGAACCGGTCGAAGAACACGCTCGCGCCGTTCGGCCCGTCGTAGCCGACGAGGTGGCAGTCGTACATCTGTGCCGGCCCGTCGTAGAGCACTTGCGCGTGGCCCTCCTGGAACGTGTAGCCGGGCGGGTCGGGGAAGATGAAGTTGCCGGTGTCGTGCACGATCAGCGAGTTCTCGACGATGAACGCGCTCGCGAACTGCACGTGGCCGCCGTTGTCGGCGAGCACGGCGCCGTCGAACTTCACGAGGTCGGTGTAGGTGTTCTCCGTTCCGAGCCCGGAGTAGAGACCGATCGTGCAGCCGTACGCGAGGAAGCCGTTCAGCACCTCCTGCGACGGGGGATCCCACGAGCGGTTCGTCCAGATGAAGTCGTCGGTCGGATCCTCGGGCGTCAGGTGCGGCGGCTGCGGGAACGGCGAGTCGCGCAGCGTGTCGTTGACGTCGAACGCACTCTTGCAGCCGTGGGCGACGTTGTCGTCGAACGTGCCGAGCGGCGCCTCGTCGGCGATGATGCCGCCGAACAGGGCGGCCCAAGCAGCGCTCGCCGACAAACCAGTCGGCTGGTTGTGGGTCACGAACCAATAGCCCGTCCCCACCGACTCTGCGGCGACGTTGCCCGTCAGATGGTTGTTGGGATGCGAGATCCAGAACACCGCAGGCGTGCGGTTCTGCACCTGGTCGAGCTCGTAGTCGGTGATCAGCACCGCCTGGCTCGGCTCCGGCCGCTCGGTGAACACGACGAGGTTGCGGTGCACCTCGTTGTGCTGCTCGACGCCGTCTTCGAAGAACACGGCGTGGCCGAGGATGTCGAACGCGACGTTGTCCTCGACGGTCACGTAGTTCGATCCGTGGATCGTGATCGCGCGGTTCAGGCCCGTGTTCACGCTGCAGTTGCGCATGTACTGGCCCTCGCCGTTGTCGTGCTGCATGTGCCAGTGCATCGGGTAGCGGGCGAGGATGCCCTCCTGTCCGAGCTCGCGCAGCTCGACGTTCGAGAAGCGGCCGCGGCCGTGCATGCCCTGCGGGTTGCCCATGAGCATGACGTGCCCGCCGAAGGTCGGGTCGAGCGCGAAGTCGCTGACCACGCGGACGTTGTGGCTGAGCATGCCGACCTCGGCGCGCTGGTCGAGCGTCCACGCGTTCGCTCCGGACGAGTACTGCTGCGCCGGCGCCGCGCAGTGGCTGCGCGGGTCGAGCGCGACGTTCAGCGTGAGCGCGCCGCCGTTGACGTTCGTGATCTGGCAGCGCACGCTCCGCGGCGTGTGGTAGTTCGCCGTGTTGTGGTTGATCCAGCCGGTCCACGCGACGACGATCTCGTCGCCGACGTTCCAGCCGGTGGCGTCGTCGACCGTGACGATGCTCGTGGGCCCGCTCGCGTTGTCGATCGAAGCGAGCTTCGTCCAGCTCTTCTTCGGCGTGCCGTGCATGTCGATCTTGCCGCCCATCATCGCGGCGAGGAACTTGTTCCCCGGCCCGGTGATCGGCACGCCGTCGTCGGTGAGCTCGATCTGGAAGTCGAACGAGAACGGCGCCTGCTCGGTGCCGACGCGGAGCTCGGCGCCGGGCTGGTGGACGAGCACCCAGCCGGAGCCGAGCGATCCGTCCATCTCGTCGGCGAGCAGCAAGCCCTCGTTCTGCACGGTCGCCGCGACGCACGCGCCGTCCATCGCGACGGCGGTGAACTGCGGGATGAAGACGTGATCGGCGTTGGTCGGCACGGGGCCGCCCCACGTCGTCGTGCTGTTCCACGGCAGGACCTGGTCGAGCAGCACGCGGTCGAAGAGCCCGATGTCCGAGGTCGTCTGCTTGGCTCCCTTGAAGACGACGTCCAGCGTCGTCGCGCTCGTGACGCGGATCGGCTCGGTCAGGTACTCGAGGTACTTGCCGCCATCGAGCTCCTGCTCGAAGACGTTGACGCCGCCGATCGTGACGCGCAGCACCTGTTGGTCGGGCACGCCGCCGCGGACGCGCTGGGCCGCGAGGAAGCGCAGCCGCCAAATGCCGGGCTGGAACGTGTAGCTGGTGGTCGCCTTGCCCAGCCCGTGGACGAAGGCGACGAGCTTTCCTTCGGGCGCCGGGCTCCCGGCCAGCATCGGCGAGTTGTTGTGCGCGATGCCGGAGCCGCGCGCGAACGTCGGCCCGGACGGCGGGATGCCGTACAGGAGCGGCTGGAAGGTCCACGGCGGCCACGTCGGCCCGTACACGTGATTCGAGATGCCCGGGTGCTCGAACCTCCCGCTGGCGTCGGGGAAGTCGGTCGGTGCGGCGACCGCGGTCTTCGTCGGCGTGACGACGAGCTGCGGCGCCGCAGGCGAGTACTGCGCGGAAGCGACGGAAGGCCACGCGAGCGCCGCAACGGCAAGGGCGGCACCCATGGAACGCGAAGCGAGACGCTTCACGCATTGCGAGTCGTTCATGGTTCCTCCTACGAACGGGTGAAAGCGAAACCGTCGAGGAACGCCCGAGCCGCGGCCCACACGACGCGAGCTCGTGCAACCCGGATTCCTCTCTCGGCGCGGCAGCCTACCGAGCCTCGGCGCATCGAGTAGCGCGCGCGCGCAGATTACTTTGCAACGAGGTAGCTCGCGCTCTCCGCGCGAGCAGTTGCGGCGCTCTCTTGTTCCGGTGCTCGCGCGCCGATCGACGAACGACGAGCGCTCGCGACGAAGCATCGAGCATCGACGTGAGCGCTGTCGACGCCTTGCAGCTCGACGAACGGCACTCGTCGACGACGAGAGCTCAGTCCCGCCAGCGCCAGATCGGGTCGCCCGGCGTTTGGCTCCCGCACGAACGCGCGCTCGGCGAGGCGATTCAAAGGAGACCGCGGACGTCGTCGCCTCGACCTGTGCGCTCCTGCGCGCCTTGCGCGTCGCCTACGCGCGTGGTCTCGATGCGGGGAACCGCTTCGAGCTCCCGCCCCAGCGAAGGCACCCGTTCCACGCGGGCGAGGCACGGGACGGTCGAGTTCGCCTCGGTCGACCCTCACGACGACACGAACGGTCCTGAGTGGGACTTCGCGCGGGCGAGCCGGACGGCCGCTATGCTGTCGACGCCGCTCTCGCTCCGCTCGCCCATGCCCGCCGATCCCAAGCGCGATCCGCTGCACGACCCGCTCCTGCGCGACGTGCCCGTGCAGGAGGGCCACAAGGTCCTCGACCGCCGTTACGTGCTCTACGACGTGCTCGGCCAAGGCGGCATGGGCACGATCTATCGCGGTGAGCACTTGATCCTCGGCCAGACGGTCGCGATCAAGTGCCTCGACCCGAGCCTGGCGCGCCGCGACGAGCGTTTCGTCGCGCGCTTCCACAAGGAGGGCCGCGCCGCGGTGCGCATCGACGACCGCAACGTCGTGCGCGTGATCGACGTCGCGGAGAGCGCGGGGCTGCACTACCTCGCGATGGAGTTCGTCGAGGGCGAGAACGCGCGCGAGCGCGTGGAGCGCAAGCGCCGACTCGGGGTCGAGGACGCTGTGACGATCGCGCTCGGCGCCGCGCGCGGGCTCGCTGCTGCGCACGCCGCAGGGCTCGTGCACCGCGACGTCAAGCCGGAGAACGTGCTGATCTCGACGCGCGGCGAGGTGAAGCTCGCCGACCTCGGCCTCGCGAAGACGATCGAGGGCGAATCGGGCCTGACGTACTCGGGCGCGACGATGGGCACGCCGCGCTACATGCCGCCCGAGCAGTTCGTCGACGCGCGCCACGTCGGGCCGCCCGCGGACGTGTACGCGCTCGGCGCGACGCTCTACTACTTGCTCGCTGGCCGCGACGGGGTCACGGGATCGTCGCTCGCGGAGGTGATGGATTGCGTGCGCAGCGAACCATTTCCTCGGCTGCGCGACGCGCGACAGGAGGTCCCGCCGGAGCTGGACGACCTCGTGGCCCGCTGCGTAGCGAAGAATCCGGCGGAGCGCCCGCGCAACGCGAGGGAGCTCGTGCGCGCGCTCGAGCGGTTCGCGCCCCCGCAGGGCACGACCCTCGCAGACGCCGCGGCGGGGACGACGGTCGCACGCTCGGTCGTCTCGCCGCCGCCGGCGCGCACGATCGAGCGCATTAGCAAGAGCGCCGCGGGGACCGAGCGGGACCGCACGGCCGAAGGGAAGACGGTACGTGTGCTCGTGCGCGCCCTCGTACTCGCCTGTGTGGTCGTTCCACTCGGTTTGGCGCTGCGCCACGGTCTCTCGGCGCCCCGAGCGGTGGGGATCGAGCTTCCGGGAGTCGCGAGGGACGGGAAGCTGTACTTCGCATCGACGCCCGCGATGCTCGAGGGACTGCTGCGCGACCGGCGAACGGACGTCGTCCGGCTGAAGGGTCCCGGCAATCCGGTCGCGGCCGTCGTCGACGACACGGACCGCTTCACGTTCTCGCTCGACCT
>CAZGTQ010000261.1:0-1649 GCA_964528575.1 uncultured Planctomycetaceae bacterium | reverse complement strand
CGCCGGCCAGTGGACGACGAGCGGCGTCGCGATGCCGCCCTCGTGCATCCAGGACTTGTACAGGCGCAGCGGCGCGTTCGAGACGTTCGCCCAGGCGCGGCCGGGGCTCTGGTACGTGTCCGCCGGACCGGGCATCAGCGCCGGGAGGTTGCCGGCCTGAACGCGGCGGCCGTCGCGCGTGCGCGCCGGCACGTGCAGCCCGCCGGCGCGCGCGCCGAGCTCCTCCGCCGACGCGCCGTTGTCCGCCAGGAACAGGACGAGCGTGTCGTCGAGCGCGCCGCGCTCGCGCAAGAGCGCGACGAGGCGGCCAATGCCGCGGTCCATGCTCTCGACCTGCGCGGCGTAGACCTCCATGCGGCGCGCCTGCCACGCGCGGTCGGGATCGTCCTCCCACGCGTCCCGGGGCTCGCGCGGGCTCGCCGGCGCGTCCACGTCGAAGACGCCGAGCTCGCGCGCGCGCTCGATCCGCGCGTCACGCACGGCCTCCCAGCCGGCGTCGTACGCGCCGGCGTAGCCCGCGACGTCCTCGGCCCGCGCGTGCAGCGGCCAGTGCGGCGCGGTGTAGGCGACGTAGCCGAAGAACGGGCGAGCGTCGTCGCGCTCGAAGTGCTCGCGCAGGAAACCGAGCGCGGCGTCGGTGATCGCGTCGGTGTAGTAGTAGTCCTCGCCCTGCGGGCCGACGGGGCGGTCGCCGCGCACGAGGGTGATCGGGTCGAAGAAGCTGCCGGCGGCGTGGATCGTGCCGTAGAAGCGCTCGAAGCCGCGCTGCAGCGGCCAGTTGTGCTTCGACGCGAGCTCGGGCCAGCCGAGCCACGCGCCGACGTGCTTGGTGACGTGCCACTTGCCCGCCATGAACGTCGCATAGCCGGCGCGACCGAGCGCCTCGGCGATCGTCACGGCGTCGGGACCGAGGTCGCCGCGGTACGCCGGCGTGCCGAAGTCGGACGTCATGTGGCCGATGCCGGCTTCGTGCGGGTACAGGCCGGTGAGCAGCGACGCGCGCGTCGGGCAGCAGCGGCCGGCGTCGTAGAAATGCGTGAAGCGCAGGCCGCCGTCGGCGAGCGCGTCGATCGCCGGCGTGCGGATCTCGCTGCCGAAGCAGCCGAGGTCGGACCAGCCCATGTCGTCGGCGAGCACGAGCAGGACGTTCGGGCGCTCGGGAGCGGGGTCGACGGCTCCATCCTGGCCGGCGGACCCGCAGGCGAGCGCGGCGGCGACGGCGGCGACCGTTGCGACGAGGAGGAGCGGGAGCGTGCGGGCGAGGCGCATCGCGCCATCGTCGGGAAGCGGGCGCGCTCGGTCCAGGCGCGGGCGAAAGAAGAACGGCCGCGCTCCCCGTGAGGAGAGCGCGGCCGCTCCGCGTTTGCCGTGTTCAGGTTGCCGTGTTCAGGTAGCGGTATCAGGTAGCCGTGTTCAGCGCGGGCAGGTCAGAGGATGAACTCGACCGGCACCGGGTTGCTCGAGAAGCGCAGCAGCGGGCCGCGCGGCGCGATCGTGACGTACGCGTGGTACAGCGTGACGCCGACGAGGTTCGGCGCGACGATCGGCGGCACTTCGATCGCGGCGGACGCCTTGCCCTCGCCGTCGAGGAAGCCGATGCCGTTCACGATGTGCGGGGTCTGCCCGAGCAGCGTCTGGGTCGTGTACGG
>CAZGTQ010000260.1:0-25476 GCA_964528575.1 uncultured Planctomycetaceae bacterium | reverse complement strand
CGTTCAGCGACAGGGAGGTGCCAGGTGCCGCACCTGGCACCTCCCGGTCGCTGAACGACAACAAGGTGTGCGACACCGTATCGCCGGCTAGCTGCGGTAGCGGTGCACCCAGGGCAGGAGCTTGCGGCCCGGGCACTCGGTCGCGCGCATCTCGCTGTGGCCGAAGATCTGCGAGCGGGCGATGCCGTGGCGCGCGCGCAGGTCCTCGATCAGCTCGGCGAGGGCCGCGAGCGCCTCGGGGCGCGGCGTCTCCTCGTCGAAGTTGCCGAGCAGGCAGATGCCGATGTTGCCGTGGTTGTTCGCGCCCGCGGCGTGCGCGCCCTGCCACGCGAGCGAGCGGCCCTCGTACACGCGCCCGGCCGGGTCGATCAGGTAGTGGTAGCCGACGTCGCCGTAGGCGCGGTCGCCGTCGTTCATGTGGAAGCTCTGCAGGCGCCGCACCTGCTCGACGCACGCGCGCAGGCCGGCCGCGGCGAGCGCGCTCCCGCGGATCGTCGAGTGGTGCACCGTGATCCGCGTCCAGCGGTAGCGGTTGCGCGTCATACGCGCCGGGATCGGCTCCGCAGCGCCCCACTGGACGCGCGAGAGCATCGCCGGGCCGCTCGGCGTCGCGCGCACGCGCTCGATCGTCGTCAGGCCGACGTTCGCCCGGCTGCGCTGCGTGAAGCTGGCGTCGGAGGAGCGCCGGACGCGCTCGAAGCCCGCCTGGGCCGCCGCGAGCCGGTCCTGGACGACGTTCTCGGGCGTCGCGCCCTGGTCCTGGCGGGCGTACGCGAGCCGGCCCTCGCTGAGCAGCAGGTCCGCCTCGACGACGAGCTCGGGGGCGCGCCGGGCGGCCGCGGAGACCATCCAGTCCTCGAGGGCTTGCAGCTTCTCCCAGGACAGGGGTTGGCGGAAGAACGCCGGCGTCGCAGGAGGAGGAGCGGGCGACGAGCGCGTCTCCATCGCGAGGCTGCTCCGCCGCGCCGGTCCGGCGCACCCGGCGAGCGCGGCGAGCGCGGCGAGCGCGAGGACGAATCCCGCACGAACCGCCCTGTGAGCCCCCCGACGAGCGAACGTTCCCGAACCTGCCGAGAGCGAGCCTGCCGAACTCATACGCTCCGAGATATCCGAGCGCCAGGCGCGGTGCAACGGTCGGCACGCACTTGTCTTGCAGCGCCGTTCCCCGCCCGCGGCGCGAGCCCCTTTCCCCCTGGTCCCTCTCTTGTTGCACTGGCAGCGCGGGAACGGCCCGCCTCCACGACGATGAAGCCCCACCGACGCGCCGCACTCCTCCCGCTGCTGGTCCTCGCCCACCTCGCCCAACTCGCCACGACGGCGCCCGCTGCGCCGGCCGCGCCGCGCCCGTCGGTCCAGGACGACTTCGACGAGGAGCTGCGCGCGCTGCTCGCCGAGGAGCGCGTCGAGGCCGACCGGCTGCGCCGCCGCGGCGAGGTCCGCGACGCGCTGCGGATCCTGTCCGAGCACGTCGACGAGGAGCCGAGCGACACGCGCGCGCGCACGCTGCGGGCGCTGTGCTGGGTCGAGGAGAGCGATTGGGAGCGCGCGCTCGCCGACGCGCGCCGCGCGTTCGACGAGTGCCTCGCGGCGGGCACGCCCGGCGAGGCCGACCACCTCGCCGAGACCGCGCGCAACCTCGCGAACGTGCTGACCGAGCTCGGCCGCGACGGGGAGGCGCTCGCCGCGCTCGAGTCCGCCGGTGGCGCGATCCGGCCCGAGACCGACGCGCGCGACGCGCTCGCGCTCGGGGGGGCGCTGCTCGAGGCCGGCCGGCGCGAGCAGGCGTTCGACGCGTTCCGCGCGGGCGCCGGGACGGGCGACGACCAGGTCTGGCAGGCGCTGGTCGCCAAGGCGCGTTGCCAGCAGCGCCTGGGACGGCTCGAGCGCGCGTCGTACACGGTCCAGGCGGCCGACCAGAAGGCGCTCGCGCAGGGGCGGGACGAGCCGGACGTGCTCGTCGCGTACGGCGACCTGTTCTGGGAGTTCTACCGCGAGCTCGCCGAGGACACGCCCGCCGCGGGTCCCAAGTACCGCGAGGCGTGGTCGCTCCACCCGACGCACGAGGGCGCGCTCGTCGGGCTGTTCGAGCTCGGCCGCTACAACTACTACCGCCAGAACAAGCCGGCGGGCGAGTACCTCGAGACGCTGCTCAGCGCGCGTCCCGACTCGATTCGCGGCCTGCTCGCCGCGGCCGGCGCCGACCTCGACGACGGCAAGCTCCCGTCGGTCGAGCTGCGGCTCGAGCGGCTCGAGGAGCTCGCCGGCGGCCGGCGCGACGTGCGCACGCTGCGCGCGGCGCTGCACCGCGTGCGCCACGAGCTCGAGGCGTGCGAGCGCGTCCTCGCCGAGCTCGCGGCCGAGGACGAGCGCGACGGCGCGCCCGAGCGCACGATCGGCGAGCACCTGATCGCGCTCTACCGCTTCGCCGAGGCGCTGCCGTTCCTGCAGCGCGCGACCGAGCGCGAAGCGAACGACCACCGCGCGTGGACGAGCCTGGGCCGCGCGCTCGCCAACACCGGCGACGAGAAGGCGGCGATGGAGGCGTTCGAGCGCGCCGAGCGCGAGGCGGCGGGCCGCCAGGACCCGTGGCGCCACAACCTGATGATGGTGCTCGACCGCATGGCGACCCAGCACGCCGAGAAGACGTTCGGCGACCTGACGTTCAGTTGGCAGCCCGACGCAGCCGCCGTGCTCGAGACGTATTACGTGCCGTTCTACCGGGCCGCGCGCGAGGAGCTCGCGCAGCGCTACGGCTACACCCCGGGGCCGACGCGGATCGAGGTCTTCCGCCGCTTGATCGACTTCTCCGTGCGCTCGACGGGCTTCGAGGGCTTCCCCGCGCTCGGCGTCTGCTTCGGCCCCGTCGTCACGGCGGTCTCGCCGCTCGCGCCCGAGATCCGCGGCCGCTTCGCGTGGGCCGAGACCGCGTTCCACGAGTTCAGCCACGTGATCCACCTCGGGCTCTCGCACAACCGCTGCCCGCGCTGGATCACCGAGGGCCTCGCGACGTGGGAGGAGACGAACCGCCATCCCGCGTGGACGCGCAACATGCGGCGCGATCTGCTCGACGCGCGGGCGAACGGCGTGGTGATCCCCGTGCGCGACCTGAACAGCGCGTTCCGCACGAACCAGATCCTGTTCGCGTACTACCAGGGCGGGCTGCTCTGCCAGATGCTGATCGAGCGCCACGGCTTCCCGCCGATGGTGCGGGTCCTCGAGGCTTTCGACCGCGGGCTCGACCTCGACGAGGCGCTGCGCGAGGTGTTCGGCACGACGCCCGAGCTGCTCGACCGCGAGTTCGGCGAGTTCGTCGACGCGATCGTCGCGCCGCTGGCCGAGGAGCCGCGCTGGCTGCCCTCGTACGTCGCGCGCCTGCGGCTGCGGCTCCCGTCGGACCCGTCGGCACGGGGCGAGGGGCACGCCGAGCGCGACGAGTGGGTCGACGGTTGGTGCACGATCGCGTGGGAGGCGCTCCAGAGCGGGCGGCGCGTCGACGCGCAAGAGGCGCTGCGCGTGCTCGCGGCCGCCGGGGCGGATCCGCCGCGCGCGGACTTCCTGCGCGGCACGATGGCGCTCGCCGCGGACGAGGTGGAGCAGGCCGCGGAGCACTTCGAGCGCGGGCTGGAGAAGGGCGGCGAGAGCTTCCGGGCGCGCATGGCGCTCGGCTCGATGGCGCGCCAGGCCGAGGACTACGAGCGCGCGGAGGAGCACCTGCTCGCCGCCGAGCAGGCGTTCCCCGGCTACGACGTCGAATCGCTGTCCGCCGAGCTCGCGCTGGCGTCGCTCTACGACCTGAACGGCCGCACCGACGACGCGATGCGCGCGCGCGAGCGCTGGCTCGGGTTCAACTCCGGCGACTACGACCGGCGGATCGTCGTCGGGCGCTGGCACGCGAAGAACGAGCGCTGGACGGAGGCCGCGCGCTACTACGCCGAGGCGAACGACATCGATCCGTTCCGGCGCGCGCTGCACCGCGCGTGGGCCGGCGCGCTCGTCGGGGCGGGCCGGCCCCAGGAGGCGCTCCGGGAGGTCGAGGTCGCGCGGCTCGTCCCGCCGGAGCTCGACGCGGACGGCCAGGAGCCGATGGGCAAGACCGAGCGAGCGCAGCTCCTCGGCCTCGAGGCGCGCGCGCTGCTCGATCTGGGGCGCGCCGACGAGGCGCGCGAGGCCGCGCACGGTGCGCTCGAGCTCGACGACGACTGCGAGGATGCGCTCGCGGTCCTCGAGCGGCTGGAGTCCTGAGCGTGGGGAGCTCGCGCGGGCGGTTCGTCGTCCTGGACGGCATCGACGGCTGCGGCAAGACGACGCAGGCGCTGCGGCTCGTCGAGGCGCTCGCCGCCGACAGCGCGCGCGAGCCGTTGCACGTGCGCGAGCCCGGCAGCACGCGCGTGGGCGAGCGCATCCGCGCGATCCTGCTCGCCGCGCACGGCGAGCTCGAGCTCGGCGCGGCGGCCGAGACGCTGCTGTTCACCGCCGCGCGCCGCCAGCTCCTCGACGAGCTCGTCGCGCCCGCGCTCGCCGCCGGCCGCGACGTCGTCTGCGAGCGCTTCCACCCCTCGACGTTCGCGTACCAGGCGGTCGCGGGCGCGCTCGACGAGGACCGCGTGCTCGCTCTGCTCGCGCTGTGGGCGGGGGAGCCGCGGCCGGACGTCGTGATCGTGCTCGACGTCGAGCTCGAGACCGCGCTCGCGCGGCGCGGCGCGGCGAGCGACCGGATCGAGGCGAAGGACAGGGCGTACCAGCGGCGCGTCGCCGAGGGCTACCGGCGCTATGCCGAGCGCGTGCCGGGCGTCGCGCTGGTCGACGGGAGCGGCGCGCCCGACGTCGTGTTCGCCGCGGTGCTCGCGGAGGTGCGCTGTGCACGTTGAAGAGCCGCGCGGGCACGCGGAGACGGTGCGCGGTCTGTGGCGCGCGGCCGCGCGCGGGCGGCTGCCGCACGCGTGCCTGTTCGAGGGGCCGGCGGGGATCGGCAAGTTCCTGAGCGCGCAGTGGCTCGCTCAGGGGCTCTTGTGCGTGCAGGGGCCGGGCGCGCCGTGCGGGACGTGCGGGCCTTGCCGGCGCGTGCTCTCGGGCGGGGAGACGAGCAACCACCCCGACTTCTTGCGCATCGATCCGGTCCTCGAGGGCACCGAGACGATCAAGCTCGCGCGCATCGCCGAGCGCGACGGCGGCGGCGAGTCGGCCGAGTCGTTCCTGCGGCTGCGCGCGCTCGAGGGCGGCTGGCGCGTCGTGCTGGTGCGCGAGGCGGAGCGGATGCAGGTCGCGGCGCAGAACGCGCTGCTCAAGACGCTCGAGGAGCCGTCGGCGCACACGCTGATCGTGCTCGAGTGCTCGCGCAGCGAGGCGCTGCTGCCGACGATCCGCTCGCGCTGCGTGCGGGTGCGTTTCGAGCCGCTCGCGGCGGACGACGCGCGCGCGGTGATCGCGGCGCACGGCCTGGCGGGGGGCCTGGCGGGGGGCCCGGAGGCCGCGGACGCCGAGCGGCTGGCGCGCTGGAGCGGCGGCTCGCCCGGCGCGGCGCTGCGGCTCGCGAGCGAGGGCGCGCTCGCGCTGCGGCCGCTGCTCGCCGCCGTCCTGGCGGGGGAGCGCGAGCCGCTCGCGGCGTCGCGCGCGCTGTGGGAGCTGCCGGGATCGTTCGCCGGCGAGACGCCGTCCGCGCAGGCGCGCGCGCGGGCGCGGGCGGCGCTCGACCTCGCGCTGCGGCTCGTGCGCGACCGGATGGCGGCGGCGCTGGGCGCCGCGCCCGATACGCTGCGGCACGGCGACCTCGAGACGGCGGCGCCGGCCGCCCAGGGGCCGGCGGGTGCGGCCCTGCTGGAAAGCCTGCTCGCGGCGCGCGAGGATGTCGACCGCAACCTGGCGCCGGAGGCGGTGCTGGACCGCGCGCTCCTGCGCATGGCGCCGACGACGCTGCAACCGAGCCGATGAACGACGAGCTGCGCAACCTCGCGCTGAAGGACGGCCGCTTTGCGCCCGAGGCCTTCCGCTTCCTGTTCGAGTCGATCGACTGCGCCATCACGCTCGCGGGCAAGCAGGACGAGGAGGGTGCCTCGCGCCACGTGACGGGTCACGAGGTGCTCGCGGGGATGCGCGCGCACGCGCAGCAACTGTTCGGCCCGCTCGCGGCGCAGGTCTGGCGCTCGTGGGGGATCCGCGAGCCGCTCGACTGGGGTCGCATCGTCTTCCTGCTCGTCGAGGCGCAGCTCCTCAACCGGCAGGAGTCCGACAGCGTCGACGACTTCGACGAGCGGTTCGACTTCGACGAGGTCTTCGTGCGCAGCTACAGCGTGCCGGTGGACGAGACGGACGTCTGAGGTCCGTCCCGTCCACGGCGCGCGCTACCGCGGAGCCTTCAGCTCGCCGAGCAGATCGACGACCTGGTCGAGCAGCTCCTTCGAGACCTTGCCGTCGCCGTCGCGCGCTTCCTGGATCAGGGCCAGGGCGCGCGAGACGTCCGGGCGCTCGACGCGGGCGACCGAGACGGTATCGGCGTCGTCCTCGACCTCTTTCGCCGGGCGGAACGTCGCGGCGTACGCCTCGATCTCCGACACGTCGATCCCGAGCTTCTCGAGGATCTCGCGGATGCCCGCCTGCACGACGACGTCCTCTTGGAAGTCGCCGAACGGGAACTCGCGGCCGATCTCGTCCTGCACGCGGCGGCGCACCTCGCGGCGGATCAGGCTGCGCACGTCGTCCTTCGGCAGGACGGTGTCGAGGCCCGCGTAGAACTCCTCGAAGTCGGGGTAGAGCGAGGCGTCGCGGCGGTCGGTCTCCGCGAGCTCCATGAACAGCGCGCGGTGCTCCTGCCAGCGCTCCTCGACGTACTCGCGGGTGAGGCGCTCGCTGAAGATGCGCCGCTGCTCCTCGAGACGCCAGCCCTCGATCCGCTCGGCCTCGACCTTCTGGTCGGGCTCGATCCCGCCTTCCTGGAGGATGTTCTTGTCCGCGTCGAACTCGCGGTGGATCGAGCGGCCCGACGGCAGCACGTAGCGCGCGACCGTCATCTTGACGCGCGGGCCGAAGTCGAACTCGCCGTCGTTGTCGTAGTCGCGCGTCAGCGTCTCCCAGTTGTCGAAGCGGCGGTTCTCGTTCTCGTCGCGGAACAGGTCGTCGCGCATGCCGTCGACGAGCATGAGCTGCTGCACCGAGCCCTTGCCGTAGGTCCGCTCACCGAGGACCTCGGCGCGCTCGTGGTCCTGCAACGCGCCCGAGACGATCTCGGCCGCGGACGCGGTGAAGCGGTTGACGAGCACGACGACCGGCATGTCGGTCGGGATCGCCGGGCCGTGGAGCGTGTGGAACTCCTCCGGCGCCTGGCGGCGGCTCTCGGTCGTCACGACGAGCTTGCCCTTGGGCAGGAACAGGTCCGCGACGTCGCGCGCCTCGTCGAGCAGGCCGCCCGAGTTGTAGCGCAGGTCGAGCACGAGCCCCTTCATGCCGGCTTGCTTGAGCTGCTCGAGCGCGAGGCGCAGCGTCTGGCTCGCGACGCGGCTGAACGTCGTCAGCTCGACGAGCGCGATGTCGCCCGGCAGCACCTGGAGCTGCACCGCGGGGATGGCGATCTGCTGGCGCGTCACCTCGACGGCGAGCTCCTCGGTCGGACGCTCGATCAGGCCCGCGTCCATGCCGCGGTGCCAGACGTAGAGCCGCACGGTCGTGCCCGGCTTGCCCTTGAGGCGCTTGATGATGTCGTCGACGGGCTCGCCGACGGTCGACCAGTCGTCGATGCGCACGATCTTGTCGTCCGTGCCCAGGCCGGCCTTGTACGCGGGGCCGGAGTAGATCGGCTTCGTGATCGTGAAGAGCCCGTCGACCGGGTCCTCGCCGACGTACGCGCCGATGCCGCCGTACTCGGCCTCGAGGTCCTGCGAGAACTTCCCGTAGGTCTGCGGGTCCATGTAGCTCGAGTGGTTGTCGAGCACGCGCAGCATCCCGGCGAGGGCCGCGTCGGTCAGCTCCTCGTCGGTGAACTTGTTCCCGTCGAGGTGGTACTCGTGGATCATCCGCCTCACGGCGCTGATGCGCTTGAGGTCCCCATCGAGGGCCTTGCCCTCGTAGAGCGTCTCGAGGTTCTTGAACTTGCGCTCGTGCAGGCGGATCCGCTCCTCCTGCTTGACGTACGCGCGGGCGAGCTCGCCGTCCTCGCCCGGCAGCAGCGAGATCCGGCGCAGCTCCTGCTCGAGGCGGCCGGTGATCTCGTCGCCGATCGACGCGAGCGCGAGCGCGCCCTGGCCGCGGATCTCCGCGTCCCGCGACGAGAGGAACGCGAGCATCTCGTCGCGCGCCGAGCGCATCTGCGCGCCGTCGCCGAGCAGGTGCGCCGCGCGCGCCGCCGCCAGGCGTCGCGCCGGCGTGCGGGCGCCGTCGTGCGCGACCGTCAGCAGCGCCTCGACGAGGTCGTCGCGACGGTCGCGGTCGAGCGAGCGGAACGTCTTGTTCGCCAGGATCTCGGCGGCCGCGACCGCGAGCGCGTCGTCGTCGGACTCGAGCAGCGGCTGCAGCGCGGAGGCGAGCGCGCGGCGGTCGAGGTCCTCGCCCTGGACGCGGCTCGCGGCGATCAGGAGCGTCGCCTGCGGGCTGGGCGCGTTGCCCAGGCGCGCGTCGAGCAGCCGGTCGAGCTCCTCCTCGCCGTCGAGCCCCGCGACGTCGCGCAGCGAGAGCGCCCAGGTCCACAGCTCGTCGGTCTCCGCGCTGGAAGCGCGCGCGATGCGCTCGTCGAGCGCGCGCGCGAGGTCTCCGGCGGCCTGTTGGTACGCGACCGGAGCCGCCGGCCAGGGAGCGGCCGGCAGGAGCGCGAGGGGAAGGGCGAGCAGCGGAATCGAGATCATGGAGCGGTCTCCTTCGATGGCGGGGCGGGACGAGGGCCCGATGGAGCCCCCACGCGCCTTCGGCTAGGATCGTGGTCGGTCTGGATCCTAGTACGGGATCGGCGCGACGACGCTACGTCGAAGGCCGCCGTCATGCAGGTTTCCAGCGCCCCATTCCCGTGTCGAAACGCTTTCCGAACGAGCGCGAGCTCTCGCACGTCGTCCCGTCGGGCTCCGGAGCGTCGCCCGATCGCGCCCAAGCGCGCATGGTCGACGTCGGATCCAAGCCGGCGACGCGCCGCAGCGCTCTCGCCCGTGCCCGCGTGCGCTTCCCGGCGGGGCTCCTCGGGCCGATCCTCGCCGACGGAGGGCCGAAGGGGCCGATCGAGGAGGTCGCGCGGGCCGGCGGCATCCTCGCGGCGAAGCGCACGGGGGAGCTGATCCCGCTGTGCCACCCGCTCGGCCTCGATCACGTCGAGATCGTCTTCGAGCGCGTCGAAGAGGACGTGCTCGAGGTCCGCTGCCGCGCGAGCTGCGAGGGCCGCACCGGGGTCGAGATGGAGGCGCTGACCGGCGCGTCCGTCGCGGCGCTGGTCGTCTACGACATGACCAAGGCGCTCGACCACGGGATCCGGATCGAGGCGGTCGAGCTGCTGGAGAAGTCGGGCGGGCGTTCCGGCACCTGGCGCGCGCCGGGCCACCAGTCTTCCGACGACCGCTGAGGGCCGCTGAGGCGGCTTCTGGGGCGAAACAGCGCCGTTTTCGACGCGATTTCCGCCCGGATGGGGCCAAACGGGGCGATTTCGCGCTCGACGCGGCCGGAACAGTCGCGATCCGGCCCGACACCGCCGTTAGATTGTGCGCCCCGCGCGGGCCCGGTCCGCGCCGTCCGGGCGTTCCCCCAGAGGCTCACGGCAGAGGCTCACGGCCATCGAAACCGAGCACGGCATGGACCTGAGACTGATCCAGAAGCTCGTCCGCATGATGACGCGGGCCGAGCTCTCGGAGATCGAGATCGACGACACGGCCAGCGGTCTGCGGGTCCACCTGCGGCGCGACAGCGGCCAGCCGCAGAGCGCGCCGCTCGTGCACGTGATGCAAGGAGCCGGGCCGGCCGCCGCGGCACCGATGCCGGCCGCTCACGCCGACCCGTACGCGCCGGCGCCCGGCGGCGGGAGCGCCGCTGCCGCGCCGGGGACCAAGCCGTTCGTCTCGCCGATGGTCGGCACGTTCTACCGCTCGCCCTCGCCGGAGACCGGGCCGTTCGTCGAGGTCGGCCAGTCGGTCGGCGAGGACACCGTGCTCTGCATCATCGAGGCGATGAAGGTGATGAACGAGATCAAGGCCGAGATGCGCGGCACGATCGCCGAGATCCTCGTCGAGAACGGCGAGCCGGTCGAGTACGGCCAACCCCTGTTCCTGCTCAAGACGAGCTGATGTTCCGGCGAGTCCTCGTCGCGAACCGGGGCGAGATCGCGCAGCGCATCATCCGCGCGTGCCGCGAGCTCGGCATCGAGACCGTCGCCGTGTACTCCGAGGCGGACGCGGACGCGATCTACCTGCGTCAGGCGGACGAGACGATCTGCATCGGCCCGCCGCCCGGCGCGAAGTCGTACCTCGACATCCCCTCGATCATCTCCGCCGCCGAGATCGCCGACGTCGAGGCGATCGTGCCCGGCTACGGCTTCCTGTCCGAGAACGCGCACTTCGCCGAGGTGTGCCGCTCGTGCAACATCCAGTTCGTCGGCCCCGATCCCGAGACGATCGCGGCGGTCGGCAACAAGTCGAACGCGCGCGAGATGGCCCAGCGCGCGGGCGTGCCCGTCGTGCCGGGCTCGGACGGGCCGGTCGCGAACGAGGCGCGGGCCCTCGAGGTGGCGCACGAGATCGGCTACCCGGTGATGATCAAGGCGTCGGCGGGCGGCGGCGGGCGCGGCATGCGCGTCGCGAGCAACGACCCGAGCCTGATCAACGGCTTCCACGCCGCGCGCTCCGAGGCGCAGAACGCGTTCGGCGACGCGACGGTGTACCTCGAGAAGTTCGTCGAGAACCCGCGGCACGTCGAGATCCAGATCCTCGGCGACCGCGACGGGAACTTGATCCACCTGGGCGAGCGCGACTGCTCGGTGCAGCGGCGCCACCAGAAGCTGATCGAGGAGTCGCCCTCGCCGTCGGTGACGCCCGAGCTGCGCGAGCGGATGGGCGCCGCGGCGATCGCGATCGCTCGGGCGGCGGGCTACCACGGCGCGGGGACGGTCGAGTTCCTGCTCGACAAGAGCGGCGCGTTCTTCTTCATCGAGGTCAACGCGCGCATCCAGGTCGAGCACACGGTCACCGAGATGGTGACCGGCATCGACCTGATCCAGATGCAGCTCAAGATCGCGTCGGGCGAGTCGCTCGGCATGCGCCAAGAGGACGTGCAGATGCGCGGGCACGTGATCGAGTGCCGCATCAACGCCGAGGATCCCGAGCGCGACTTCCAGCCCTGCCCGGGAACGGTCGAGATGTGGGTCCCGCCCGGCGGTCCGGGCGTGCGGGTCGACAGCCACGTCTACTCCGGCTACCGGATCCCGCCGTACTACGACTCGATGATCGGCAAGCTCCTGGCGCAGCGGAACACCCGCCCCGAGGCGATCACGACGATGATCCGCGCCCTGGACGAATTCGTTATCACCGGCCCGAAGACGACGATCCCCCTCCTGCGCCGTATCCTGAATCACTCCGACTTCCGCGCGGGCGGGCACGACACCGGGTTCGTCGAGCGCTACTTCGGCGCCCAGCGCAAGCCGCTGCCGGCCCGTGAGCCCGCGCGGTAGCCCATGCCCCCCCGCCCGACCGTTCGCTTCACGGCCCCCGCCTCGCGCGACGCCCGCGCGCACGTCGTCGCGCTCGTGGCGCTCGCCACCCTGAGCGCCTGCCGCGTGCAGGCGGTCCCCGGCCCGATGCCCGCGCTCGTCGACCCGCTGCCGCCGGGCGAGGCGGCTGCGTTCGAGCCGGGCCCGACGGAGGTCGAGGCGATCCGCCACGGCAGCCCGGTCCAGGTGCGGCGCGCCGGCACGAACGGGTACTTCCCGCTGCGCGCGCACGCCAAGCGCATCCGGCTCAGCGCCGGCGCGAGCATCGCCACCGGCACCGGCGGCCGCGCGGAGCTGATCTGGCCGGGCTCGCCGACGATCGTGATCCTGTTCGACGACTGCATCGCGGCGGCGGGGGAGCCGACGCGCGACGAGCCGCTCGTGACGTTCCTTCAGCTCGGCAGCGCGCGCCTGCGGCTCACCGAGCACGACCGCGTGCGGCTGCCCGGAGGCTGCGAGCTCGTCGCCGAGGTCGAGCCGGGCCTCGTCGCCGGCCCGATCAAGCTGTCGAGCCCCGACCGCGACACGGTCCGGCTCGAGAACCAGTCCACGGCCCTGTTCCGCGTCGCCTTCCGCGACGAGGAGCTGCTCGTCTCGCCGGGCGAGGTGCTCGACGTGCCGATCCTCGACGACGGCTCCGCGCCGATCCGCGTCGCCCCGCCCGTGCGGCTGGACGCGGGGAGTTTCGAGGTCACGGCGCGCGACGAGGTCCAGGCCGAGCGCGTGCCCGGCGGCATCCGGCTCCAGGCCGCAGGCGGCACCGCGGTCCGCGCGCTGGGCGTGGGCGTGCGCCTCGAGCCGGGCGCGGAGGTCACGTTCCTCGAGCTCGACCCGCCGACCGGCGCTCCGCCCCTCGCCGGGGCTCTCGAGGAAATCGGCGTTTCTGCCGACAAGGCCGTTTCGATCGGCGTCGGCGGCGCAGGCTCCGGATCGGACCGCTGACCCACGAGACCGAGAACGACGCCGCGCCGGCGCCCAGATCAACGAACGAGATCCACCACCGATGTCCAGACCCCGCGCCCTGATCACGGGCGGAGCCGGTTTCCTCGGCAGTCACCTGTGCGATCGCTTCCTGGCCGAAGGCTTCGACGTGATCTGCATGGACAACCTCGTCACCGGCGACCTGCGCAACATCGAGGGACTCTTCGGGCGGCCCGAGTTCCGCTTCTGCCACCAGGACGTCACCGAGTACATCCACGTGCCGGGGCGCGTCGACGTCGTGATGCACTTCGCGTCGCCGGCGAGCCCGATCGACTACCTCGAGCTGCCGATCCAGACGCTCAAGGTCGGCTCGCTCGGCACGCACAAGGCGCTCGGGCTGGCGCACGCGAAGGGCGCGCGCTTCGTGCTCGCGTCGACCTCGGAGTGCTACGGCGACCCGCTCGTGCACCCGCAGCGCGAGGACTACTGGGGCAACGTCAACCCGGTCGGTCCGCGCGGCGTGTACGACGAGGCCAAGCGCTTCGCCGAGGCGATGACGATGGCGTACCACCGCGTGCACGGGGTCGACACGCGCATCGTGCGCATCTTCAACACGTACGGGCCGCGCATGCGGCTCAACGACGGGCGCGCGCTGCCGGCGTTCATGTCGCAGGCGCTGGCGGGCGAGCCGATCACCGTGTTCGGCGACGGCTCCCAGACACGCTCGTTCTGCTACGTCGACGACCTCGTCGAGGGCATCTGGCGGCTGCTCGAGTCCGAGGAGCACCTGCCGGTGAACATCGGCAACCCGTACGAGATGACGATCCTCGAGTTCGCGCGCAAGGTCGTCGAGCTGACGGGCTCGAGCTCGGACATCGTGTTCCGCGACCTGCCGGTCGACGATCCCAAGGTGCGCCAGCCGGACATCGCCAAGGCGAAGGCGCTGCTCGGCTGGACGCCGAAGATCGACCTCGACGAAGGGCTGCGGCGCACGCTCGCCTACTTCGAGAGCGCCGTGCCGAGCAAGAGCGCCGGAGAGGCGAGCTGAGATGTGCGGCATCGTCGGCGCCTACCTGCGCGAGGGACCCGCGGTCGACGGCATCGTCGCGGGGCTCGGCACGCTCGAATACCGCGGCTACGACAGCGCCGGCGTGGGCCTCGTCACGGCCGACGGCGTGTTCGTGCGCAAGCGCCAGGGGCGGCTCGACCGGCTGCGCGAGTCGCTCGCGGCGTGCAACGGCGAGCTGCGCGCGCTGAACGTCGGCGTCGGCCACACGCGCTGGGCGACGCACGGTCCGCCGTCGGACGGCAATGCGCACCCGCACACGGACACGGCCGGCCGGATCGCGCTCGTGCACAACGGGATCATCGAGAACCACGACGAGCTGCGCGCCGAGCTCGTCGCGCGCGGCATCGAGTTCCGTTCCGAGACCGACACCGAGGTGCTCGCGCACCTCGTCGGCATCGGCCTCGACGAGGGGCTCGATCCGCTCGACGCGGTGCGGCGCGCTCTCGGCCGCGTGCGCGGCTACTACGCGCTCGCGATGGTCACGTCCGGCGGGCAGGGGCGCGCTCCGCGCCTGATCTGCGCGCGCCAGGGCCCGCCGCTCGTCGTCGCGTCGAACGGCACGGGCGCCTGGCTCGCGTCCGACGTGCTCGCGATCCTGCCGCACGAGCGCGACGTGCGCTACCTCGAGGACGGCGACGTCGCCGACCTCACGCCCGACGGCGTGCGCGTCGTCGACGTCGATGGAAACCCGGTCGAGCGGCCGTTGCGCCACATCGACTGGGACGCGGAGGCGACGAGCCGCGGCGGCTTCCCGCACTTCATGCTCAAGGAGATCCACGAGCAGCCCGACGTGCTCGCGAACACGGTCGACGACCGGCTGCGGCTCGAGCGCGGCGACGTCGACCTCGGCGACGCGTGGCGCGACGCGGAGCTCGCGAGCCTCGCGCGCGTCCAGCTCGTCGCGTGCGGCACGGCGCTGCACGCGGCGTACGTCGCGCGCTACTTGATCGAGGGGCTCGCCGAGCTCCCGGTCGACGTCGACTATGCGTCGGAGTTCCGCTACCGCGAGCCGCGGCTTGTGCCGAGCACGCTGGCGCTCGCCGTGTCGCAGTCGGGCGAGACCGCCGACACGCTCGCGGCGTTGCGGCTCGCGGGCGGGCTCGGCGCGCGCACGGCGGCGATCTGCAACGTACTGGGCAGCACGATGGTGCGCGAGTGCAGCGCGGCGGTCCTGACCCACGCGGGGCCCGAGATCGGCGTCGCGAGCACCAAGGCGTTCACGGCGCAGCTCGTCGCGGCGTACCTCATCGCGGTGCGTCTCGGCCGCGCGCGCGGCGTTCTGTCGGCCGAGCGCGGGCGCGAGCTGCTCGAGGACCTGCGCAACCTGCGGCCGCGGCTCGAGAGCATGCTGACCGAGAGCGCGGTCGCGGCGGTGCGCGGCATCGCGCAGCGCTACCAGAACGCGAAGGGCTTCCTGTTCCTCGGCCGCGGGATCAACTTCCCGGTGGCGCTCGAGGGCGCGCTCAAGCTCAAGGAGATCTCGTACGTGCACGCCGAGGGCTACCCGGCCGGCGAGATGAAGCACGGGCCGATCGCTCTGATCGAGCCCGAGCTCGCCACCGTCGTCGTCAACTCGCACGGCAAGGTCGCGGACAAGGTGCGCGCGAACGTCGAGCAGGTGAAGGCGCGCGGCGGCCGCGTGATCGCGGTCGGCTCGTACGAGATCCGCGAGCTCGCCGACGAGTCGATCGTCGTGCCGCGCACGTCCGAGTGGCTCTCGCCGATCCTGAACACGGTGCCGCTGCAACTGTTCGCGTACTACATCGCCGACCTGAAGGGCTGCGACATCGACAAGCCGCGCAACCTCGCGAAGAGCGTGACGGTCGAGTAGCGATGGCGAAGGTCCTGGTCACCGGCGGCGCCGGCTTCATCGGCTCGCACCTGTCGGAGCGTCTCCTCGCGCGCGGGGACGACGTCACGGTGCTCGACAATTTCAACGACTTCTACGACCCGGCGATCAAGCGCGAGAACGCCGAAGCGGTCCGCGCCGCGGGCGGGCGCATCGTCGAGGGCGACATCCGCGACATCGAGGGGATGGGCCGCTTGTTCGCCGAGGGCGAGCTCGACGCGGTCGTGCACCTCGCCGCGATGGCGGGCGTGCGGCCCTCGCTCGCCGACCCGCTGCACTACGCCGACGTCAACGTGCGCGGCACGCTGATCCTGCTCGAGGAGGTGCGCCGCCGCGAGGGCACGCGCTTCGTCTTCGCGTCGTCGTCGAGCGTCTACGGAGCGAACGCGAAGGTGCCCTTCGGCGAGGCGGACGACATCCACCACCCCGTGTCGCCGTACGCCGCGACCAAGCGCGCGGGTGAGCTGCACTGCTACACGCACCACCACCTGTACGGCATCCCGACGACCTGCCTGCGCTTCTTCACGGTCTACGGGCCCCGGCAGCGCCCGGAGATGGCGATCCACAAGTTCGTGCGGGCCGCGCTCGCCGGCGAGCCGATCCCGTTCTTCGGAGACGGCTCGAGCCGGCGCGACTACACGTACGTCGACGACATCGTCGACGGCTGCGTGCGCGCGCTCGATCGTTGCGAGGGCTACGAGATCTTCAATCTCGGCGAGTCGGAGACGACCTCGCTCGACGAGCTCGTCCGCCTGGTCGGCGAGGCCTGCGACCGCGAGCCCGTCATCGACCGGCGCCCGTTCCAGCCGGGGGACGTCCCGGTGACGTACGCGGACGTGTCCAAGGCGCGCGAGCGGCTCGGCTACGCGCCCTCGACGCCGGTCCGCGAAGGGCTGCGCAAGTTCGTCGAGTGGTACCGGGCGCGCGTCCCGGTCAACGGATAGATTGTCCGGCTCGTTCGTCGCTCCCGACAGCCTCCAGACGCTCGACGCACCGCTCCAGGCACCATCTCGACGCACCATCTCGACGCACCATGAAGGGAGTCATCCTCGCCGGCGGTCTCGGTACGCGGCTCCACCCGCTGACCAAGATCACGAACAAGCACCTCCTGCCCGTGTTCGACAAGCCGATGATCTACTACCCGATCGAGACGCTCGTCAACGCGGGGATCGACGACATCATGATCGTCACGGGGGGCAAGAAGTCGGGCGACTTCCTCAGCCTGCTCGGCAACGGTGCGGACTTCGGGCTCAAGCACCTGAACTACACGTACCAGAAGGGCGAGGGCGGCATCGCCGAGGCGCTCGGTCTCGCGGCGCACTGGGCCGCGGGCGACTCGATCTGCGTGATGCTCGGCGACAACATCATCGAGACGAACATCGCCAAGGCGGTGAGCAACTTCCGCGAGCAGAAGTCGGGGGCGAAGATCATGCTCAAGGAGGTCGAGGACCCGCAGCGCTTCGGCGTCGCCGAGCTGCGCGGGGACAAGGTCGTCGAGATCGTCGAGAAGCCGAAGGACCCGAAGACGAACCTCGCGGTGATCGGCATCTACATGTACGACAACCGCGTGTTCGACGTGATCGAGACGCTGGAGCCCTCCGACCGCGGCGAGCTCGAGATCACCGACGTCAACAACTGGTACATCCGCGACGGCTCGATGACGTACGAGATCCTCGAGGGTTGGTGGACCGACGCCGGGACGTTCGAGTCGCTGCGCCGCGCCTCGAACCTCGTCGCCCAGGGCGGCGCGAACAACCTCGCGGTGGGCGGCGCGAGGAAGGCGGAGTAGCGCGTTTTGACGACCAGCTCGCTCGACCGCGGACCCGTGCGCGACGGCGGCCGCGTGCTCGTCACCGGGGCTGCCGGCATGCTCGGCAGCCAGCTCCTGCTCGACGCGCCTTCCGGCTTCGACGTCGTCGGCACCGACCTGGTCGAGACGCCGCGCTGGCCGGACGTCGGCGTCCCGCGGGAGTTCGCGCCGGCCGTCGATCTCACGCGCGCCGCGCACGTCGCCGCGCTGCTCGACGGCCGCGGCCCGTTCGACGCCGTGATCCACGCGGCGGCGTTCACGAACGTCGACGCCGCGGAGGAGCAGGAGGAGCTCGCCGCCGCGGTCAATGCCACCGCGCCGCACGTGCTCGCGAGCGCGTGCGCGGAGCGCGGCATCTCGATGCTGCTCGTCGGCACCGACTTCGTCTTCGACGGCACGAGCGAGGCGCCCTACCGCGAGGAGGACGAGCCGCGGCCGCTGGGCGCGTACGGGCGCACCAAGCTGCGCGGCGAGGAGCTCGCGCACGAGGCGCTCGGAGAGCTGCTCTGCGTCGTGCGCACGCAGTGGCTGTACGGCCCGCGCGGCAAGTCGTTCCCCGCGACCATGCTGCGGCTGGCGGAGGAGCGCGACGCGTGGAAGGTCGTCGACGACCAGACCGGTGCGCCGACGTCGACCCTCGAGCTGGCGCCCGCGCTGTGGGACTGCGTCCGGCTCGGCGCGCGCGGCACGTACCACGCGGCGTGCGAGGGCAGTTGCACGTGGTACGAGCTCGCCGTCGCGACGCTCGAGCTCGCCGGGGTGCACGGCAAGCGCATCGAGCCCTGCTCGACCGCCGAGTACCCGACGCCGGCGCGCCGGCCGGCGTACAGCGTGCTCGACTCGTCGAAGCTCGCCGGGCTGCGCGGCCGCTCGCTCGCGAGTTGGCACGACGCGCTCGCCGACTTCACGCGGACGCTCGCGCGGGTGCAGCCGTGACGCGCTCCGTCCTCGTCACCGGCGGCGCCGGCTTCATCGGCAGCAACTTCGTCCATCTGCTCGTCGAGCAGCGCCCCGGCTGGCGCATCGTCAACCTCGACGCGCTCACGTACGCGGGCAACCCCGAGAACCTCTCCGCGGTCGAGGGCAACCCGAGCTACTCGTTCCGCCACGGCGACGTGACGAGCGCGGCGGACGTCGCGGCCGCGCTCGACGAGGCGGCCGCCGGCGGCGGGCCCGTCGCAGTCGTGCACTTCGCGGCCGAGAGCCACGTCGACCGCTCGATCCAGGGCGGCCTGCCGTTCGTCCAGACGAACGTCGCCGGCACGCAGATCCTGCTCGACGCGGCGCGCGAGCGGGGCGTCGAGCGCTTCGTGCACGTCTCGACCGACGAGGTCTACGGCTCGCTCGGCGAGGCCGGCTTCTTCACCGAGCAGACGCCGCTCGCGCCGAGCTCGCCGTACTCGGCGAGCAAGGCGGGGAGCGACCTGCTCGTGCGCGCCGCGTTCCACACGCACGGGTTCCCCGCGCTCATCACGCGCTGTTCGAACAACTACGGGCCGTACCAGTTCCCCGAGAAGCTGATCCCGCTGTGCATCGCGAACGCGCGCGAGGACCGGCCGCTGCCGGTCTACGGCGACGGGCTGTACGTGCGCGACTGGCTGTACGTGCGCGACCACTGCGAGGCGCTGCTCGCGGTGCTCGAGCGGGGCGAGCCCGGCGAGGTCTACAACATCGGGGGCCACAACGAGCTCCCGAACCTGGACGTCGTCCGGCTGATCCTGGCCGAGCTCGGCAAGCCCGAGTCGCTGATCACCTACGTCAAGGACCGGCCGGGGCACGACCGGCGGTACGCGATCGACGCGTCGAAGATCGGGCGTGAGCTCGGGTGGGAGCCGCGGTTCCGCTTCGAGGAGGCGCTCCCGCTGACGGTCCGCTGGTACCTCGAGCAGACCGAGTGGCTCGAGCGTGTCCGCAGCGGCGCGTACCGGGAGTACTACGCGCGTCAGTACGGCGGATGAGCGGCAGCAGAGGCTTGCGTCGCGGGGCCGTACGGCGCATGGTGGCGGCCGCTGTGCCCGCGATGAATCGGCCCACCGCGACAACGAGCCAAGCCCGCAGAGCCCGGACGACCGTCGGCCGGCTCGTGGCGCTGCTCGTGCTCGGCACGCTGTGCCTGAGCTCTGCAGGCTGCTTCAGCAGCTCGCCCGACAAGCGCGTGCTCCAGTTCCTCAACACCGAGGGCTTCGGTCGACGCTACGTCGGCAACCCCGAGGAGGAGAACTACGTCACGATCGGCGATCGGATCGAGTGGGTCGACCGGACGACCCTGCACCCGAACCTCCAGGGCACGGCGGTCGTCGACATCGACGGAACCGTCGTCATCGACGAGGCGGGAGCCGTGCACGTCGCGGGGCTGACCCGCAGCGACGTGGAGACGCTGCTGACGCAGAAGCTCGCTCCGTACTACCTGCGGACCGACATCCACGTCACGATCCAGACGAGCACGGCGAAGGTCTACTTCATCATGGGCGAGGTCGGGCAGCCGGGGCCCAAGCCGTTCCGCGGCGACATGACCGTGTTCGAGGTGCTGATGGCCGCGGGGCCGAACAAGCGCACGGCGAACCTGAGCCGCATCATGGTGCTGAAGCCGGACCCGGTCGACCCGGTCGTGATCACGGTCAACTTCGCGCACTTCCTGCGGACCGGCGACACGACCTTCAACGTGCCGATCCGGGAGCTCGACGTGATCGTGGTCCCGCCGACCCTGCTCGCCCAGCTCGGCAACCTGATCGCCTCGCTCGCGACGCCGATCACGACCGCGCTCTCGTCGATCGTGCAGAGCCTGCTCCTGCTCGAGGGCGACTACTTCTTCTACCAGGGCGGCCGCTACGGCGGCGGCGGCAGCGCGAACTACAACGTCTTCTGACGGCACGTCCTCCGACGGCCGAGCCGGGGGAGCGAGGGGCTCGTTGCGGCCCTTCGACGGCTCGAGCGAGGTGGAGTAGACTGGCCCGCGCGGCTCCGAACGGCCGCGGCGGGCCCTCGGGCGCGGTTCCCGGGGCTCGGCAGGGCCCACCGGGCAGGGGAATGCCTGGAGGGATCCCGGAAAATCGACGATAGTTCGACGTAGAGCCGGGGCCGGTTCCCGGCGCGCGCAGCCCGAGGCAGGGGCGTACGGATGGGCATCGAGATCGAATCACAAGGGCAGGTCCAGGAGTTCCGGGACATCCTCAAGAAGCGGCGCTGGCAGGTGCTCCTGCCGGCGCTGTTCGTCTTCGCGCTCGGCTGCGCCCTGGCCGTCATCTACCCGCGCAAGTACGTCGTCTCGACCCAGATCGAGCTCCGGCCGGTCCAGGTCGCCCACGATCCGCTGCTCAAGAACCCCGCCAACAGCAGCACGCGCGACCTCGGCAGCGCCGCGCAGCAGATCAAGCACTACACGCGGATCCAGGAGGTCATCAACGAGCTCCAGTGGTCGGACTTCCGCGACCTCCAGACGCAGACCGAGCAGTACGAGTACATCCTGCGGGTCCGCGACAACCTGAACGTCACGCAGCTCGACCAGGGCAAGCAGGGCACGAGCTTCGTCGAGATCGAGTTCAAGGACATCGAGGGCGCGCGCGCCGCGGAGTTCCTCAACCGGCTCGCGCTTCGGTGGGTCACGCAGGTGATCGAGCGCGACCGCACGATCCTCGAGAAGGAGCGCGACGTCCTGCAGAACACGAGCGTCCAGGCGCTCTCGAACCACGAGCGGCTCAACGGTCAGATCGCCGAGCTCCTCAAGGACGCGGAGCTCGACTTCAGCGTCCTCAGCGCGCCCGGCACGCGTTTCGGGGTGACGGACGATCCGTACCTGACGCGGCTCAACACGCTCGGCTTCGAGCGCGACACGCTCGAGGAGGAGCTCGCGGCGCTCGACGCCGACCACGCGCGCGTGGCGGCGCTGCACGAGCGGGAGCCCGAGACGCGCCCGGCCGAGGACAGCCTCGCCTCCCCGGCCCAGGCGAGCGGGACCTCGACCGTCGAGCGCGAGCTCACGATCGAGACGCTCAAGGCGCAGCAGAAGGTGCTCCGCCCGGCGAACCCGCGCTGGAGGACGTACCAGGAGCAGATCCAGACGCTCGAGGAGCAGAACGACGCCGTGCGGACGCTCACCGACCAGGAGGTCGTCCGGCCGGAGTTCGTCGAGAACACGCGCCGCAACGAGCTCGAGCGCGAGCTCGAGACCCTGGAGGGCGAGCGCGGCAAGCTGTCGCAGCGCATGCAGGTCATCGAGAATCAGATGGCCGAGACGCGCCACACGTACGAGCGGCGGGTGGACACGCTGCGCACGGCGCAGGGCGTCAAGCTCGATCGCGACGCGGCGGCCGAGCGCTACCGCCTCGTCAAGGCGGAGCTCGAGGCCAAGGAACAGGCGCTCGAGGTCCTCAAGAACGCGTACGGGCAGCCGTACGAGATCGTCGAGCGCGCGGTCGCGCCCGACGCGCCGAGCGAGCCCAACCCGATGATCCTGGTCGCGGGCGCGCTCGTGATCGGGCTCGCGCTCGGCCTCGGCTCCGCGGTCCTGGCCGAGTTCAGCAAGACGGGCTTCCGCGGGGTCGGCGACGTGTCGCGCGTGATGGGCGTGCCGATCCTCGGCGTCGTCAACTCGATCGTCACGGCGCCCGAGCGGCGCCGGCGGCGCGTGCAGAAGCTCGTCGTGGGCGTGTCCAGCGCCCTGATCCTCGTCGGCATCGGCTGGATCACGTACGCGTACCATGCGCACTCGGAGTGGTTGAGCACCGAGGTGCTGCAGGGCATCGAGGGGCTGCGGATGAAGCTGCGCTAGCGCGCCCCCGGGTCCGCGAGCGGTCGCACGATGCGCGACATCATCTTCTCCGTCGTGATCCTGGCGCTCCTGCCGGCGTGCTTCCGCCGGCCGTTCGTCGGGCTGCTCGTCTTCACGTGGCTCGCGTACATGCGCGCGCAGGACCTGACGTGGGGCTTCGCGCGGGGGATGCGCTGGTCGGCCTACGTCGCGTTCGTCACGTTCGCCGGCTTCTTGGCGGGCGAGAAGTCGCGCTTCTTCCTGCCCGACGTGCGCTGCTGGATCATGATCGCCATGGTGGTGATCGCGGGGATCGGCATCACGATGTCGCGCAGCCCCGACCCGTACCAGATCTCGCGCTACGCGGAGTTCACGAAGATCATCTGCATCGCGATCTTCACGACGGTCGTCGTCAAGTCGCGCGAGCACCTACGCGTGCTCTGTTGGCTCATCGCCCTGTCGTTCGCGTTCTATGGCGTCAAGGGCGGGCTGTGGGGGATCCAGACGCTCGGCCAGTCGCCGATCTTGCGGGGCCCGGGCGGCCTGTTGCAGGACAACAACGCGTTCGGCCTCGCGCTGACGATGGCCGTCCCGTTCCTGATCAACATCGGGCTGTCGGAGAAGCGCGAGGTCCTGCGCCGCGCGTTCCTGTGGGCGGTGCCGCTGACGGTGTTCACGATCGCGCTGACGCACTCGCGCGGGAGCTTCCTGTCGCTCGTCGGAGCGTTCGGCGTGCTGATCTGGCGCTCGCGCAACCGGGTCGCGGCGATGACGGTCGCCTTCCTGGTCGCGCTCGTCGCCGTCATCGTCGCGCCCGCGTCGTACAAGGAGCGGATCTCGACGATCGCGTCGTACGAGGAGGACAACTCCGCGCAGGCGCGCTTCACGTCGTGGGCCGTCGCGATCCGCATGGCGGTCGACAACCCGTGGTTCGGCGTCGGGATGAAGAAGTTCCGGCAGCACTACCTCGAGTACGAGCCGAACCCCACGCCGTCGCAGCTCGCGGGCACCGCGATCTACGTCGCGCACAACAGTTACCTGCAGGCGTGGGCCGAGATGGGCAGCCTGCAGATGGCGCTCTTCTTCACCCTGATCGGGATGACGTACTGGACCTGCTGGAAGGTCCGCAAGAAGGCGCGACGACGATATTACTCGAGCTGGATCATCAACTACGCCACGATGTTCGAGGCGTCGTTGACGGGCTATTGCATCGGCAGCGTGTTCCTCAACCGCGCCGACTTCGACCTCTTCTACCACTTCGTCGCGATCGTGATCGTGTTCGGCTACATCGCCGAGCAGGAGATGCGCGACGAGCACACCTACCCGCGCCGCTCGAGCGGCGGCGACGCGCCGCGCGGCGCGATCCGCCGCGTGAGCAAGTCCGGCTTCGGCCTCAAGCCGCGCCTGCGCGGGTTCCGCACCGCACCGCGCGCCGGCGTCTGAGCCGAGCGGGACCGACGCGACTCACGACGCCATGTGCGGATTCTGCGGTCTCGCGCTCCACGACCCGCGCGCGCGCGCCGACGCCGCGCTCCTGCGCTCGATGGGCGCGACGCTCGTGCACCGCGGGCCCGACGACGGCGTCGAGCACGTGGCGGGCCCGGCGGGGCTCGCCTTCCGCCGCCTCGCGATCATCGATCCCGCCGGCGGACGCCAGCCGCTGTTCGATCCCAGCGGCGACGTCGCCGTCGTCTGCAACGGGGAGATCTACAACTTCCGCGAGCTGCGCGCGGAGCTCGAGGCGCACGGCCATCGCTTCCGGACGAACTCCGACAGCGAGACGCTCGTCTACCTCTATCTCGAGCACGGCGAAGCGCTCGTCGAGCGGCTCGTCGGCATGTTCGCGTTCGCCGTCGTCGACCGCCGCGGCGGCACGACCCGCCTCCTGCTCGGCCGCGACCGCCTCGGCATCAAGCCGCTGTTCTGGGCCGAGACGCCGGCGGGGATCGTCTTCGGGAGCGAGCCGAAGGCGCTGCTCGCATCGGGCCTCGTCTCGCGCGACGTGCGCCCCGAGAGCCTGGTCGACTACCTCGTCCAGGGGTACGTCGGCGGCGAGCGCAGCGTCTGGAGCGACCTGCGCCGGCTGCCCCCGGGCTCGACGCTCGCGTGGGAGCCGGGCTCACCCGCGCGCGTGCGCCGCTACTGGGACCTGCCGCTCGACGGCCCGCGCGAGCCCGCGGAGCCGGGCGAGGTGCTCGAGTGGCTCGACCGCGTCGTCGCGGACCGCCTCGTCGCGGACGTGCCGCTCGGCGCGTTCCTCTCCGGCGGCGTCGACAGCACCGCGGTCGTCACGAGCATGGCGCTGCGCTCGGACGACCCGGTCGTCGCGTGCAGCGTCGGCTTCCGCGAGCGCTCGCACGACGAGCTCGACGTCGCCAAGGAGACGGCGAAGCGGCTGGGCGCCGAGCACTACACCGAGATCCTCGAGGCCGACCCGCGGCTCGCGCTCGACGTGCTCCCCTGGATCTTCGACGAGCCGCACGCCGACCCGTCGAACGTGCCGACGTACCTCGTCTCGCGGATGGCGCGCGAGCACGTCACGGTCGCGCTCTCGGGCGACGGCGGCGACGAGACGTTCGCGGGCTATCGACGCTACGTGCACGACGTCGCGGAGAACCGCGTGCGCCGCGCGGTCGGCGCCGTCGGCCAGGCGGCGTTCCGCGTCGCGGGTCGCGCGTACCCGCGCCTCGACTGGGCGCCGCGCGTGCTGCGCGGCCGCTCGTTCCTCTCGAACGTCGGCCGCGACCCCGCCGCCGCGTATTGGGCGAGCGTGACGCGCGTCTCGCGCGACGAGGCGCTCGGGCTGCTCGCGCCGGAGCTGCGCGCCGCGGTGGCGGAGCACGACCCGTTCGACGCGTTCGCGCAGCACTACGCGCGGCCGCGCTTCGACGACCCGCTCTACCGCGCGCAGTACGCCGACTTTCACACGTACTTGACCGACCAGATCCTCGCGAAGGTCGACCGCGCGTCGATGGGCGTGTCGCTCGAGGTGCGCGTCCCGCTGCTCGACCACCGCTTCGTCGGCCGCTTCGCGAACCTCCCGTCGCGCGAGAAGGTGCGCGGCGGCCGCGGCAAGCACGCGCTGCGCGAGGCGCTGCGCGCGCGCATCCCCTCGTCGGTGCTCGACGCGGACAAGCGCGGCTTCGACACGCCGCTCGCGGCGTGGATCCGCGGCCCGCTGCGCGCACCGGTCGCCGAGTCGATCGAGTCGCTCCCCGCGCGCTGGTTCGACCGCGAAACGCTGCGCGCGACGCTCGCGCAGCACGACGCGGGAACGCGCGACCACGCGCGCCTGCTCTGGAGCCTGCTCGTGCTCGAGCAGTGGCGCCGCCGTCACGATGCACGCGATTGAGAGCGCCCGATACGGAGTCGCACACCTTGTTGTCGTTCAGCGACAGGGAGGTGCCAGGTGCCGCAC
>CAZGTQ010000259.1:0-1825 GCA_964528575.1 uncultured Planctomycetaceae bacterium | reverse complement strand
AGCTCTTGGCCGGCGCCTCGTCGCCCTCTTCGTCCTTCTTCTTCTTGCCGCGCCCGACCTTGAACTTCGTGCGCACCTTCGGGAGCCCGAGGGCCGAGCCCGCCTCGAGGTCGATCTTGCCGTCGTTGGCGAGCTTGTGGATGCGCTCGATGCGCGTGAGGACGCTGCGCTCCCCGACGAGAGTGTCGACGCCGCGCAGGCTGCGGTGGGTGGTCATGGCTGGACCGGATCGATGTCCGGACGAGGGCTCGAGAGGCTCTGGATCGGGCGGGAAGCGCCGTGCGGAACGGCGCATCATGGTCTCCGATTCAGCGGATGTCGAGCTTCTCCTTGCGCAGCACGATCGCGCCCGAGAACGGGAACTGGCCGTTCGGACCCTTCAGGGCGCGGACCCGGGTCGCGAGCGACTCGAGCGCGGCCCCGGTCGGGGCGGCGCCGACCAGGAGCACGAGGTGGCCGCCGCTCTTGACCGGCGGGAACGCCGGCAGGCCCTGGGAGCGCAGGTACTCGTAGGTCGCCTCGGCGTAGCCCTCCCACGTGGGCCCCGCGTTGTAGGTGATCGTCTGGATCGTGTAGTGGTTGTCGGGGTGGAAGAGCGAGTCGCGCGGGATCTCTTCCCGCGCCAGCGCACCGCCCGCCCCGGACGGCTGCTCCGCGGCCCCCGCCGGCGTCGGCCAGCGGCCCGCTTCCGCGACGTCCGCGCCGGGAGCGCGCGTCAGCACCTCCTGCTCGGCCGGCCGCGCCTCGTCCGCGGCTGCCGCCTGGCGCACCGCGTGGTCGAACAGCACGCCGAGCGAGAACGCGACGAGCACCGCGACGATCTCGAGCGCGAGCCGGTTGTCGAGCACGAGCCGGCGGCGCGGGGCCGTCTCGGCGCCCGGGTCGGGCCGGCGCGGCTCGTCGCGCGGCGGCGCGCGTCGCTCGGCCGGCGGCTGCGCCGACGGAGGCGCAGCGGGCTGCGCCGGCTGCGGCCGCGCTCCGTGCAGCCCCTGGAAGGCCTCGAGCAGGTTCTTGTCTCGAGCGCTCATGGCGACGCGCCGCTCCGCTGCGTCCCGGTGGTTGCGGGTGCGGTGAGCGGTGCGGACGCCCTCTTTTGGAAAAGCGCGCGCGCGCTCGCAACGAAAAACGCGCGGCGCCGCCGTAGGATCCCGGCGATGCGCCCCCACCGTGCCGTACGGGCCACCGGCGTCGCCGTCTTCGCCGCGCTCGCAGCCTGCGGCGATGCGCCGACCGACGAGCGCGCGGCGCCGGCGACCGGCGCGCGCGACGCGGCGCCGAGCTTCGCCGACGTCGCCGCCGAGCGGGGCCTGAGCTACGTCAACCGCTCGGGGCAGCCGACCAAGGCCACGATCCTCGAGGCGAACGGCGCGGGCAGCGCGTTGCTCGACCTCGGCGGCGACGGCGATCTCGACGTGGTCTTCGCGCAGGGCTGCGAGAGCCTCGCTGCGCTGCTCGCCGGGCCGGGCGCGGACCTCGAGGTCTTCGCGAACGACGGCGACGGCCGCTTCGAGCGGGTCGCGGGGCCGGGGCTCGGCGGCTGGTGGACCGGGCTCGCGACCGGCGACGTCGACGGCGACGGCGACACCGATCTCGTCGCGGCCGCGTACGGCGACCTGGTGCTGTGCGTGCAGGACACGGACGGCACGCTCGTGCCGCGGTACGACGCGGGGCTCGCGCCGACCGGTCGGCCGGGCGCGCGCCGCGTCCCGGGCGAGCCGCGCGCGGCGGGGCGCGCGCCCGCGGGGGCCGCGAGCGGCGCGCTCGTGGACCGCGAGCGCGACGGCGGCCGCGACCGGTGCGGCGGCCCGGACCACGAGCTCGACCC
>CAZGTQ010000258.1:0-21664 GCA_964528575.1 uncultured Planctomycetaceae bacterium | reverse complement strand
GCGCGCCGCCCGCGTCGCGGCGGCGGCGGCGGTCGGCGGGTGCCTGGCGCTCGTGCTCGGGCCCGCCGCGCGCGCGCTCGCGGCCGACGAGAGCGCCGCGCTCGCCGACGTGCGCGCGTGGCGCGGCGAGGTCGTCGACGGGCTGCGCTGGATGCGCACGGCGACGCCCGCGCCGGGGCCGTGGAACGCGCCGGCGGTCGCGCAGGGCTGGGGCGTGCTCTCGCACTGGTCGCTCGGGCACCTGATCGAGTACCACGCGCGGCGCCCGTCGATCGCGACGAACTTCGGCAGCTACGTCGGCGAGCGCGGCTTCGAGGGGGCCGCCGCCGCGCTGCTCGAGCCCGACCCCGCGGCGCTCGCGCCGCGGATGCACGCGTTGGGCGCGCTCTACGTCGTCGTCACGCCGCGCCAGGCGGCCGACGTCGCCTCGCTCGCGCGCATCGCCGGCTACGGCGCGGACGAGCGCGCGGCGCTGTTCGAGCGCACCGCGAGCGGCAAGACGTATTCGGAGCGCGCGCGCGCGAGCGCGCTGTGGCGGCTCGCGCTGTACGCTGCGGACGCCCCGGCCGACGCGTACCCCGGGCTCGAGCGCGTGTGGTCCGCCCGCCGCCGCGAGACGCCGCGGGGCACGCCCGCGCGCCCCGGCGAGCCTTCGGGACCCGTGCTCTCGATCTACCGCCTCGCCCGCGGCGGCGCGCCCGCGCCGCCATCCATCGACACCCGCTGACCGACGCACCCCGCAGGAGCTCCGCATGGTCCCGATCGTCGCTCTCCTCGCGCTCGCTCTCTCGCCGCGGCTCGCGCCCGGGGCCGACCCGGTGACGCTCGACGAGGTGCGCGCCGCGGCGCGCGCGGTGCTGGCGGACGTGGTCGCCGCCCGGCGCGACGTGCACCGCCACCCCGAGCTCGGCGAGCGCGAGACGCGGACCGCGGCGAAGGTCGCGGCGCACCTGCGCGCGCTCGGGCTCGAGGTGCGCGAGAACGTCGCACACACCGGCGTCGTCGGCGTGCTGCGCGGCGGCCGTCCCGGTCCGGTGATCGCGTACCGCGCGGACATGGACGCGCTGCCGGTCGCGGAGCAGACGGGGCTGCCGTACGCGAGCGAGGCGACCGACGAGTGGAACGGCGAGCAGGTCGGCGTGATGCACGCGTGCGGCCACGACGTGCACGTCGCGATCGCGATGGGGGTCGCGAGCATCCTGGCCGGCGTGCGCGAGCGCGTCCCGGGCACCGTGGTGTTCCTGTTCCAGCCGGCGGAAGAGGGGCACTTCGAGCCCGGCTCGCACGGGGCGAAGCTCATGCTCGAGGAGGGCGCGTTCGAGGACCCGCGTCCGGGGGCGATCCTCGGGCTGCACGTGAATCCGGCGATGCGCGTCGGCGAGGTCGCGGCCGTGCGCGGCGGCGCGATGGCGGCGGTCGACCGCTTCGCGATCGACGTGCTCGGCGAGCAGACGCACGGCGCGTATCCGCAGGAGGGCGTCGACCCGATCGTCGCCGCGAGCCACGTCGTGGTCGCGCTCCAGACGATCGCGTCGCGCTTCGTCGACACGCGCGAGGCGGTCGTGGTCAGCGTCGGCTCGTTCCACGCGGGCAACCGCTTCAATATCATTCCCGAGAGCGCGCGCCTCGTCGGCACGATCCGCACGCACGACGCGCGCGTGCAGGACGCGGTGCACGCGCACGTGAAGCGCATCGCCGAGAGCGTCGCGCGCGGCCTGGGCGCCGAGGCGCGCGTGCGCATCGACCGCGTCTGCCCGGTGACGGTGAACGACCCGGCGCTCGTCGACGCGCTCCTGCCGGTGCTCGGCGAATGCGGCGTTCTCGTCGAGCACGAGGCGCAGATGGGCGGCGAGGACTTCGCGTGGTTCGCGAACGAGGTGCCGGGGCTCTACTACTTCCTGGGCGTCAGCGCGCCCGACGACGACGACCCCGCGATGATCCACACGCCGTTCTTCGCGCCGAGCGAGGACGCGCTCGAGGTCGGCCTGGTCGCGTCGTCGCGCATGCTGCTCGCGTGGCTCGAGGAGCGCGCCGACTGACGCGCGAAGACTCCGGCCAGAAAGCAAGCTCCGGCCGGAAAGAGAGGGACCCCGCGCCCTGCCTGCCTCGCGGGGTCCCTCGGGCGAGCGCCGAACGGGCGTCCCGCCGCGGATCGTCAGCGGATCAGCAGTCCTTCCAGTGGCCGGCCTGCCAGACCTGCACCGGATGCGTCTCGTAGTGGCCGGGGCTGGTGACGTGCTCCCAGTGGCCGGCGCACACCAGCACCTGGTACGCCTTGCCGCAGGCGTCGTAGCGCGTCTCGTACACCGCCGGCACCCAGACCTTCTGCACGGTGCCGGGGACCCAGACCTGCTTGTGGACGGTCACCCACGCGCTCGGCACCCACGCGCGCCGGGGCGCCACGATCGTCACGCTGCGCCGCGGGCTGCCGTAGGAGCGGCCGTGGCCGATCGAGGAGACCCGCCCCCCGTAGAGCCCGGCCTTGGAGTGCGAGCCGTAGCCGACTTGGATCGACCCGTACCCGTGCTTGCCGAGCTGCGTGTGGAGCCCGAAGCCGAGCTCCTGGGCCGGCGTCGCCGCCGCGACGAGCGGGACTGCGAGGGCGAGCATCGAGAGGCGCTTCAGGACGGTGTTCATCGGTCTTCTCCGGTCGAATGGCGTTCGCGTCGCCCGCTTCGTGCGGCGACGGGGGCGAGCAAGGCGAAGCGCGTGCCGCGCTGGCGACCCGCGCGCGGCGAGCGCGGCGACGGCTTGCGCGCGCGCATCGCAAGTCCCGTGGTCGCAGCGACTTGAGCGCACGGGGCGCGCTGCCGCGAGCGTTCGCGGCGGTCGCGCCGGCGCGCTGCGAGCAGCCGCGCGTGTCCACCGGCGCGGTCAGGCGCGAGGACACGCTGGTCGCCTGCGAGGGCGCCCCGGCGAGGGAACGTGCATCCGCGGCGTGCGCGGCTACCATGCGCGCGCCTCGGCGTCGCTCCCTGCGCGTTGGTCTCGGGGCGAGTCGATGGCTTCCCCTCGCCCCGCGCTCCACCTCGCTGCGTTCGCCGTCTGGTTCGTCGCCGCGCTCGCGGCCGGTTGCTCCGCGCCGCCCCTGCGGGAGGAGCCTTGGGCGTCCTTCCGGCCCGGGACGCTCGCCGTCACGCTGCGCCAGCCGCTGTTCTCGATCTACGAGATCGAGGCGGACTTCGTCGCGGAGACGATCCTCGACGGCACCCGGCGCGGCTCGGACACCGAGGACATCGAGGGCCGCTACGGGGCCGCGCTCGGCCTCGAGTACTTCGTCGCGGACTGGCTCAGCATCGGCGGCGGGATCGACTACCGGCTCTACGAGATCGACGATCTCGCGCCCGAGGGCCTGCCGCCGGTCGAGATCGAGGCGCTCTCGACGCTCCAGCTCTACCTGGCGCTGCGCGGCTATTTCGAGCCGTTCGAGTCGGCGCCGCGCTGGAGGCCCTTCGTGGGGCTCGACCTCGCGTGGCTGCCGCGCGTCGACATCGAGTACGACGTCGATTTCAGCGAGTTCGACATCGACCTCCCGGCGCAGGAAGGCGAGGGCGAGGACCTGGTCATGCTCGGCCTCGTCGCGGGCGTGCTCTACCAGTGGAGCGACCGCCTCGTCTTCCAGGCCGGCGCGCAGTACGAGGTGCCGCTCGTGCCGCTCGACGCCGACCTGACGTTCGAGATCGACGCGCTGTCGTTCGATTTCCCGTTCTTCGCCGAGTTCGAGCCGCGCGGCCTGATCGGCTTCGTCGGGGCGTCGTACGCCTTCTGACCCGGCCCTCGACCCCGGCCGTCGAGCCGGGGTCAAGTGCCGCGCCAACCCGGCCGATGAAGGAGGCGGAGGGGTGCCCGGCCACCTGGAGGTCACCATGAAACCCGATCCCGAGAGCGAGCCCGCGACCGCCGAACGGCGCCGCTCCGAACGCCAAGCCGCCGAGTCGCGCCTCGACCTCGTCGTCGAGACCGACCGCATCGTGGGCGTCGCCGACAACCTCTCCGAGGTCGGCGTGCTGTTCTACAGCGACCAGCCGCTGCGCGTGCGGGTCGAGCTGCAGGACGGCGGCACCCGCCGCGGCCGGCTCGTGCGCATCCAGCGTACGAGCGGCTCGAGCGTCGGCTTCGCGGTCGAGTTCGACCGCGACTAGAACGCGCAGGGTTCCCGGCGGCGCGCGTACTCTGGGCGCGATGAGCGCCATCCAGATCCGTCCCGCGGCTCCGGGCGACGCCGAGCTGCTCGCGACGTTCAATCGGGCGATGGCCCTAGAGACCGAAGGCCGCGCCCTCGACCCCGCGACCGTGCTCGCGGGCGTAGGCGCCGTGCTCATGGGCGCGCGCGCCGTGCTCGAGCACCGGGTGGACGGCATCGGCGCGGGCCGCGGCTCGTACCTCGTCGCCGAGCTCGACGGCCGCGTCGTCGGCGGGCTGCTCGTCACCGACGAGCACAGCGACTGGCGCAACGGCCGGTTCCTGTGGATCCAGAGCGTGTACGTCGAGCCCCAGGTGCGCGGCCGCGGGGTCTTCCGCGCGTTGCACGCCCACGTGCGCGAGCGCGCCCGCGCCGACCCCGGCGTCTGCGGCCTGCGGCTGTACGTCGAGCGCGACAACGAGCGCGCCCAACGCGTGTACGCGAGCGCGGGGATGACGCGCACCGACTACCTCCTGTACGAGGAGGACTTCGGTTCGCGCGGACGGTGACGGCGCCAGTCCGAGCCGGCCGAAGAAAGTCGCGCGATTTCTGCGCGCCGGCTGCAAGGCCGCGCCCGCCTTGCCCAATTCCCCCGACAGCAGGGCTTCGTCAGGGGGCTCGGGATCCCAAGGGACCCGAGCCCCCTCGTTTCGGGCCCGCGGGCGCCGGACTCGTTTCGGCCCCGGCGGGGCCGGCCTCGTTTCGGCCCCGGCGGGGCCGCTAAGCTGCGCGCCTTGGACAGCGACACGACAGCCGGCGCCGGCGCCGCCGCCGCGGGGGACCTCGCGCGGCCGCTGCGGCGGGCGCGCGAGCTGCTCGCGGACCTCACGCCCCCCGACCGCGCGGCCGCCGCGGCCGAGCGCGCCCGCGACCGCCTCGACCGCGACCTCTTGCCGCGCACCGCGGGCGGATCGCCGTATCTCGTCGTCGGCATCGTCGGGCCGAACAACGCGGGCAAGTCGGCGCTGTTCAACGCGCTCGTCGGACGCGAGCTCTCGCCGTCGCTGCCGACCGGCGGCGCGACCCGGCGCCTGGTCGGCGCGGCCGGGCCCGCGCTCGTCGAGCGCCTGCGCGCGGAGCCCGCGCTGTCGCGCTTCCGCGTGCGCGCCGCGCCCGCCGAGGGCCCGCTCACCGACGCGACCGAGACGCCCGACGATCCCGCCCAGCTCGAGGTCGCGCTCGTCCCCGAGCTCCCGGCCGAGCTGCTGCTGATCGACACGCCGGACTTCGACAGCATCCTCACCGCGAACCGGAGGGCGAGCGAGGCCCTGCTCGCCGTGTGCGACCTCGCGCTCGTCGTCGTCACGCGCCACACCTACCAGAACCGCGAGGTCGTCACGTTCCTCGAGCGCTGGCTCGCGGGCGGACGGCCCTGGTGCCTGGTCTACAACGAGGCGCCGACCGAGGAGGCGACGCGCGAGCACGCGGCGAAGCTCGCGGCCGATCTCGCGAGCGAGCCGATCGCGGTGTTCTGGCAGCGTTTCGACATGGCGGTGCAGGACGGCGCGGGCGAGCTGCGGCCCGTGCGCCTCGACGGAGCGGGGGACCTGCGCTCGTTCCTGTTCGATCTCGAGCGCGTCGGACGCATCAAGGCGGAGGCGCTCGACGCGTCGCTGGTGCAGCTCGCGGCGGACCTGTTCGAGCTCGCGCGCGCGCTCGCGCTCGAGGCCGAGGTCGCCGCCGAGGTGCGCGTCGCCGGCCTGCGCGCGACGCGCGGCGCGGCCGAAGCGATCGCGGCGGGGGCGATGCCCGCGGGCCCGTTCCTCGCCGCCTTCCGCCGCGTGCTCGACCGCCGCGGCAACCCGTTCGACCGCGGGCTGCGCGACGGCGTGCGCCGCGCGGGGGCGAAGCTCGCCGCGCTGGCGGCGAAGCTGCGGCCGCGGCGCGCGCGCGACCCCGAGCCGGTGGAGGCGCGCCTGGTGCGCTTCGAGCGCGGGGAGCTCGACGCGCGCTGGTCGGAGCTGTGGGAGCGCATCGCCCGTGGGCTCGGGCCGGAGAGCCTGGCGGTGCCGCGCGAGCGCGTGCCGGCGGCGCTGGCCGCCGCGCTCGACGCCGACCTGGCGGACGACCAGCGCCGCGCGGCGCACGAGCGCGCGCGCGCGGCGCTCGAGGACCTCGGCGCCGACCTCGTCGACTTCGAGCAGGTCTGCGAAGAGCTCGTCGAGCGGGCGCTGGAGGACCGCGGGTACGAGTGGGACATGCAGGTCGCCGCGGACTTCGTCACGGTCGCGCCGCTCGCCCTCGCCGCGCTCGTGATCGTCAAGACCGGCGGCCTCGGCGTCGACCTCGGCGTCGCGGGCGGCGGCGCGGCGACGGCGTTCCTCACCGAGCGCTACGCGCACTTCCTCGGCGCGGGCATCACGCGCGAGGCGCGCCGGCGCTGGACGGAGCTGCGGGCCGTCAAGCTCGCGGCCACGCTGGGCGAGGCGGTCCTCGCGCGCTCCGCGCCGCTGCTCGCCCAATACGCGAGCGCGCGCGCAGAGCGCGCGGCCGAGCTCGACGCGCTCGCGAAGACGATCGCGCGCGCGCGCGCCGCCCGCTTCGGCGCGACGGCGGACGAGAGGGCGGACGAGAGCGCGGACGCGAGGCAGGACGGGGGCGCGGGCGCATGAGCGCGACGTTGCAGACCGACCTCGCGCTGCGGCTCGCGGGCCTGCGCGCGGCCCTCGACGAGGACCTCGCGCGCGTCGAGCGGCTCGCGGCCGTGCGCCGCCGCCGAGCGGAGATCGAGCTCCTGCTCGCCGACCTCGACCGCCAGCTCGAGCGCGTGCGCGACGCGGCGGTGATCACGCTCGTCGGCGCGACCGGCGCGGGCAAGTCGACGCTGCTCAACGCGCTCGTCGGCGCGGAGGTCGCGCAGGAGGGCGAGCGGCGTCCCACGACGTCGCGGCCGGTGATCTACGCGCCCGCCGATGCCGACCTCGCGCGGCTGCGCGCGGGCCTCGACGGGCTGGGCGTCGACGCGCCCGCGATCGTGCGCTACGACCCGGCGGAAACGAGCGGTCGGTGGACCGACCAGGTGCTCGTCGACGCGCCCGACGTGAACAGCGTCGCCACCGAGCACCGCGACGTCGTGCGCGCGCTCGCCGAGCGCAGCGACGTGCTCGTCGTGTGCATGCACCACCAGTCGCTCGTCGAGGAGGCGTCGGTGTCGTTCATCGACGAGTTCCGCGGCCGGCGGCGTCTGATCTTCGTGCTGAACCGCGCGGACGAGCTCAACGACGCCGCGCGCGCGACGCTGCTCGACTCGCTGCGCGAGCTCGCGCGCACGCGCTGGGACGCCGCCGACGCGCCGGTGATCGCGACGAGCGCGCGCACGGTGCGCGAGCGCGGCGATGCGCCGGGATGGCGCGAGCTCGAGGGCGCGCTCGAGCGGCTCGTCGCCGGCGAGCTGCTCGGCCGCGTGCGCCGGCGCAACGCGCTCGGCACGGCGGCGAGGCTGGGCTCCGTGCTCGACGCGTGCGCCGCGGCGTCGCGCGACGACCTCGAGCAGCTCGCGCGCGAGGCTCCGCTGGGCACCGCGGCGCTCGCGCAGCGCGCGGAGCGCGAGCTCGCCGAGCGCGCTCGCGCGCGCCGCGCGGATCTGGTCGCGGAGCTGTGGACCGAGGCCGCGCGGCGCTGGGACGGGCCCGGCGGCTGGGCGCTGCGCGCGCAGGGTCTCGCGGGGCTCGGGCTCGGCGCCGGCGCCGTGCTGGCGCGCCGCAACCCGTTGCTCGCCGCCGGCGCGGCGGTCGGCGGCCTCGCGGCCGACCGCGCGCGCGAGGGGCTGCGCGCGAGCCGCCTCGAGCGTGCGCGCGGTCTGTTCGCCGGCGAGCGCGAGTTCGCGACGTGGTACCTCGACGCGCTCGGCGGCGCGCGCCTCTGCGCGGGCCGGCTCGTCGGCGCGCCCGACGGGCTGGGCGTGCCGGACGAGCAGCGCGCGTTCGAGCGTTGCTCGGGCGCGGTCGAGGAGGCGTGGGAGCGCGTGCGCGAGCGCGATCTGCCGCGCACCGCGGAGCGCGGCGTGCCGGCGTGGCTGCGCGCGCTCTGCGACGCCCCGATCTACGCGCTCGGCGCATGGATCGCGTGGCGCGCCGTCGCGGGCTTCTTCTCCGGCGCGTACCTCGGCGTCGACTTCCTGCTCAACGCGGCGCTCGTCGCGCTCGCGTACCTGTTCGTCGTGCGCGTCGCGTTGCGTCGCGCGCTCGCGTGGCGCGCGCGCGCGGTGGAAGCCGTGCTCGTCGAGGCGGCGGGCGCGCACCTCGAGGCGTGGCGGCGGGCGACCGACGCGGACGTCGCGGCGCGCGTCGGCGACGCGCGAAGCGCGCTCGAGCGGCTCGCCGGGCTCGGCGCGCGCTGGATGGACGAGCTCGTGGGGGGCCTCGAGCCCGCCGGAGCGGCTTCACGGCCCCGTCCCGACCTGCGCGCGACCAAGCGCTGACGCGAGCCTTACAGGGCGCGAGAAGCCGTCGAGCGGCGCCGGAACGATGTCCCACGAAGAGCGGTCGCAGCGGTACGATGCGTCCGCTCCTGGGCGAAGCGACGTGCTCCTGCTCACCCCTTCGCCTCCACCCTGCACCTTTCCGGCCATGAAGAAACTGTTCCTGGCTGCTGCGTTCGCCTGTGGTGTCGCGACCGACGTCGCGCTGACGCAAGGATGCTGAGGCGTCGCTGGAGGGAGCGTGGCTCCCTCGGCACCGACGCCCCAGGCGCCTGCTCCGCCGCCGTCCGGTCCCATGAGCCCGGGCGCACCAGGCGTCGGCGGACCGGGGGGTCCGACGACACCGGGGCCGTGGACACCGGGCGCGCCGACGACACCGACCGGCGCGAGCGGGTCCGCCGCGCACTCCGCGTGGCAGGTCTGGTGGAGCTTCAACAGCGATCCCTATCTCGCGCTGCGCGCGCGGCTCGCGGGTCTCGACGCGGTGAGCGGCACGGGCGACGCGGGCGTCGCCCCGACGCGCGAGCAGATCGAGAAGGAAGTGCTGCCGGCGCTGTACAGCGTCCTCGGCACGCGCCTCGACGGTCCGGTGCTGCGCGCGACGCTGCTCTCGGCCGCGCGCATCGAGGAGGACCTCGGGAAGCCGCTGCCGGGAACGAACGTCGACTTCATCGCGCGCCACTATCTGACGCTCGACTACCAGGACGCGGTCGACGCGTCCTGCGTCGCGCTCGGCGTGCGCGGTGGGCCGGGAGCGCTCGACGCGCTGCTCTCGCTCGTCGCCAACGACGAGGCGGGGCGCAAGCTGCGCGGCACCGACTGGGTCGACCCGCGCACGCGCACGTTCGCGGCGTACGGCATCGGGCTGTACGCGCGGCACGTCGACGATCCCGCGACGCTGGCGCGCATCGGTGAGACGCTCGCGCGCGTCCTGATCGAGGACGAGACCGCGACGTACGAGATGCACGCGGCGGCGATGATCGCGATGAGCCTCGCGCCGTCGAAGGAGTGCGCGCCGGGCGAGCACGTCGACGGCCACGTGTGCCGCGGCATGCAGATCGGCTGCATGCTCAACTACCTGCGCGACCGCGAGCGGCCCACCGGGCTGCGTGCGCACGCCGCGCCGGTCGTCGCACGGCTGTGCCAGGGCGCCGATCCCGAGTTCGAGGAGACCGTCGCGAGCTATCTGCTCGAGGCGATCGACCCGCGCTCGAAGGAGGATCCGGAGGTCGTCCAGGGCTGCGTGATCGGGCTGGGCCACCTGCTCGACGGCGACAAGGACAAGCTCGACCGCTCGATCCGTTCGGCGCTCGAGAAGATCATCGTCAAGGGCGAGGAGCTCGACCGGCGCCTCGCGGTCGTGTCGCTCGCGATCGGCTCGGCGCGCCCGGGCACGGACGGCGACGCCTCGGCGGTCGACGACACGCGCGCGTTCCTGATGAGCCAACTCGTGCGCGGCCGCAAGGGCATCGACGCCTGGGCCGCGCTCGGGCTCGGGCTGCTCGAGCATCACGTGGTGAACGACGCGCACGGGAGCATCGAGGACGACGTCGTGCGCGCGCTCGAGGCGAGCATCGAGAAGGCGCGCACCGCCGACAAGGCGGGGGCGGCGTGCCTCGGGCTGGGCATCCTGCGCCGCCAGGAGGCGGGCGAGACCGTCCTCGACCTGCACGAGGCCTCGGACAACGACGACGTGCGCGGCTGGTCCGCGCTCGCGCTCGGCCTGATGGGCGTCCAGGAGGCGGCCGAGGCGCTGCGCGCCGGTCTGACGAGCGAGGAGACGGGACCGTCGCAGCTCTACGGAGCCGCGCTCGGTCTGCGGCTGCTCGGGGATCGCGACGTCGCGCCGCTCTTGCTCGAGCGGCTGGCGGCGGCCAAGGAGAGCGAGGAGCGCCAACGGATCGTCGCCGCGCTCGGTCTCCTGGGCGACCGCCGCACGGTTGGCCCGCTGCTCGCACTGCTCGCCGACGAGGACGGGGACAGCGACGTGCGCGCCGCGGCGGCCTCCGCGATCGGGACGATGTGCGACGAGGAGAACGGCTCCTGGGCCGGCCCGATCGCGAACCACCTGAACTACGGCGCGCTGACGTGGACCCTGGTCGATCCGTTCGGCGAGGGCACCGGCCTGCTCGACATGCGCTGACGCCCGCCCCTTCACGAGGCGGAGCACGCCGGCGGAGCGCCCGTCGGGCGCTCCGCTCTCGCGACACGAGGTGAGCTCTCGGTATCGTTCGGTCCCAGGAGGCCCGGATGACGCCAGAGCTGAACGTCGCGCTGATCGGTCAGCGCTTCATGGGGCGCGCGCACAGCAACGCGTGGCGCCAGGTCGCTCGGTTCTTCGACCTGCCGCTCGAGCCGCGCATGCGCGTCGCCGCGGCGCGCGACGCCGACGAGCTCGCGCGGTTCGCGCGGCGCCAGGGTTGGGAGCGCACGACGGCGCGCTGGCAGGAGCTCGCCCGGGACCCGGACGTCGATCTCGTCGACGTGTCGACGCCGAACCACGTGCACGCCGAGCAGTCGATCGCGATGCTCGAGGGCGGCAAGCACGTCGCGTGTGAGAAGCCGCTCGCCGGCACGCTCGACGACGCGCGCGCGATGCGCGACGCCGCCGCGCGCAGCGACCGGCGCACTTTCGTGTGGTTCAACTACCGGCGCTGTCCCGCGGTCGCGCTCGCGCACCGGCTCGTGCGCGCGGGCCGTATCGGCCGGGTCTACCACGTGCGCGCGCTCTACCTGCAGAGCTGGGGCGGGCCGGATACGCCGCTCTCGTGGCGGTTCGACAAGAGCGTGGCGGGGTCGGGCGCGCACGGCGACCTGAACGCGCACGTCATCGACATGGCGCGCTTCGTCACCGGCGACGAGATCGTCGAGGTGAACGGCGCGATCGCGCGCACGTTCATCGACGAGCGCGCGATCCCCGGGACGCAGCGCAAGGGACGCGCCGACGTCGACGACGCCGTGCTGTTCCTCGCGACGTTCGCCGGCGGCGCCGTCGCGAGCTTCGAGGCGAGCCGCGTCGCCGCGCCGCACCAGAATGCGAATTCGATCGAGGTGAACGGCGAGAAGGGCTCGCTGCGCTTCGATTTCGAGGACATGAACCTGCTGCACTTCTACGACGCGACGGGCGAGCGCGCGACCGCGGGCTGGCGGCGCATCATGTGCACCGACGCCGCGCACCATCCGTACGCCGCGAGCTGGTGGCCCGATGCGCACGTGCTCGGCTACGAGCACGGGTTCGTCAACATGGCGGCCGACATCGTGCGAACGCTCGGCGGCGAGAGCCCCGAAGTCCCGCTCCCCGACTTCGCCGACGCGTACGAAACGCAGCGCGTCCTGGCGGCGGCGCTCCTCGCGGCGGAGAACCGCGCGGCCGTCCCGCTGAGCGAGGTGCGGTAGCCGAGCGCGCGACGGCGCGCTTACAATCTCGCGCTCGCGATCGCCGTCCCCATCAGCGAGGCTCTTCACGCGAGGCCGCCCATGCCGCGACCCCTTTGCCTGTTCACCGGCCAATGGGCCGACCTGCCGCTCGAGACGCTGGCCGAGAAGGCCCGCGGCTTCGGCTACCAGGGTCTCGAGCTCGCCTGCTGGGGCGACCACTTCGACGTCGAGCGCGCGCTGGCGGACCAGGGCTATTGCGCCGGGCACTGGGAGCTGCTCTCCGACCACGGGCTCGGCTGCTACGCGCTGAGCACGCACCTCGTCGGCCAGGCGGTGTGCGACCGGATCGACGAGCGCCACCGCGCGATCCTGCCCGAGCGCGTGTGGAAGGACGGCGATCCCGAAGGGGTGCGCCGGCGCGCGGCGGAGGAGATGGAGCGCACCGCCCGCGCCGCGCGGCGCTTCTTCGACGCCGCGCCCGAGCCGGTGCGCGCGTACGTCCGCCGCCGCGGCCACGTCGTCGTCAACGGCTTCACGGGCAGCTCGATCTGGCACCTGCTCTACGGTTTCCCGCCGGTGGCGCCCGACGCGATCGACGCGGGCTACCGCGACTTCGCGGCGCGCTGGACGCCGATCCTCGACGCGTTCGCCGCGGCGGGAGCGAAGTTCGCGCTCGAGGTGCACCCGACGGAGATCGCGTTCGACGCGGCGTCGAGCCGGCGCGCGCTCGCGGCGGTCGACGGCCACGACGCGTTCGGGTTCAACTTCGACCCGTCGCACTTCGGCTACCAGCACGCGGACTACGTCGGCTTCCTGCGCGAGTTCGCCGGGCGCGTGCTCAACGTGCACGTCAAGGACGTCTGGTGGTCGGACCGGCCGGCCGAGGCGGGCGTGTTCGGCGGCCACCAGCCGTTCGGGACGAACGGGCGCTACTGGGAGTTCGCGTCGCCCGGCCGCGGGAAGATCGACTTCGAGGCGATCGTGCGCCAGCTCAACCACATGCGCTACGACGGGCCGCTGACGGTCGAGTGGGAGGACGGCGGCATGCACCGCGAGCATGGCGCCGCGGAGGCGGCGGAGTTCGTGAAGCGGCTCGACTTCGAGCCGTTCCACGGGCAGTTCGACGCGGCGTTCGCGGAGCAGAACGCGTGAGCGCGGGCCAGACGAGGCACGCGGCGCCGCCGCTCGGCGGCGGGCTGAACCTGCGGCTCTCGCTGATGATGTTCCTGCAGTACGCGATCTGGGGTGCGTGGCTGCCGTTCCTGTGGTCGTTCCTCGAGGTGCACCGCGGGATGACCGGCGACCAGATCGGGATGATGTTCGCGGCGGGGGCGGTCGGCGCCGTCGTCGGACCGTTCGTCGCGGGGCAGATCGCGGACCGCCACTTCTCGACCGAGCGCTTCCTCGCGCTGAGCCACCTCGTCGGCGCCGTCCTCGTGTGGCAGCTCGCGTCGATCGAGAGCTACAACGCGTTCCTCGCGTTCTCGCTCGCCTACGGGCTCGTCTACACGCCGACGCTGTCGCTCACGAACTCGCTCGCGTTCCACCATCTGCCGGACCGCGACCGCGACTTCGGCCGCGTGCGCCTGTGGGGCACGTTCGGCTGGATCCTCGTCGGCCTCGCGATGGGCCACTGGCTGGCGTTCGCCCATACGCCCGCGGGCCCGGCGGACGCGGTGCACGCCGCGCAAGTCGCGGGCAAGGCCGACGCGTTCCGCTTGAGCGCGTTCCTCGGCGCCGCGATGGGGCTCTATTGCCTGACGCTGCCGCACACGCCCCCGGCGAAGACGGCGGTGAAGCGCAACGCGACGCTCGAGGCGCTGGGTGAGGTGCGCAAGCAGCCGCTCGTCACGCTGTTCCTGCTCGCGGTCCCGATCAGTTGCATCCACCAGTTCTACTTCGTGCACACCGAGGCGTTCCTCGGCGTCGCGCAGGCCGAGGCGCCCGGCTTCTTCCGCACGGTCTTCGGCGTCGGCGGGGGCGGGCTCATGACGGTGGGGCAGATGTCCGAGCTGCTCGTGATCGGCGCGATCCCGTTCGTCGCGAAGAAGCTGTCGCGCAAGGCGCTGCTCGGCGCGGGCATCGCCGCGTACGGGCTGCGCATGTTCTTGTTCGCGTACGCCGACGCGATCCCGCTGCCTTCGATGGTCACGCTCCTTCTCGGCGTCGCGCTCCACGGGCTCTGCTTCGGCTGCTTCGTCTTCGTCGGCTTCATGGTCGTCGACGAGGAGACGACGAGCGACGTCCGCGCGAGCGCCCAGAGCCTGTTCAACTTGGTGATCATCGGCTTCGGCATCCTCGTGGGGAGCATGCTCGCCGGCACGATCGCGACGTGGTCCGGACCGGCGGACGCGCGCGACTACACGAAGCTGTTCAGCGTGCCGATGTGGGCGTCGTTCGCCTGCTTGGCGGTGTTGATGGCGTTCTATCCGAGCGGCCGGCGCGCGCGCGTGGAGGCGAAAGCGGCATGAGAGCATCGTTCGAAGGGTTGGCGCTCGCGTTGCTGGCCGGCTGCTCGGCGCCGGCCGATCCCGCCGCGCCGCGCGAGCAGGACGCGGGCGCGTCCGAGCCGCAGTGGATCGCGCTCTTCGACGGCGCGACGACGGCGGGCTGGCGCGGCTACCGGCGCGAGGACGTGCCGGACGCGTGGAGGGTCGAGGACGGCGCGCTCGTGCTCGACGGCAGCGGCGGCGACCTCGTCACGACGGGCGAGTACGGCGACTTCGTGCTCGAGCTCGAGTGGAGCGTCGCGCCGGGCGGCAACAGCGGCGTCTTCTTCCGCGCGACCGAGGACACCGGCGCGATCTACGAAAACGCGCCGGAGATCCAGATCCTCGACAACGCGGGGACGGGCACCGAGCCGACGTCCGTGCACGCCGCCGGCGCGAACTACGCGCTGCACGGCCCGCCGGGCGCCTTCGCGAAGCCGGCCGGCGAGTGGAACCGGCTGCGCGTCGAGGTGCGCGGGCCGCGCGTCACGCAGCACTTGAACGGCGAGCTCGTCTGCGCCTACGAGATCGGCTCGCCCGACTGGGAGGCGCGCGTCGCCGCCAGCAAGTTCGCGCAGTGGCCGTCGTACGGGCGCGCCGAGCGCGGCCACGTCGGTCTGCAGGACCACGGCAACCGTGTCGCGTTCCGCGGCATCCGCATCCTCCCGCTCGACCGGTAGCCGTCTCCGCGCGCCCGCGCGCAACCGATGGAAGGCGCGCCCGCGCGCAATCGATGGAAGTGCTCGACTCCCGCCGCCTGATCGGCCCCAACGTGCTGTGGAAGCGCCCCGGCGCCGTGCTCGAGGTCGCCCTCGACGCGAGCGACCCGGCGTCGGAGCTGATCGACGCGTGGACGGCGGAGGCGCGGCTCGTCCTCGCCGAGGTCGGCTGGGGCGCGCAGGGCACGGCGACGCGCGTCCTGCCCGGCGGGGCGAGCCTCGCGATCAGCGCTCCGGTCGACGGGCTGTACGCCGCGATCGACGTGAACGAGCTCGCGTGGGCGCGCGCCGTCGCGCGCGTCCAGGGGCTGGGCGAGGCGCTCGCGGACGAGGACGTCGAGCGGCTGCGCGCGTCGATCGCGAAGGAGGCCAATCCGGCGCTGATCGCGCTGCGCGCGGCGGCGAACGAGCGCGGCGTCACGTTCCTCGCCGACGACGACGCGGTCTCGATCGGCACGGGCAAGGGCTCGCGCACGTTCGGCTTGCGCGACGTGCCGGCGCCGGACGCGATCGACTGGTCGGCGATCCACGACGTTCCGCTGTGCCTCGTCGCGGGCACCAACGGCAAGACGACGACGGCGCGGCTCCTCGCGTCGATCGCGCGCGCCGCCGAGCTGGTGCCGGGCCTGTGCACGAGCGACTCGGTGCTCGTCGGCGACGCGCTCGTCGCGACCGGCGACCGCTCGGACGCGAGCGGCGCGCGCCTGGTGCTGCGCGACGCGCGCGTCGAGCTCGCGGTGCTCGAGACGGGGCAGCGCCCGCTCTTGCGCTCGGGGCTCGCGGTCGAGCGCGCCGACGTCGCGCTGATCACGAACGTCGCGGGCGACGCGATCGGCGGGTGGGGGACGCCCGACCTCGGCGCGCTGACGGAGACGATGTTCGTCGTGCGCCACGCGGCGGAGCGCCTCGTGCTGGACGCCGACGACGCGAACCTGCGCGCGCGCGGCAAGAACGCCGACCGGCCCGTGACGTGGCTCACGCTCGACCCGTCGGGCGAGCCGATCGCCGACCACCTCGGCCAGGGCGGCGACGCGTGCATGTACGACGGCGCGGACCTCGTGTTCCGCAGCGGCGAAGCGAGCGAGCGCGTCGTCGCGGTCGAAGAGGTGCCGATCGCGCTCGGCGGCATCGCGCGCCACAACGTCGCGAACGCGCTGGGCGCGCTCGGCGCCGCGGCGGCGCTCGGTCTGTCGTGGGAGGCGATCGCCGCCGGCCTGCGCGCGTTCGAGAGCACGATCGAGGCGAACCCCGGCCGCATGAACGACCTCGACCTCGGCGGCGTGCGCGTCCTCGTCGATTCGGCGAGCAACGTGCACGCGTTCGAGGCGGTGTTCGAGCTCGCGAGCCGCCTCCCGGCCGGCCGGCGCCTCGTCGCGTTCGGCTCCGCCGCCGACGCGCCCGACGCGGCGATCCGCGAGATGGCGCGCATCGCGTGGCGCTCGCGCCCCGACCTCGTGATCGTGGAGGACGGCGCGGAGCCGCCGCCGGGCCGCGCGCGCGGCGACGTGCCCGGCCTGATCGAGGCGGAGCTGCGCGACAACGGAGCGACCGACGAGGCGCTCGAGTGCGCGCCGTCCGAGACCGCGGCCGTGCGGCGGGCGCTCCAGGTGGCCGAGGCGGGGGACCTCGTCGTCGTGCTCACCCGCGGCGAGCGCGACGCCGTGCTCGGCCTCGTCCGCGAGCTGTTCGGCGCGGGCTGGGAGCCGGGGAAGGCGCTTCCGGACGAGGACTGACCGACTAGGACCGCGGCGAGGGGAGCCAGAGCGGACTTCGTCGGTCTGCCCCGCGCCGTTTTCGGGTTTCCGGGCGCAGACCGAGCCACTCCCGTATGCTCGTTCGCTTCCCCCCCCCACCCCCCCTTCCGTTCGAGGCACATGGGTTACGCGCTCGCCCTCCTGGGCGCCCTGTTGCCTGCGGTCCAAGGAAGCGAGGTCGCCGAGCTCGAGCTCGGCCTCGCCGGACCGCAGCCCTTCGTCCTGCACGCCACCCTGCCGGTCCCCCCCGGCACCGAGCACCCGGGTGACGGCGTGTCACCGTTCGCCGTGCGCACGCCCACGGGCGAGATCGTCCTCGCGCAGACCGAGGTCGTCAGCCGCTACGCGCGCTCCGCGGACGGCGCCGACGTCGTCGAGCTCGTCGCGCGCGTGCCGGGCAACCCCGGCGCGAGCGCGGGCGACCGCGCGCGCTACGACGTCCTCTTGCAGCCGCACGCGCAGCCGGCGCCGCCGCACGTTCCGACGCGGCTCGATCTCGCGTTCGGCCCCGACGGCGTGCCCCCGATCGTGCAGAGCTTCATCGCCGGACCCGTGAGCGCGTACCTGTACGCGGAGGACGTGTTCGGCAACATCTACTTGGTCGATCTCCTCGACGGCAAGCGGGGGCGCGCGATCACTCGCTACGGCGCGACGACGGCACAGTTGCGGATGTACGACGTGCTGCGGCCGCTCCTGCCGAAAACGGGCCCGAGCGGCACGCTGCCGCACCTGTTCGGCGTGCACACGTACGCGCGCACGTGGTCGGACGAGGCGGTGATCGGGCTCGACCTGCGCCTGCACAACGGCCACGACGGCTACGACCAGAGCGACCCGCTCGACGACCCGCTCGGCGCGGTCTGGTTCCGGCGTCTCGACGTGCTCCTCCCGACGACGTGGGCGGTCCAGTTCGACGTCGCCGACCCGGCGCAGACCCCGCCGCTCGTGCTCGGCGCGTGGACGGCGTGGTCGATCGTCGCGCCGCGCGCGGACGGCAAGCCCCACTACGCGCCGCACCAGGCGCAGATGAGCCGCCGCCTCGTGCTGTCGACCGCGGCGGCGACGGGCCGGGCGCGCGACCTGCTCGACCACCGCGGGCTCGCGTTCGCGCGTCCCGACGCGACCGGCGTCGCCGGCACGCCGTGGTCGTGGTGGAACCCCGCGACCGCGCGCTACTTCCCGCAGCGCCACCGGATGCCGGAGCTCGGCTTCCTCGATTCCGCCGCGCTGCGGGGCAGCCTCGCGGCGGCGTTCGACGTGACGCGCGGCTACCTGCTCAGCGGCCAGGGCATCGGCACGTACCCGGTGAAGGCCAACCGGCTCGGCTGGGCGCACCCGTACGGCGTCTACTACGGCGGCATGACCGGCGGCGCCGGCATCCTCCTGTACGAGGGGGTCGAGACGCTGGCGGGGGCCTCGAACGAGGGCTACCGCAACCACCTGCTCGTCCACCGCATGCAGAGCGAGCGGCAGGAGAACGTGCTCTACCACCGCGACGGCACGCCGACGCGGCTCGAGCTGTGGCTCGCGGGCGGGACGACGAACCCGCACCTGCCGATGGCGTTCTACATGACGCTCCTGTCGGGCAGCTCGGGCGATCCCTTCGGCTTCGGCTCGGCGCCGTCGTTCCAGGCGAGCTTCGTCGGGGCGAACGGGCTCGCGCCGGACTACCAGGCCGAGCTCGATTCGTTCCAGCCTCACGACCTCGAGCACCTCGTGCGTTTCACGCGCACCGCGAAGGCGCTCGTGTGGCTCGGCAACGACGCGCTCGCGAGGGACGACCTCGCGATGCAGGCCGAGCTCGCGCGGATGTCGTACATCGAGTATCCGAGCAGCGCGGGCGGCCAGGTGAGCTCCGGCACGCTGCTCTCGGACCAGCTGAGCGTGCAGGCGAATCCGGCGAAGGGCTTGAGCTTCGGCCGCGCCGAGGGCTGGACGATCGATACGGTGCTCGCGGTGTACGCGGGCGCGGACGACGCGTGGCGCGCGCGGATGCGCCCGTGGCTCGACGCGATCGTGCAGATGGTCGCGGACGGCCAGATCGCGTGCAGTGGCTTCATCCAGGCGTCACAGCAGCCGAAGTTCCTCGACTCGCAGTTCCGCGTGCGCCAGGCGTTCGAGCACTCGATCGTCGAGCACGCCCTGTGGGGCCTGCGCGAGACGGTCTATCGCGACGAGTCACCGGGCCACGCGGCGCTCCTGCGCGACGTGCTGATCGATGCGCTCTACTCAATGATCTCGCCCGAGAGCTGGTCGCCGGCGCTGAATGGGCCGTGGTGGCACGCCGCCGTCGGCCCGCCGAACGTCGCGCTGCCGGCGTATTGCGGCAACCAGCCCGCGGACGGGCACTCGACGTTCATCGACACGACGCAGGCGTGGTCGTCGTTCGCGTACGGCTACGAGCTGACGAACGACCCGCTCTTCCTGCAGCGCGCGTCCGAGATGATCGGCGGCGACCTGTACGCGCGGCTCGCGCAGAAGGGCACGAACAACATCGGCAACAGCGCGGCGCTCGTCGCGCTCGTCGAGCAGTTGCTCGGGCCGTGACGTTCCATCACGGGCTAGCCGCGCTCAGAACCGCGTGATCCAGCCGGCCGTGCGCTCGTTGCGGCCGCGCACGGTGTCCATGTAGGCGCTCTGCACGCGCTGCGTCACGGGCCCCGGGCTCGAGCGCAGCGCGCGGCCGTCGATCTCGCGGATCGGCGTCACCTCGGCCGCGGTGCCCGTGAGGAACGCCTCGTCGGCGCCGTAGAGGTCCGTGCGGCCGAAGCGTCGCTCGGCGGTGGGCACGTCGAGGTCCGCCGCGAGCGCGAGGACCGTGTCGCGCGTGATGCCGTGCAAGATCGCGGACTCGCGCGGCGGCGTGAGGAGCAGGCCCCCGATCACCGCGAACAGGTTCTCGCCGGTCCCTTCGCACACGTACCCGTCGCGGTCGAGCACGAGCCCCTCGTCGAGCCCGAGCGCCTTGACCTGGCGCTTGGCGAGGAACGACGTGACGTACTGGCCCGTCACCTTCGCGCGCACCGCCGACGCGTTCGCGGTCGAGCGCTCGAACGACGTGATCAGCACGCGGATGCCCTCGCGCAGGCCTTTGTCGCCGAGGTACGCGCCCCACGGCCAGACGGCGACGAGCACGTGCACCGGATTGTCGCCGCCGGCGACGCCCATGCCGCCCTCGCCGAGCCACGCGAGCGGCCGCACGTAGCCCTCGCGCAGGTCGTTCGCCCGGAGCGTCGCGACGATCGCGTCCCGCAGCTCGTCGGTCGACCACGGGAGCGCATAGCCGAGCACGCGCGCCGAGCGCTCGAGCCGCCGCAGGTGGTCGTCGACGCGAAAGAGGCCGCCGCTCCCGTCGTCCTGCCGGTAGCAGCGGATGCCTTCGAAGACGCCGGTGCCGTAGTGGAGGCTGTGGCTGAGCGGGGAGACGCGCACGTCCGCCAGGGGACGGAGCTCTCCGTCGAACCAGCCCACACGCTCGCCGGCTTCCATCGCGCCAAGAGTCTACGCCCAATCGCGCGCCGGCAGCACCGCGCTCACGGGCCGGACCGGGCTCGGCGGCCGCTCGTCGTCGACGAGGTCGAGCTGCCACGTCCCGACGTCGTGCCAGCGCTCGAGCTTCCACCCGACGCGTCGCAGCGTCCCCGCGTGCCGGAAGCCGAACGCCTCGTGCAACCCGACGCTCGGCGGGTTCGGCAGCGCGATCGTCGCCGTGGCGACCCGCACGCCCTGCGCTTGGAGCGTCGGGAGCAGCGCCGCGTAGAGCGCGCGCCCGATCCCGCGCCGGTGCGCGGACGGAGCGACGTACACCGACACCTCCGCGGTCCAGCCGTATGCGCAGCGCCCCTTGTGCGGCCCGCTGCGCGCGAAGCCGAGCACCGTCGCGTCGTCGTCCGCTGCGACGAACCAGGGGAAGCGCTCGCGCAGCTCGGCCCACTCGCGCTCGAGCTCGCCGAGCGCGCGCGGTGCGGTGTGGAAGCTCGCCGCCGTGTGCTCGATCGCGTGGTTCTCGATCGCCGCGATGCCGCTCAGGTCGTCCAAGCGCGCCAGACGCACGTCCATGGCGAGCGATGGTAGCGACTCGACGCCGTGCGCGGCGCCGGCCGCTTCAGCCCGCGTCGCGGACCTGCGAGCGTCTGCGCCGCGCAAGGGGCACGGCCGGATCGGGGGAGCCAGGCCCCGCTTGCCGCCCGGTCGGCGTATGCTCGCTAGGGCGAGAATGCGATCTCCGAGCTCGATCCGCGCACGGTTCGATCGCTCGAGAGCCCCCCCAGCGGCGATAGAGGCGAAAGAACGAACATGCTGCGCTCATCGGTCTTGATCGGTCTGTTGGGCGCTTTCGGCTCGATTGCGCAAGCGGGGTCGCCCGACGGCCTGAGCGGCTCCGACTGGTCGAGCATCCGCGACGCCTACGAAGCCGGACGGCACGCGGTCTTCGCCGTCGAAGGAGGCCACCGCGTTCGAAACCCCGGCCAGCGGTGGGCGACGCTCTTCGACGGCCGCGGCTTCACCACGACGCCCGACGGCGGCGGCTGGAGCTGGGGCCTCGAGCTCGAGGGCTACGGCTGGGGCGAGGTTGATCACGCTGCAGCGACGCCCGCCGGCGTGACGACCGACGGCCAGCGCCTCTCGTACGAGTGGGACGGCCGGCTGACCGAGTGGTACGTCAACGACGTCCGCGGCCTCGAGCACGGCTACACGGTGCACAGCCGGCCGGAGATCGCAGC
>CAZGTQ010000257.1:0-4658 GCA_964528575.1 uncultured Planctomycetaceae bacterium | reverse complement strand
CCGAACGCGCCGCCGTACGACGAGTGCACGAGGTCGAGGTCGCCGTCGTTGTCGAGGTCGCCGAAGTCGCAGTCGCACGACCAGTCGATGAAGCCGCCGCCGCCGAGCACGAACTGCGGCGCGATCGACGAGCCCGTCCCGCCGAGGTTCACCCAGCGCGCCGCCGTCTCGTCGGCGTAGTAACCCAGGGTGCCGCCCTGCTTGCCGCCCTGGTTGATGAGCCAGCGGTTCGACTGGTTCGTGAGCTGGGCGGTGTTCGACACGTAGATGTCGTGGTCGCCGTCGCCGTCGAAGTCGCCGAACTCGATGTCGCGGCTGTCGTCGGAGATCGACGGGAACTGCGCGCTCGTGCGGTCGGTGAAGAAGCCGACCGTGCCGCCCTGCAGACCGCCGTCGTTGATCCACAGACGGTTCTGGTCGTTGCCGTCGTCGCCGCCGTCGGCCATCGCGACGTCCCAGTCCCCGTCGAGGTCGACGTCGGCGAAGTCGACGTTCTCCGTCGTCGAGTTGTTGTTGCTCCCGCTCGGGATCCTCGACTGGTCGACGACGAACTGCGCCGCCGCCGGCGCGCCGGCCAGGCTGAGAGCGAGGCAGAGAAGAGGAACGCGCGCGATCGACGGGGAGCTCATGGGCGGCGGGGGGGCTGGGGCTCGACGGGCGCAGGACCGAAGCCGGGGTTGGGCTTCTAGGATATCCTGGCGCGAGCCGATGTGACCTCGGACGGGCGCCCGAGCCCCCCGGTTCCATCGCGGCGACCGGCCGTCGCTGACCCCCAGCCCCCCCAGATCCCCATGAAGTTCCGCGGCTCGGCCGCGGTCGCGCTCGGCGTCTTGACGCTCCTGTGCGGCCTGGCCCTCCCCGTCGACGCCCAGTCCCCGCCGCCGCTGCTCAACCTCCAGTTGCGCCTGTCCGACTCCGTCGGCGTGCCGCTGAGCGGCTCGGTCACCCTCGTCGTGACGCTCTATGACGCCCCGCTGAGCGGTAGCGTGCTCTACACCGAGACGCAGACGGTCACCGCCGCGAACGGCGTCGTGAACCTGCTGCTCGGCGCGAACGTGCCGCTCGACCCGGCCGATTTCGGCGGGGGCGACCGCTGGCTCGGCCTGCGCGTCGGCGCCGATCCCGAGATGACGCCGCGGATGCGCGTCGGCTCGGTGCCCTTCGCGCTGCGCGCCGGCAGCTCCGCGTCCGCGGACGACGTCCCGGGCATGGACATCACGCCCAACAGCGTGACCGTCAACGGCGTGCCCGTGATCGACTCGACCGGCAACTGGGTCGGCAACCCGAGCGGTCTCGTCGGCCCCACGGGCCCCGCGGGCGCCGCCGGCAGCGCGGGTCCCACCGGCCCGTCCGGCGCGTCCGGCGCGACCGGACCGACCGGAGCGGGAGCGCAGGGCGCGACCGGCCCGACGGGACCGCTCGGTCCCGCGGGTCCGGCCGGAGCGACGGGTCCGACCGGCGCGGGAGCGCAGGGAGCGACCGGCGCGACGGGGCCGCTCGGTCCCGCGGGTCCGACCGGCGCGACCGGTCCGACCGGAGCGGGAGTGCAAGGAGCGACCGGCGCCACGGGGCCGCTCGGACCGGCGGGTCCGACCGGTCCGACCGGCGCCGGCGCGCAAGGCGCGACGGGCCCGACCGGTGCCGCCGGCCCCGCCGGCCCCGCCGGCCCCACCGGCGCGAACGGACCGGCCGGTCCGACCGGCGCGCAGGGCTCGGCCGGCTCCGCGGGCGCGACAGGCCCCGCCGGCCCGTCCGGGGCGCAAGGCTCCGCCGGCCCTGCCGGACCGACCGGCCCGATGGGATCCCCGGGTGCGAACGGTGCGACCGGCCCGCCCGGCCCGAGCGGCGCGCAAGGCTCCGCGGGTCCGACCGGCCCGGCCGGCCCGAACCAGCTCACCTCGAGCACGACGATCACCGGCAACATCACCTTCCCCGAGCGCGTCACCGCGGACGAGCTGTTCGCGAGCGACCCCGGCTCGGCGAGCGTCGGCGTCGTCGACGGCACAGCGACGAGCGGGAGCGGCGTCGGCGTGTACGGCCGCGGCGACGTGGGCGTGCGCGGCCAGGGCACGACGACGACAGGCGTCGGCGTGTACGGCGAGGGGCCGGCGCTCGGCTACGGGGTCGAGGGCCGCAACGGCGGCTCGCTCGGCACGGGCGTGCTCGGTCTCGCCGACGGCGCGTCCGGTCCGAGCTTCGGCGTGCAGGGCCAGACGACGTCGTCGAGCGGCCGCGGCGTCTACGGCCTCGCGGCGTTTGGCTCGGGCACGACGTACGGCGTGCTCGGCGAGGCGTTCTCCCCGTCGGGCTGGGGCGTGTTCTCGACGGGCGACTTCGGCGCGACCGGCACCAAGTCGTTCGTCGCGCCGCACCCGACCGATCCGTCGCGCGAGGTGCGCTTCTACGCGCTCGAGGGCAACGAGTCCGGCACGTACTTCCGCGGCACGACCCTGCTCGCGGAAGGGCGCGCCGTGATCGACGTGCCCGCCGACTTCCGCATGGTGACGGACGCGAGCGGCCTGACGGTGCACCTGACGCCCGTCGGCGGCTGGTCGCCGCTGTGGATCGAGAGCCAGAGCCTCGAGCGCATCGTCGTACGCGGCGAGGGCGCCGTCTCGTTCCACTACAAGGTGCACGGCGTCCGCCGCGGGTATTCCGACGTCGAGACGCTGCACCCGAACGTGTCGTACCGTCCGGTCTATCGCGGCGTTCCGTTCGGCACGCAGTACCCGCCGCAGGTGCGCCGACTCCTGATCGAGTCGGGCATCGTCGACGAGAGCATGATCCCGAACGAGGACACGGCGGCGGCGCTCGGCTGGACGCTGCGCGACCCCGAAACGGCGCCGCACCTGCGCGGCGGAGGCGAGCGGTGAGCCGCGCGCGCACGGCGTTCGCCGTGCTCGCCGCCGTGCTGGCCACGAGCATGGCGAGCACCGCGCGAGCCCAGCTCGCCGCCAGCCCGAGCTTCCAGCTCGACGGAGCCGAGCTCGGCGCCGCGGCGGACGCGGCGTGCTCGCCCGCCTTCGCCGCGTTCGGCTCGGCGCGCGGCCCCGCGCAGGGAATGCTCGCGTCGGCGTCGTTCGGCGCCGAAGTCGGCTTCCTCGGCGTGCACGATCCGACGGCGGGCAGCGCCCCGCTCGTCTTCGGCGTCACGCCGCCGCTCGGCACGATGGACGGGGGTACGGCGGTCACGGTGTGCGGCATGCACTTCTTCGACCAGGGCGCGGCCGGGCCGGTGACGGTTCAAGTCGCGGGAAATCCGGCGAGCGTGCCGACGGTGCTCTCCGACACGCAGGTGAGCGCGGTGACGCCGGCGACGCCGCCGGGACCGAACGCGGTGGCCGTGACGACGCTGCAAGGAGCGGCGAGCGAGCCGGACGCGTTCTTGTCGACGCCCGCGGTCCAGCTCCCGCCGAGCATCGTCAGCGGCGTCGGCTTCGAGCTGCGCAACTACGGCGCGGTGGGCGGCTTCTTCGACGTGTACGCCTCGCCGACGGCGACGTCGATCCCGGTGCCGCCGTACGGCACGCTCTTGATCGGTCCGGCGCCGATCGTGAACGTCTTCGCAGGCGTCCCGTATCCCGCGCCCGGCGCGGTGCACGTCCAACCGGTGACGCTCAACGTGATGCCGGCGTTGATCGGCGCCTCGCTCCACGTCCAGACGCTCGCGATCCTGTCGATCGTCCCGCTCGACGTCCGCCTGACGAACCGCTCGACGGCGGTATTCAGGTAGGAGCGGCGATTCTGCGACCCGAGCCCGGGGCGGCGAACAGCGTCGCCCCGGGCTCGCGTTTTCGAGGTAACTTGACGAAGGACGGTTCCGCGCGAGCTCCCCCCGGCCAGCTCGTCGCTCGAGCGTCCCGCCCGAGCGGCTCTCCCCGCCGCTCCCCAGGTCCCCCCCGGAGCTCTTCCATGACCCACCGTGTCCTGCCCGCGTGGGCGGTCGCAGTGCTCGTCGCCGCGCTCGGCTTCGCGCGCCCGCTCTCCGCTCAGGCCCCGCCGCCGTCCCTGCTCCACGTCCAGGCGCGACTGACCGACGGCGGGGGGGCCCCGCTGAACGGGATGGTCTCGCTGCACGTGCGCATCTACGACGCCCCGATCGGCGGCCTTCTCCTGTGGCAGGAGCCGCACACGGCGACCGCGCTCAACGGCGTCGTCGATCTGTTGCTCGGCACGACCACGCCGCTGCAGGGCAACCTCTTCGACGGCACGAACCGCTACCTCGGCTTGCAGGTCGAGAGCGATCCGGAGATGACGCCGCGCCTGCGCATCGCGTCGGTCCCGTACGCCCTGCGCGCCGGCAGCGCGAAGGCCGCCGACGACGTCCCGGGCAAGGACATCACCCCGAACAGCGTCACGGTCAACGGCCTGCTCGTCATCGACTCCGCCGGCCAGTGGGTCGGCAACCCGTCGGGCCTCGAAGGCCCCACGGGCCCCGCCGGTGTCGCCGGCCCGACCGGCCCCGCGGGCGCCGACGGAGCAGAAGGCGCAGCGGGCCCCACCGGTCCCGCAGGCGCGGACGGCGCGGACGGAGTGGACGGAGCGCAAGGCCCGGCGGGGGCGACGGGCCCGGAAGGTCCGCTGGGTCCGACGGGAGCCGCGGGCGCCGATGGAGCACAAGGCGCAGCGGGCCCCACCGGTCCCGCAGGCGCGGACGG
>CAZGTQ010000256.1:0-18444 GCA_964528575.1 uncultured Planctomycetaceae bacterium | reverse complement strand
GCGCAACCGCTGCCGCTCCCCGCGGGTCCTCGAGGGCGGAGGGTGGGGGCTGGCGGGCCACGCGCGCGTGTGCGTGCGCGCGCGTGGGCGCGCGCGCGCGAGCCCGAGCGGCGCGGCCCTCGGTCGGAACCCGAGGCGCGTCGGTCGCTCCGACTCCCGCCCGTGCGCCGGGCGCGTGCCGGCGGCGCAGCCGGCGCGGCCGGCGGAGCGACCAGCGCCGCGTCCGGTCGACACGCGCGACGTGATCGGCGACGGATCGACGGAGTCGGGGGAACAGAGACGCCGCGCGAGCGGTCGATAGAGCCGGAGGTGGGGTCGCGCGACGGCCTTTCCCGCTCGGTCGCGACAGAAAGCTCACGTCCGCGGCATAATCGGACGGCTGAGCCCGCGATTCGGCGGCCGCGGGCGGCTTCCTCGGCCTCCGCCCGGCGCCAGCACCCCCCGAATGATCCGGACGAAGAAAAAACGCCTGGTCCTGTTCCTGCCCCACCGCGCGAACCCGGACGAGGGTGTGCGCGTGGCGGCCGATCTGCACCCGCTCGAGCTCCTGCAGATCGCGTGCTTCCCCGCCGCCGAGGGCTACGAGGTGGAGATCGTCGACGCGATGATCCACCCGGACTACGAGCGACGGCTGATGGAGCTGTGCGACGGCGCGCTCCTGTTCGCCAGCTCGTGCATCCTCGGCTACCAGGTGCTCCACGGCGCCGAGGTCGCCCGCCGCGTCCGCGAGCGCTTCCCCGACCTGCCGATCATCTGGGGCGGATGGTTCCCCAGCGTCGTGCCCGAGCTGTACATCGAGACCGGCCTCGCCGATGCCGTCGGTCTCGGCCAGGGCGAGATCACGTTCTGGGAAGTCGTCCAGGCGATCGACAACGGCACCCCGCTCGCCGACGTGCCGGGTCTGGTCGTCGCGGACGCCGACGGCAAGGCGCACTACACGGCGCACCGCGCGGTCGTCGGGTTCGACCAGATCCCGCCCGTGCCGTGGGACCTGCTGGACTTCGAAGCGTACGTCGAGCTGCAGAACTCCAAGGGCGTCGTGAAGCTGCGCCACAAGCTGCCCGACCCGCACGACATGAAGCCGGGCACGCCGGTGCGCGCGCTCAGCTACTTCTCGAGCTTCGGTTGCCCCGAGCCGTGCACGTTCTGCTGCTCGCCGATGGTGACGAACCGGCGCTGGAAGGCGATCGGCGGCAAGCAGCTCGCCGACGACATCCTCGCGCTGCACGACCGCTACAAGTTCAACATGCTGCGCTTCCAAGACGCGAACTTCGGCGTCGCGGAGAAGCGCTCGAACGAATGGTGCGAGGCGCTGCTCGCCGACGGTCCGCCGCGGTTCTGGTGGAACGCGACGTACGAGATCGAGACGATCGCGCGCTACAAGGAGCCGTCGTGCGACCTGCTGCGCGACTCGAAGTGCCACTTGATCATCCTCGGCGCGGAGGCGGGCTCGAAGGAGCAGCAGATCCGCATCAAGAAGAAGATCGACCTCGAGAACCACCTCGAGCTCGCGCTCGGCCGCATCTACGACCGCGGCATGCAGACGGGGACGACGTGGATCATCGGCTATCCCGGCGAGAGCAAGGAGTCGATGTACGCCACGATCCAGCTCGCCGCGCGGATGAAGCACAACTACCCCGGGTCTGCGTCGGACATCTTCCCGTTCCGCGCGATCCCGGGCACGGAGGACTTCGACGAGGCGGTGAAGCTCGGCTACGAGCCGCCGAAGACGTTCGAGGACTGGGGTAGCTGCCTCGAGTACAAGTACGAGTACGACGACATCGGCCTGCCCGAGGACGTGATCGAGACGTGGAAGCGCTACGGCACGACCTCGTCGTTCTACGACGGCAACGTGCAGGAGGGTGGCCGCATCGTGCGCAAGCTGATGCGCTCGATCTCCGGCTGGCGCCTGCGCCACGGCAACTACCGCCTGCCGATCGAGCAGAAGGTGTTCGACTGGTACGTACGCGTGACCGGCCAGACCCAGGAGGACAAGATCGCGCTCGACAGGACCTCCGGAGTCACCCCCCACCCCGCCCAGTCCTGAGGACGCAGCCGTGATCCAGCGCAAGAAGCGAATCGTCCTCTTCCTCCCCCACCGCGCCGACCCGAACCGCGGGGAGGCGTTCAGCGCGGACCTCTTGCCGCTCGAGCTCCTGCAGATCGCGTCCGGCCCCGTCGCGGACGGCTACGACGTGCAGATCCTCGACGCGATGATCGACGACGACTACATCGCGAAGGTCCTCGAGGCGTGCGACGGAGCGCTGTGCTTCGCGAGCTCGTGCATCCTCGGCTACCAGGTGTACGACGGCTACCGCGTCGCCAAGGCGGTGCGCGAGCGCTACCCCGACCTGCCGATCATCTGGGGCGGCTGGTTCCCGAGCGTGATCCCCGAGATGTACCTCGAGCAGGGCATCGCCGACGCCGTCGGGATCGGCCAGGGCGAGCTGACGTTCCGCGAGGTCGTGCAGGCGCTCGACGCGGGCGCTGCGCTCGACGAGGTGCCGGGGCTCGCGCTCCTGCGCGACGGGCGCGTCGTCTACACCGACCACCGCGAGGTCGTCGGCTTCGACCGCTTCGAGCGCGTGCCGTGGGAGCTGCTCCGCTTCGACGAGTACGCCGCGATCCAGAAGCACCCGTCGCGGCTCAAGGTGCGCCACCGCTTCCCGCTGCCGGGCAAGTGGACGGCGAGCGACCCGCCGGTCGGATTCAGCTACTTCTCGAGCTTCGGCTGCCCCGAGCCGTGCACGTTCTGCTGCTCGCCGCTCGTCACGGGACGGCGCTGGAAGGCGATCGGCGGCAAGGAGCTCGCCGAGGACGTCGCCGAGCTGCAGGAGCGCTTCGGCTTCGACGTGCTGCGCTTCCAGGACGCGAACTTCGGCGTCGCGGAGAAGCGCACGAAGGAGTTCTGCGAGACGCTCGTCGATCTGAAGGTGCCGGTCCATTGGAACGGCACGATCGAGATCGAGACGATCATGCGATACAAGGAGGAGACGCTCGATCTCCTCGAGGAGTCGCAGTGCCATCTGCTCTGGCTCGGCGCCGAGGCCGGCACGGCCGAGATGCAGGAGCAGATCCGCAAGCACATCAAGATCGACCACATCCCGCAGGCGATCGGCAAGCTCGCCGACCGCGGCATCATCCCGGGCACGTTCTGGATCATCGGCTACCCCGGCGAGACGCAGGAGTCGATGGAAGAGACGCTGCGCCAAGCGGCGATCGTCAAGCACCGCTATCCGCTCGCGGGCTCCGAGGTCTATCCGTTCCGCCCGATCCCGGGGACCGAGGACTACGACCGGGCGATCAAGCTCGGCTACCAGCCGCCGCGGACGTTCGAAGAGTGGGGCATGTGCTTCGAGTACAAGTACAACTCCCACAACACGCCGCTGCCCGAGTCGGTGCGCGAGACGTGGCGCCACTACAACAACACCGCCGCGATCTACGACATGCACGTCACCGAGGGCTCGCTCGCGATGCGGCGCCTGCTCTCGCGCATCGCCGGCTGGCGCCTCAAGAACCAGCGCTACGGCTTCCCCCTCGAGCAGAAGCTCTTCGACGTCTACGTGCGCCTGACCGGCCAGCGTCAGCCCGGCGCCGAGGACTACTCCGAGGACTACCAGCAGCTCCAGCCCGAGAGCCATCGCGCCAAGATGGCCGCGACCGGCTGAGCGGCTTGGAGCCGCCGGGCTAGCCCTCGGACGCGAGCAGCGCGTCGAGCGCGGCGCCCAGCGCGTCGCGCCGCTCCGCGTGCTCCGCGCGGCGAATCAGGTCGCGCTGCTCCAGCGGATCGTCGACGAGGTCGTAGAGCGCGTCCCGCCCTCTCGAGCGGTGCAGCTTGAAGCGCTCGTCGCGGATCGCGCGCTGCACGACCGTCGGCTCCAGGCCGCCGTCGGGGCGAAACATCTCCGCGAAGCAGTGCGTCCGCCGCGAGGGCCGCGTCGGATCGGCGAGGAGCGGCGCGAAGCTCACCGAGTCGACCGCGCTCGGCGCCGGCGGAGCGCCGGAGAGCTCGACGACGGTGGCGAAGAGGTCCACCGCGCCGACGAGCGCGTCGCTGCGGGCGCCGCGCGCGCCGACGCGCGCCCCGGACGCGACCAGCGGCACGCGGATGCCCCCCTCGAACACGCTGTTCTTCACGCGGCGCCCGTCGAGCGCCTGCGGAGGCACTTTCCACGGCGTGCCGTTGTCGCCGACGACCAGGATCGTCGTGCGGGCGCGCACCGTGGGATCGAGCGTGTCGAGAAGACGCCCGAGCTCGGCGTCCAGCGCCTCGATCATCGCCAGGAAGACGCTTCGATCGCTGCGCTGCTCGTGCCGCGCGGGCGACACCAGCTCCGGCGGCGGTTGCTCGAACGGCGCGTGCGCCGCGCTGAAGGCGAGATGGCAGAACCACGGCTCGCTCGCGCCCCCGAGCCACGCCAGCGCGTCGTCGACCTGCGCGCTCGTCACGTACCGCTCCACGGGGGCGGCCTCGCCATCGACGATGCGCCGGTAGACGGAGTACGTCGGGAGGTTCGCCTCGATGCCCGCGAAGTGGTCGAAGCCCGCCCGGTTGGGCGTGCGTGGATCCTCGTTCAACCGGCTGACGTGCCACTTGCCGATCGCCGCGCTCACGTACTGCTCCGGCAGCGCCGCGGGGATCAGCACCTCGCTCGGCGCCACGCCCCCGCCGTCCTCGAGTGTCGCGTCCCCCACCCCGGTGCGGAACGAGTAACGACCGGTGAGGATCGTCGCCCGGGTCGGGCTGCACAGCGGGTTGCTCCACACGCTCGTGAACGTGACGCCCGCCGCCGCGAGCCCGTCCAGCACCGGCGTCGCCGCCACGTCGGAGCCGAGGCCGTAGAGCGCGAGGTCCCACACCCCGACGTCGTCGAGCACGACGAGCAGCACGTTCGGGGGCGCCCCGGACGGCGCGGCGTCGGCTGCGCCGTCGGACGCGGGGCCGCAGGCGAGGGCGAGCAGAGCCGCTACGACGGCGGCGCCGTGAACGCGAGGCACGAGGCGCGCCCGAGGCGCGCGAGCGGGAGAGCGGGACACGCCCAGACCCTACCCGCGCGGCTGCGCCGAGTCGCCGCCGGATTCCCCCTTGCGGCCGCCTGGGGCCTACTGTATCGGTAGTACCCATACAGATGAGCATCCCCATTCGGCTGCGGCCCGGCTCGGGGCTCCCCCTGTACCGCCAGATCGCGAACGACGTGAAAGCGGCGTTCCTGAGGGGGTTCGTGAAGCCGGGAACCCGGCTCCCGTCGGTGCGGGAGCTCGCCCGCGACCTGGGCACCAACCCCGCGACCGTCGTGAAGGCGTACGACCTGCTCGAATCCGAACGGATCATCTACCGCCACCAGGGCCGCGGCGCGTTCGTCTCCGACGGGGACCAGCCGCTGCGCGCCCAGGAGCGCGACGCGCTGATCGCGCGGCTCGCCTCCGAGCTCGCCCGCGAGGGTCTGCGGCTGGGGCTCGTCGAGGACGAGCTCGTCGCCGCTCTGCGGGCCGAGGTCGCGCGGCTGCGTCCGGAGCCGGGCGGCCCGCCTCACGACGAGCGCACCGACCACGACGAGCGCACCGACCACGACGACCCGAAGGGCCGCGACGCGCGGACCGAGGAGCACGCATGAACGCGATCGAGACCGAGGCGCTCACGAAGCGCTACCAGGGCCCGCCCGTCGTCGACCAGCTCGACTGGGCCCTGCCGGTCGGCAGCGCCTGCGCGCTCCTGGGCCCCAACGGCGCGGGCAAGACGACGACGCTGCAGATGCTGCTCGGCTTCACGCCGCCGACGAGCGGCACGTGCCGCGTCCTCGGGGCGGAGCCATGGGACCTCGCGCCCGAGGTGCGCGCGCGCATCGGCTTCGTCTCCGAGGAGCCGATCCTGCCCGGCTGGCTGCGCGTGCGCGACCTCGTCGCCTACCACGCGAGCCTGTACCCGCGCTGGGGCCGCGAGCGCGCCGACGAGCTGCTCGCGCTGTTCCGACTCGACAGCCGCCAGAAGGTCGAGGCGCTCTCGAAGGGCCAGAACCGCCGGCTCATGCTGCTGCTCGCGTTCGCACAGGGCGCGGACCTGCTCGTCCTCGACGAGCCCGGCTCCGGGCTCGACGTCCAGGCGCGCCGCCACCTGCTCGAGCTGCTCGCCGACTACCTCGCCGAGGGCGACCGCACGCTGCTCCTCTCGACGCACCTCGTCACCGACGTCGAGCGGATCGCCTCGGACGTCGCCGTGCTCGCCGGCGGCCGCCTGCGCGCATTCGCCCCGCTCGACGACCTGTACGAGCACGTCAAGACGCTGCGCATCCCGTTCGAGCTGTACGAGCGCACGCGCGAGCGCTGGAGGGCGGCCGATCCGCTCTCGAGCGAGCGCGTCGGCGACGCGCAGGTGCTCGTCGTCCGCTCGTTCCAATCGCAGCCGCTGCACGTCCTGCGCGAGCTGTCCGGCGGCGACGTGCAGGTCGTCAACGGTGACCGTAGCGACACCTATCTCGCGTCCACCGGCGACGCGATCGAGGTGCTGCACATGCCGCTCGAGGACGTCTACCTGGCGCTGTCGAACGGGAGCGCGCGCGCGGAGGAGGGAGCGGCGGCGTGATCGTCCTCCTGCGCATGCACCTGCGCGCGCTCGCGCGAACGCTCCAGATAGGCGTCCTCCTCGGCGGCGCGTTCAGTTGGATGAGCCGCAACGCGACGAGCTTCGGCCGCGATGTCCCCGGCACGGCCTACGGGCCCGCGATCCCCGCGCTCGCGCTCCTCGTCCTGCTCGTCGTCCTCGCCCACGTGATCGACGACCGCCTCGCGCGCGGCACGACAGCGGGCACGATGCGCTACTGCTGCCAGCTCCCCGTGCGCCGCCGCGCCGTCTTCTTCGCGCCCCACGTCGCCGGCTCGCTCGCCGTGCTCGCGCTCGGCGCGTTCGTCTTCGTGTGCGAGACGACCGGGCTTGCGTACTACGCCATCGAGCTCTTGCACGACGTGCTCCCGCGCGAGCTCCAGCACCCGAAGCGCATCACGACGCTCGACGCGACGGCGCGCACGTTCGTCACCTTCGTCGGCTGGCCGCTCTTCACGTACTGGTTCGGCGCCTGGGCGTGGCAGAGGTGGTGTACGAGCGCGCGCGGCCGCCGCGTGCCGACCGACGCGCCGCTCGCGCGCCTGGTGTCGTTCGCGACGTTGCCGGCCGGCGGGGCGCTGCTCGTGCTGTTGGTGCACGCCGGCAGGCGCCTCGCGCCGACGTTCGACGCCGACGGCGCCGCGCTCGCGCTCGCCGCCGGGCTCGCGTTCGCTGTCCTGCGCCGCGCGAACCGCCTCGTGCCCGACGACTTCCCCCGCGGAGGTGACGCTTGAATGTCCTCGCCGTCGCGCAGAGCCGCCGCGTGCGCCCGGCCACGTGGCTGCTCGTCGCGCTCCTCGTCCTCACCGCCCCCGTCATCGGCGCGTCGCTCGAGATCGGCGAGCGCGCGGTCTTCCACAACGAGTTCCTCTTCCACGTCTTCGCGGCGCTCGCGGCCAGCCTACTCTTCGCGGCCGATGCGACGAGCCGCGAGGGCGCCTACCTGCGCTCGCTGCCGCTGGCGCGCAGCGCGCTCTTCTGCGCGAAGCTCTTCGCCGCCGCGCGCGGGCTCGCGGTCAGCGTCCTCGCCTGGGCGCTCCTGGTCGCGACCGGGGCGACGCACGCGCTCGCCGCGCTCGTGGGGAGCGGATTCGGCTTCGAGCCGCGCTACGTCCCACCGTCCGCCGTCGAGCTCGAGGTGTTCGCGTCCTCGTGCGCCCTCGTCTTCGCGACGAGCGCCTTCTTGACCGCCGGCTTCGCGCGTCCGAGCTGGTCGCAGCAAGCTTGGGTCCCGGGCCTGGGCCTGGGCCTCGCGCTCTTCGCGGCAGTGCACCACCTGCTGCCCGACGCTTCGCTCGCGCGCCTCTTCGTCTCGTTCGCGGTGAGCGCGTTCCTGCTCGAAGCGACGCGGCGCCTCGTCCCGCTGCGCGGGGTCGCGGCGCGCGACAAGGACGAGCGCATCGCCCGCGCCGTGCCGCGCCGGGACGTGCCCGTCGTCGCGCTCGGCTGGACGCTCGCCGTCGCGGTCCCGCTCGTCGCGCTCGTCGACCCGATGCTCGCCAGCGCGGACGTCGCGCCGCTGCCGGGCGAGCGCGTCGAGCGCAACGTCGCGATCTGGCTCGCCGTGGGCGCGCTCACGCTGCCGTTCGCCCTGCGGACGCTGCGCGCGGCGGGCGCGTCTCCCGCGCGGACGGCGGCGGGAGCCGCGCTCGCGCTCACCGGCGTCGGCTGGCTCGTGTGGCGCGCGGTGCTCCGACCGGACGTGGTCGTACGCTGCGCCGAGTGCGGGCGCGCGGTGCACGCGAGCCTGGCGGCGTGTCCGGCGTGCGGAGCGACGCGGCGCGCGTGGCCGCGACACAGGACTCGGCGCTTGCGCTGGCCGCAGCCCGCGGTGCTCGCGCTGCTCGTCGTCATGGTGCCGTTGTGCCTCCAGCTCGCGCTCGGCGCGTTGCGTCACCTGCACGGGTTCGAGCTGCGCACGGTGCCCGCGGGCGCGACGTTGCTCCGCGACGGCGAGCCGCTCCGGCCCGACGAGCTGCGCGGCTGGCACTTCGGCCCCGCGCTCGGCGAGAAGAACGGCGCCTTCTCCGGCATGTCGTCGTCGAGCTCGACGTACTCCACGGCGTACGCGGCGGTCACGGGCGAGCAGTTGCTCGAGCAGCTCGTCGACGAAGGCGAGCGCGACACGTCGCTCGTGCTCGCCGAGGTGATCGACCCGCGCGACGCGTTCACGTTCCGCTTCCACGACCTCGACGCGCGCGCGAAACGGATCGCGCTGGTCCAGCGCTACGACGCGGGCCGCGTGTACGTCGAGCTGACGTTCGAGCTCGCGATCCCCGCGCTCGACGAGCTCGCGGCCGAGCTGCGCGCGCAGCAGGCGCGCGGCACCCTCGGCGCGGACCTGCTCGACCGTGCGCTCGGCTACGGCCCGGCGCTCGTCGACGCGCTGCTGAACCAGGTCGGCGACCCGCTCGCGCTCTCGATCGGCGAGGACGGCGAGATCGAGTATCAGATCGAGATGGCCGCGCCGCTCGCGCAGCGCGAGCGGATCGCGCGGACGAGCGCGATGCTCGACACGCTCGCGCGCCGCGCGTCCGAGCTCGACGGGGGCGCGCGCCCGACGCCGGAGGCGCTCGAGCGGGCGCTGGCCGAGCGGCTCGCACGAGCCGCGGCACCGGTCCACGACCTCGCGGAGGACTCGCTCGACGACCCGGCCTTCGTCCTGGCGCACGGCCAGCTCGAGCTGCGCGCGCTCGCGCTGCTCGGAGAGGACGCGCGCGCCTGGATCGCGCGCGGCATCGCGGCGAACGACACGGCGGCGTGCCTCGTCGCCGGTCTGACGCGCGAGCGGGGCTGGCTCGAGCCGCTCGAGGCGTGCCTGCGCCGCAACGAGGAGCTCGCCGGCTCGCGCCGCAAGCACGACGCCGAGCCGCCGGACGCGAAGCTCGCGGCGGCCTGGGCGCTCGTGCGCGTGGACGGCGCGCGCGCGGCGGACGCGTTGCTCGACTCGCTCGAGCGCGTGCCAGACCGCAGCCTCGTGCCCGCGCTCGGCCTGGTCGATGGACCGCGCGTCGAGAGCTGGCTCGCGCACGTGCTCTCGCTCCACAGCGAAGAGCGGCGCGTGCTGTTCGATCTTCCGGACGAGTCCTTCGGCGAAGTGACCGAGCGCGAGCTGCATCGCGCGCTCGCCGCGGTGCGCATGGGCATGGGTCCCGAACACCTGCGGCCGACGACGATGTGGCCCTGAACGCAGCTCAGCGCTCGCGCAGCACCGCCGCCGCGCGCTCGTTCGCGACGCGCTCGAAGCGGTAGATGCGCCGGCGCCGGCCCTCGGCATCGGTCACGGGGTTGCGGTACTCCCAGACGACGTCGCCGTCCGGCGCGAGCTCGAAGACGCGCCCGCGCTCGGACTCGCACACGAGCGTGTTCCCGTTCGGCAGCCGCTGCGCCGCGCCGCGCGTCTTGGTGAAGAAGCGCTCCGGCGGGTCGGCGCGCCACTCCCACGCGACGCGGCCCGTGCGCGGATCGATTTCGACGAGGCGCGACCAACCGCGGTGCCAACCGTTGTCGAACACGAGCATCCGTCCGCTCGCGAGGAGCCGCGGCGCGTGCGGGAAGTCCAGCTCGCCGGGGCCCCACGACCAGACCGGCGCGAGCGTGTCGCGGTCGAGCACGACGAGGACGCTCGCGTTGCGCAGGCACAGGAGCAGGTTGCCGGCGCGGAAGCGCTCGTCGCTCGCCCCCAGCGCGGTCGCGGGCAGCTCCTGCACCGCGTTGAGGTGGTGGTAGTCGTAGACCTTGCCGTCGGCGCCCGGCGCCGGCGGCGGCGCCTCGTCGAGCGGGAGCGGCGGGTGCAGCGCGCGCAGGGCCGCGAGATGCTCGCGCGCGCGCCAGCGGCGCAGCACGCGCCCGTCGTCCGGGTCGATCCACGCGAGCCCGTCGAAGCGCACCGCGCGGCCGCGGTAGCGCTCCTGGTCGAAGAACGGGACGACGAGCGCGCCGCTCGCGAGCCGCGCGATCTCGTGGTGCGCGGTCAGCTCGACGCTCCACACGACGTTCGAGGCGCGGTCGAGCCGGACGATGCGCCGCTCGGCGTCGATCGCGACGACGTGCCCGTCCTCGAGCAGCTCCGCGACGTCGACCCGCCGTCCGTCGGGCACGTGCCAGCGGTGCACGACCGCGCCGTCCGCGTCGGTCAGCAGCACCGCGTCGACGTCGTCCGCGTGGATCCCATAGGCGGGAAACGCGCGCGCGCGCTCGTGCAGCACGACGCCGGAGCGCTGCGGGTCCGGCGCGTCGTCCCAACCGGCGTAGCCGAGCGCGACGAGGTCGTCGAGCGTGGCCGCCGGCGTGTCCCGATCCTGCGCAAGGGCGCCGGCTCCGGCCGCCGCTCCCGGGTCGTCGCCGCAGGCCGCCATGCCGAGCGCGGCCAGAGCGAGCGCCGCGACGTTCCACGTCCGCGCCACCACCTGCCGAGGATCCGCCACGGGCCGAGGATAAGGCGGGGCGCGCGAGAACGGCGGTTCGCCCGCGGCAGCCCGCGCGGTTATCGTCTAGGGCGATCGGGGGCCGCTACGCGCGCCGCCGCTCGCGATGAAGGTCCTCGGGCTCCAATCCCTGCGCACGCACCGCGCTCTTCGGAGCGGCTCGGCGTGCCTGGCCTTCTGGGGCTCGGGTGTCTTCGCGCTGGAGTACATCGGCCGGCAGTTCGAATCCGACTTCGGCGACGTCGTCGGCGTCTCGCTCCTCGTCGGGTACGCGGCGGCGACCTGGCTGTGGCACGTCCACAGGCCGCTGCCGCCGGTCGAACGGCTGGTCGCGGCCGCGCGCACCGTCGGCGCGCGCCTGTGGGACGCGATCCCCGAGTTCGGCTTCGACCTGCGCGGCGAGCCGCCGCTGCCGATCCGCGTGCCGCGCGCTTTCGTCCGAGCGACGCTCGTGCTCGCGGCGCTCGTCGTCGCGCTGCTCGCGTGCGCCGGCTGGTTCCCGAGCGGAGCGCGCGCGGCGATCACGCCGCTGTCGTACACCGTGTACCTCGCCGCCCTCGCCGTCCTGTGGTTCGCGCTGATCGGCGGCGGGTTCAAGCTGGCCGCGTATCCGATCGGCGCACTGCACGAGGCGTGGCTCGGCGCGTTCACCGACAACGGGCTGCGCGCGCGCCGCGTCGAGTGGTGGAGCATCGGCGCGTACGTCGTCGTGCTCGTGCTCGCGATCGGAGCCCTACCCGGCTGGATCCCGCTCGCCGGCATCGGCGCGCTCCTCGCGCTCGATCTCGCTGCGCTGCACCTGCCGGGGAACGCGCGACTGCTCCTCTTGTGGCACGAGAAGGACGGCGAGCAGGAGCCGCGCAGCCTGGGCATGCACCAGGCGCTGGCGCTGTCGACCGTGTTGCTGGGCCTCACCGTCGCGTGCATCGGGCTCGTCGCGCGCGGCGAGAGGCTCGGAGTCGGGCTCGTGCCCGCCACTTCGCCGTCGATGCCGATGACCTCGTTCGCGGGCCTCGTGTTCCTGTGGTGCGCGTTCGGCGGCGCCGCGATGGGCTCGGTGCACGTCGTGCGCTTCGTCCGCCGCTCGCGCTCGCTCGGCGGCGAGGCCGAGCCGCCGGAGCTCTACGTGCACATGCCCGACGACGGCGGGGTGTTCGCATCGGCGGTGCGCAGCCGCGTCGAGATCTCGCTCGTGCGCGCGAACTGGCGCGCGGAGTTCGCGCCGGCCGCGCCGCGCCCGTCGCACGTCCAGATCGCGGTGCAGCCGGATCCGGCGCAGCCGGACCCGTTCGCGCTCTCCGAGCGCTGGCCGCTCGCGCTGAAGCCCGACGACCTCGACCGGCCGGACGTGCTGCGCCGCCTCGCACGCCGCGACGTGCTGCTGCAGCGCCGGCAGATCGTCCGCGGGCTCGAGAAGCTGTTCAAGATCGCCGCGCGCCGACGCTTCGACTCCGGCAACGGTTTCTGGCTCGGCCTGCAGCACTGGTTCGTCCCCGGGCTGACGCGCGACGCCGACGGCGACGACGCCGAGTGGGAGCAGCGCGCGGCGCTGGAGCAGATCGTCGGGCCGCCCTACCACCGTCTGCTCTCCACGCGCGCGCGCCGCTACTACCGCGACGTGATGCGCGACCTCCACGTCGACCTGATCTTCGTCGAGGACGGCCTCGGCTTCCGCCGTTTCCGTCGCGCGCTGCGCGTCGTGTTCGAGACGCACGACATCCACGGCGGCAAGCGTCGCATCGAGGAGATGCACTTCGTCGGCATCCCCGGCGTGCGCGCGGTGATCCACGACCTCGGCCCCGGTCGCCCCTTCCGCTCGAGCACCTATCCCGAGCCGGAGTACGAGGACATCGCCCGGGCGCGCATCCTCCACCTGTTCAAGGACCGCGGCGGCGAGCACGACCGCGTGCAGATCCCCGATACGTTCGCGGGGCTTCCGGTGCCGTTGTCGATGGCGTAGCGAGCGTTACTGCTTCTTCGCGAGATCGACCTGCGCGGCGATCTCCTGCGCGTTCGGGAACAACTGAAGGCCCTTCTCCCACGTCGCGAGCGCCTTGTCGGGGTTCCCGTTCTGCTGGTAGAGGTTGCCGAGCATCAGGTAGCTCTGCTCGAAGCCCTCGTGCGGCGTCTCGAGCTCCTGCTGCGCGACCAGCGTCTCGAACTGGTGGATCGCCTCGCTCTGCTTGCCGAGCGCCGGCGGCCAGAACGAGAGGCTCGTCGCTTTCGAGAAGCGCGCGTCCCAGTGGTGGTCGTCGAGCGCGAGCGCGCGGTCGAACGCCTTGTCCGCCTTCATCGCCCACAGGCCCGCTGCCGGGCCCGCGCCCGCATCGAACACCTTCTGCAGGTACGCGCCGCCGAGGTCGACCTGCGCGTCGGGGTCGTCCGCGTGCTCCTCGGCCCGCCGCTCGATCTCCGCGATCGCCTCCTCGAGCCGGCCCTCCTCGCGCAGCTCGTCCCAGATCGCCTGCTTCGTGTCCCAGTCGGTCGACGGATCGGTCAAGCGCGCGAGCGTGCCGGGCATGTCGCGCTGCGCCGCGGTCGGCTCGGTCGCCGCCGCGCTCCGCTCGGGCGCGCGCTCGACGGCCGCGGCGACGAGCTCTCCGACGGCCTCGCGGTTCTCGTCGAGCCACTTCGCGACGAGCGACTCGGGGTCGCCGACCGGCTCGCGCATGCCGCGGCTCGAGAGCATCTCGAGCGAGCGTTCGATCGAAGCGAGCTTGTCGCGCGTCTCGCTCTGCGACGCCCGCACGGAAGCGAGCTCGGACTCGAGGGTGGCGAATGCGGCGCTCGAGGCGGCGGATCCTTCGCCCGCGGCCGCGTCGGGACGCGGCGCGAGAACGCGGACGAAGATCGCGGACACGACGAGGGCGACGACGGCGGACGTGAGAACGAGGGGCAGCGTTTTCATGGCAACTCTCGGTGGGTAGGGGGTCAATCTCCTGCGGGAACGAGCTCGAAACGCGCGGTCGCGCGCTCGCCCGCGCGCACGTCGACGACGCGCTCGAGGGCGACGCCGTCCGGCGCGTCGGGCAAGACGATGGTCACGCTCCACGCGCCGGTGCGCAGCGCGGGCACCGCGAGCACGCCGTTCGCGTTCGTGAACGGGTCGGCGAAGAACAGCGGGTGCGCCGTCTCGACGTGCACGAGCGACACGACGGCGCCCGCGACCGGCGCGCCGCCGGCGTCCGCCACGACGACGTCGAGCGAGCCGCCCGGCTCGAGGCGCACGTCGACGTCGTCGCGGCGCGTCGCGGCGCCGAGCTCGACGATCGGTGACGACGCGTTGCCGAGCCCCTCGCCGAGCGGCAGCACCTCGACGCGGTAGCGCCCCGGGAGCGCGTGCGGCACGGCCCAGCGGCCCTCGGGGTCGGTGAGCAGCTTGGCGACGACGCTCGTTTCGTCGGGACGGTCGAGCGCGAGGACGAGCACGGCCGCGGCGACGGGCTCGCCGCCGAAGGCCGCCTTCACCCGCCCGGCGAGGCGCGCGCCGCCCAGGCGCACGTCGCGCGGCACGCGCGCGCCGGCTTCGACGCGGGCGAGCTCCGGCTCGGAGTGGAAGAACTCCATGCCGCGGCCGACGTAGAGACCGTACGTGCCCGGCTCGAGGTGCGCGAGCTCGTACGCGCCGTCCGCGTCGCTGAGCGCGACGTGCCAGCGGGAATCGACCATCGCGACCGCGTCCGACGCGAGCACCGCGGTCACGCTCAGGCCCGCGCGCGGCGCGCCGTCGGGCCCGACGACGCGGCCCGCGATCCCGCCGTTCGGCGCTTCTGCGGCGGCCGGGCCCGACGCTCCGTCGCTCGCGCCGGCCGCGAGGTCGAAGTCGACCGCCATCGTCTCGCCGCGCGCGACGCGCAACTGCACGATGCGCTCCGCGGCGCCCGGGTCGCTCGGATCGATCAATACGAGCGCGTAGAAGCCCGGCACGAGGTCGTCGAGGCGGTAGCGGCCGCGCTCGTCGCTCCGCGCCATCGCGTAGTTCGCGCAGTAGCCGCGGCCCTCGAAGTCGACGACGCTCGCGATGACGAGCGCGCCGGAGAACGCGGAGCCGTCGGCGCGCGTCACGGCGCCCGCGACCGATCCGCCGGGGCGCAGCTCGATCACGAGCTCGCCCGGCCGCGCGCTCGCGCCCAGCTCGAACGGCTCCATCCACGCGGCGCCGTACCCGGACGCGGTCGCCCGCAGCACCTGGCGGCCGCTCGACAGCGCGTCGATCTCGAACCAACCGTCCGGCCCGGTCCGCGCGTGCGCGCGCACGCCGGCCATCGGATCGGCGCCGGGGAACGGCAGGTCCCCCATCGGCAGGACGCTGACGGGCGCGTCGCGCTCGCTGACGACGAGCGCGCCGGCGATCGCAGCGCCCGTGTCCGCGTCGCGCACGAAGCCGCCGACGGCCGCGCCGCGTTCGAGCTCGACGTCGAGCTCCACGGTCGCGCCCGCCGCGATCGTGCGGCGCTCGAGCCGGCGCACGGCGAAGCCGTCGGCCTGCGCGAAGATGCTGTAGACGCCCGGCGCGACCGCGTCGATCGCGAAACGGCCTTCGCCGTCCTCGAACGCGTGCACGCGCGGGTCGGCGTAGTCCCCCACGCCGCGGTGCTCGAGCAGCACGATCTCGAACGACTCGATCGCAGAGTCGCCGGCGCGGACGCGGCCGGCGAGCGCGGCAGCCGGCTCCGGCTCCGCGTCCGCGGCGGCGGGCTCGGCCGGCGTCGTCTCGCTCGACGCGCCCGCGCCGCCGATCGGCGTGCGCCGCGCGTCCGGCTCGGTCGCGTCGGTCGCGGCGACCGCCGCGCCGCGCTCCAGCAGCGTCTCGGCGCCGGGGACGAGCTCCGCCCCGTCCGGCAGCGTCGCGCGGCCGCGGTCGAGCACCACGCGCGCGCCGGGGCGGCCGTCGACGCTCGTCGCGCGCGCCTGCAGGACGCCGTGCGCGAGCGCGACCGTGCCGCCGGGCGTCGCGACGCGCCACGGCGCGTCGCCGCTGCGCTCGCGCTCGGCGACCAACGCGCCGGAGACGAGCTCGATCGACGCGCTCCACGCTTCGCCGGCGCCGCGCACGCGCGAGCTCGCGAGCACGCGCACCGCTCCCGCGTCGGCGATGCGCAGCGTGCACGCACGCCCCGCCGGCGTGACGAGCTCGACGCCGGGCGCGAACGCGACCTCGTCGCCGGCCGGCGCCCAGCCGTCGCCGACGGTGTACGCGGCGGCGCCCGTCTCGAGGATCGCGTCGAGCGAGAGGGCCGCGCCGTCGCGCGCGAGGCGCGGCGCGAGGACCGCGATCGCGCCGGCGAGCACGACGAGCCCGGCAGCGACGCGCGCGGCCACGGCGAGCGAGCGGCGGCGCACAGCGCGGCGCTGGTCCGCCCGCTCGCGGTCCTCGGCGAGGCGCGTGGCGCGCAGGACGAAGTCGTGCTCGAGCCGCGCGCGGAGCTCGGGCCGCGCGACGACCGGCGCGTAGGCGCGCGCGAGCAGGAGCTCGACGTTGCGCTCGAGCGCGCTCATTCGAGCCCTCCGCGGCGGCGCGCGAGCAGCGCGAAGACGCGCGCGAACGCGACCCGCGCGCGGTGGAGCATCGACTCGGTCGCCTTCTCGCCGCGGCCGGCGCCGCCGGCGATCTCGGCGACGGTGCGGCCCTCGACGTACTTCGCGACGAGCGCGCGCTTGTACTCGTCGGGCAGCGACGAGAGCGTGGCCCCGACGAGTTCGCGCGTCTCGTCGCGCTCGAGCACCCACTCGGGCATCGGCTCGCTCTCGACCTCGGCGAGGATCGCGTCGATGTCGGCGTCGGCGCCGGCGAGCACGTCGGCGAGCGGGACCGGCCTGCGCTTGCGGCGCAGGGCGCGGACGCGGTTCTTGGCGATGCCGCACAGCCACGTGTGCAGGCTGGAGCGGCCGTCGAAGTCGTCCAGGCGCTCGAGGGCGACGAGGAACGTGTCCTGGACGACGTCCTCGGCGGTGCTGCGGTCGCCGCCGACGCGGTAGTGGACGAACTCGTAGAGGCCGTCGAAGTGCTCGCGGAAGAAGCGCTCCGCCGCCGCGCGGTCCCCTGCGAGGATCGCGCGGCGCAGCTCGAAGTCGGCGGGGTCGGAGCGGGTCACCATGGGGGTCGGCCGCGCGTTGGTGCCGCGGCGCGGGGACAACCTTCGCGGATTCCGGAAGAAAGCGACCAGGTGCCGCGTTGCTCAATTGCAACGTCCTCTAATCCGAGCGCGCACCAGGCGGGCGGAAGGTCTTTCCGAGGGCGGCCGAATCGGCCCGCGAAGCCCACTAGGCGCGAATTTCCGTCCAATTTCGACCACGCTGCGTTTGTCGCAGGCCCATAAATGCGACATCCTCAATCCAGATGCGGCACCCGTCCGCCCGCGGCCGTGCCCGCAGCGGGGTGGACGGAGACGTGGCCGCAGCATTTCCCGGCTCCGCCGGGCCCCGGCTCGCACCCTGACCAACGGACCTCCTCCCCATGCAACGGATCTCCCGTCTCTCCCTCGCGTTGCTCGCCGTCGCGGCGACGGCGCCGGCCGCACTGGCCGACGGCCGCGCGCCCGGCAGTGTGCTCGTCTACCCGATCCACCGCTCCAACCTCGCCGCCCCGGGCGCGTTCTTCACCGTCCTCAGCGTGACGAACAGCAACGTCCAGCCGACGACCGGCGCGACCAACGTGATGTTCGAGTACGTGAACACGGTGGTGAACCCGCTCGACACGCAGCTTCCGCTCGACTGCTTCATCGTCGACCGCGTCGAGGCCTTGACGCCCGCCGACACGCTGTCGGTCCTGACGAGCTGCCACAACGCATCCGGCGGCCAGGAGGGCTACGTCGTCGTCACGGCGCAGGACCCGACGAAGTTCAAGACCGCGTGGTCGTTCGACTACCTACTCGGCAGCGAGCTCGTCGTCACGTCGCTGGGCGGCGTGTTTGGCGTGAATGCGCTCCCCTACACGTCCCCGGTGGCCGATCGTCAGGCGACCGACCTCGACGGGAACGGCCGGCTCGACTTCGACGACGCCGAGTACGAGGCGCTGCCCGAGCGCCTGTACATCCCGAGCTTCGTCGCGGTCGCCGGCACGTCGCTCGTGCTCATCAACATGAGCGGCAACCTGAACCACGTCGCTACCGTCAAGTTCGACGCGTTCAACGACAACGAGTTCCCGCTCTCGGCGACGAAGACCTTCCGCTGCTGGTTCGAGGAGCGTCTGCAGGACGTCAGCCTGATCTTCCGGGAGGACTTCCTGAAGAACAACACGCCCGACGACCCGCAAGAGCTCGACATCGACTGCGACAACGACGACGACTTCGAGACCGGCTGGGCGATGATCGACGGCATCGTCGCGAACTCGCAGCAGGGCACGATCGTCGACCCCGCGATCCTCGGCGCGATCACCGTCGGCGGCGAGCCGGTCCAGATGGACTGGGGCCCGATGGC
>CAZGTQ010000255.1:0-2096 GCA_964528575.1 uncultured Planctomycetaceae bacterium | reverse complement strand
CCCCGCGCCGGCCGCAGCGGCCAAGGTCCGAGGTAGAGCCGATCGCCGCGCGTGAAAGGACGTAGGCTCCTTTTCCCCGGGTCTGCGCCCGCCGCGGCCGCTACGCCGCGTCCGTTACGGCCCGAGAGGGAGCGCGCCTGCGCGCGACGCGAGCGAGGACAGACGCGCTACCGGCCGCGGCGCGAGCCCTACGGCGTCAGCACCAGGATCATCGGGTTGCTCACCAGGCGCACGAACGGCGACGCGGCGGGGTCGAGAACCGCGAACGCGTGGTCCAGGCGCAGGCCGACGAGCGCGGGCGACGTGCCCGGCGGGACGGTGAACGCGGCGGACGCGCTGCCGGTCGCGTCGAGCGTGCCGAGAGAGCCCGACAGCGGCGGCGCGTTCGGCGCCGACATCGTGAACAGCGTGTACGTGTCCGGGTTCAACGGCAGCGTCACGCCGTCGACCGTGACGCCGGGCGACGTGCCGGAGATCGAGCCGAGCAGGAAGTGGACGAGCCCCGCGTGCTCGAGGCCGGCGGCGAGCGTGAACGACTGCGCCCCGCCGCTCGACACGGAGAGGTCGACGACGTCGGCGGAGAGCGCGACCTCGTAGACGAGCACTTCCGTCCTCTCGAGCTGCGAGACGACCGCGATGCCGCGGTCCAGCGCGACCCTCCAGCCCAGGTGGTCGCCGCCGGTCGCCCCGTCGTCGACGAGGCGCTTGAGCGGCTTCCACACGCCGCCGACCTGCTGGAAGGCCCACGCCGTGCCAGCGGCGGTCCCCATCACGCTGTCGGTCCACGCGCCGACGACGATCGTCGACCCGTCGAACGCGACGCCGGTCATGCCGAACGACGTGGCGCCGGGCGCCTGTGGCTCGTCGACCTTCGCGACGAACCGCCAGCCCGCCTCGTCCCACTCGAATGTCTCCAGGAAGCCGCCGCCGATCTCGTGGCGCGTCGCGACGACCACGTCGCCGCGCAGCGCCCACCGACGGCCCCCGGGGGTCGGCGGCTGGATGTGGCCCTGCTGGACCCATCCGCTCGGCCCGCGGTCGAAGACGTAGGCACTGTCCGCGCCATTCGTTGCGAGGAGCCGGTCGCCGTCGAGCGCGACGTTCGAGCCGAACTCGTCCTTCGGGCCGGTGGCGATCACCGTCTGCTCGTACGCCCATCCGCCCGGTCCGCGCACGTACGCGAGCACGGCCCCGACGGTGTTGCCGTAGCGCGGCATCCCCACCGCGATCCGATCCTGATCGATCGCGACGGACCACCCGACCATCGCACCCGCGTTCACCGGCGGGTGCGGGAGCCTCGCGACCTCGCTCCAACCGCTCAGGCCGCGCTCGAACACGTACGCGGCGCCCGTCGCCCCGGTCAGGCTGCCGAGGCCCCAGGACGCCGGGCTGCCGACGACCGCCGTCGTCCCCTCGATCGCGACGGCGTCGCCGAAGCGCCAGTCCTCGGTGGCGTCCGATGCGACGAGCTTCGCTTCCTCGACCCAGCCGGCCGGCGTCCGCACGAACACGTACGCCGCGCCGCGCTCCCCGTCCGTCTCCGGCGCGCCGACGACGATGCGGTCGTCCGCGATCGCGAGAGACTCGCCGAAGAGGTCGCTCCAGACGACGCCCGCGGCCGTGAGCTCCTGCGTTTCGGTCGTCCACTGCCCGAAGCCGGGAAGAGCGAGGAGCGCGACGACCAGAGCGACGCGCGACGGTGTTGCGTTCATGACCACCTCCGTGTGCGTTCGGAACGTACCACAGACCGACTATCCTGGCGCGCCCCGTGAGCGAAGCTCCTCTCCCTCCCGTCGGTCGGCTCGCGCCGAGCCCGACCGGGCATCTGCACGTCGGGCACGCGCGCTCGTTCCTGCTCGCGTGGTGGCACGCGCGCTCGCGCGGCGGACGCGTGGTGCTGCGCGTCGAGGATCTCGACGCGGGGCGCGTGCGCGCGGGAGCGTACGAGTCGTGCCTGCGCGATCTCGAGTGGCTCGGGCTCGATTGGGACGTCGGTCCGCTGCGCCAGTCGGACGATACGGGCGCGATCGGCGCGGCGCTCGAGCGTCTGCTCGCCGAGGGCCGCGCGTACGCGTGCACGTGCTCGCGGCGCGACG
>CAZGTQ010000254.1:0-52916 GCA_964528575.1 uncultured Planctomycetaceae bacterium | reverse complement strand
GCGCCACGCTCGGGTCGCCGCGGATGCTCGACCTCGAGCACGACGAGCCACCGTCGGCGGTGCACGCGGCAGGCGACGGCGCTGCGGGCGGCGCGTACGGCGGCGAGCCCGGCGGGGACGCGCGCGGCGAAGCGGGCGTCGACGATGCGGTCGCCGATGCCGACGCCGACCAGGAGCCGGTCGGCGACGACGAGGCGGGGCCGATCGGCGATCCCGACGCGCCGCACTTCGCGCCGATGCAATCGCGCTGGTACGGGCCGGGGAATCCCGCGAAGCTCGGCGGCCTCGACATCGACATCGAGCCGGCGGAGTACGGCGAGGTCAACCGGCGCGCGCACCCGCTCAACCCGTATCGCCAGAATCGCTACAAGGGCGACTTCCCGATCCTGGGCACCCAGGACCTGTTCCTCGCGATCTCGGGCACGAGTCGCACGCTCGTCCAGTCCCGCCGCCTGCCCACGCCCTCGGGTCTCGCCGGTCCGGTGCCCGTGCAGCCCGATTTCTTCGGCGAGAGCAAGCAGGAGTTCTTCAACCAGGACTTCGTGCTGTCGTTCGACCTGTTCAAGGGACAGCAGGCGTTCAAGCCCGTGCAGTGGCGTTTGCGGCTCTCGCCGGTGTTCAACTACAACCGGCTCGCGGTGGAGGAGAAGGGCGTCACGAACATCGACCTGACGCGCCGTCGCACGCGCGAGCGCACGGACTTCGCCCTGCAGGAAGCGTTCTTCGAGTACCACCTGTACGACTGGAACGACCGCTACGACTTCCTGACGTCGGAGATCGGCATCCTGCCGTTCCGAAGCGACTTCCGCGGCTTCATCTTCGACGACGTCAACCTCGGCGTACGCTTGCTCGGGAACGCCGACAACAACAAGTGGCAGTACAACCTCGCCGTGTTCGACATGCTCGACAAGGACACCAACTCCTTGCTGAACGAGTTCGAGGACCGCGAGCAGGTCGTCGTGATCGCGAACGTCTATCGCCAGGACTGGCCGACGCTCGGCTACATCTCGTCCCTGTCCTTCCACTACAACCACGACGAGCGCGGCGAGCACTTCGACGACAACGGAGTCCTCGTGTCGCCCGCGCCGGCGGGCTTCGCGACCCAAGGCAAGCTCGACGCGTACTACCTGGGCTGGGCGGGCGAAGGCCATTTCGGCCGAATCAACATCACGCACGCCCTCTATCAGGTGTTCGGCGAGCAGGAGAACAACGCCTTCGCCGGCCAGGACGTCGACCTGAACGCGCAGTTCGCAGCGCTCGAGCTGTCGTACGACTTGGACTGGTGGCGGGTGCGCGCGTACGGCATGTACGCGTCCGGCGACGACGACACCCGCGACGACGACGGCGAGGGCTTCGACGCGATCATGGACGCGCCGAACTTCGCGGGCGGCGAGTTCTCGTTCTTCAACGCGCAGGCGATCCGGCTGCTCGGCGTGAACCTGACGAACGCGTTCAGCCCGCTGCCGGACCTGCAGACGAGCAAGTTCGAGGGTCAGGCGAACTTCGTCAACCCGGGTCTCGAGCTGATCGGCGCGGCCGTGCAGGCGGAGATCACGCCTACGCTCCGCGCGCAGACGGGCATCAACTACATGCGCTTCAACCATGCCGAGTCGCTCGAGACGTTCCTCGAGCTGCCGGACGTCGAGCGCGAGATCGGGCTCGAGTACTTCCTGGGGGCGCAGTACCGGCCGCTCCTGACGAACAACGTGATCTTCAACGTCGGCGCTTCGGCCCTCGTGCCCGGTGATGGAATCGAACGGATCTACCAGGACGACGAGACGATGTACTCGATCTTCCTCCAGATGCTGATCACGTGGTGAGGTCGCGCCATGCAACGTAGTTCCCGCTCTCTCCACGCCGCTCTGTGCGCCGGGCTGGCCGGCATCCTCGGACTCGCCGTCGCCGCGAGCTGCACCCACGAGCAGACGTGGACGAATCCGTACTCGCGCACGCCTGTCGACCAGTTCGGGATGATGGTGGTGAACGGCGAGCTCGTCGACGTCCGCCGCCAGTCGCACGATCAGGCGATGGAGCGCAGCGCCGGCTGCATCGGCTGCCACGAAGGAGCGGAGGACCCGCACGCGTCGAAGTCGTTCTCGATGTCGTGCGTCGACTGCCACGGCGGCGACGGCCTCGCGACCGACGTCGAGGCCGCGCACCCGCACGCCTACCACCCCGAGTGGTGGCCGAGCTCCGCGAACCCGCGCGCCACGTTCTCCAAGCTGAACAAGGAGAAGCTCGACTGGATCCGGTTCGTCAACCCCGGCGACCTGCGTGTCGCGGACGCGGCGTGCGGCGCGTGCCACGACGACGACGTGCTCAACGTCCACAAGTCGATCATGACGACCGGCGCGCACTTCATGGCGGTCGCGCCGTACGCCAACGGCATCGTCTCGAACAAGAACGCTCTGTTCGGCGAGTCGTACAGCCCCGAGGGCGTCGCCCAGGCGATCTTCACGTACCCGGACGCGGAGACCGGCTTCGCGACGCCGCCCGAGGACGAGCTCGCGCGCGGCGTCGTGCCGTTCGTCGTCCCGCTCCCGCACTTCGAGGTCGGTCAGACCGGCAACGTGTTCCGCGTCTTCGAGACGGGCAGCCGGCTCGGCGGCGTCCCGCTCGCGTTCAACGGCCTGCCGACGCCGCTGATCGGCCTGCCGGACAAGCTCGAGGACGCCGGACGGCCCAACAACCGCCAGTCCGACCGCGGCCTGGGGACGTTGAACCGCGTCGACCTCCCGCTGCTCAACATCTTCAAGACGCGCTTGAACGACCCGTACCTGTCGTTCCTCGGCACGAACGACAACCCCGGCGACTACCGCTCGAGCGGCTGCACCGCGTGCCACGTCGTCTACGCCAACGACCGCTCGCCGGTGAGCTCCGGCCCGTACGCGCGCTTCGGCAACACGGGCAAGGGCAACGCGGGCGAGGATCCCTGGGGCGACGCCGTCGCGGCCGATCCGACGATCCCGCAGGACGAGGAAGGGCACCCGATCAACCACCGGTTCACGCGGGCGATCCCGTCGAGCCAGTGCATGACGTGCCACCACCACCAGCCGAACTCGTTCGTGAACAGCTTCCTCGGCTTCACGATGTGGACGTACGACGCCGACGGCGAGCCGATGTGGCCCCAAGAGGAGAAGGACCCGTCGATCGCCGAGAAGTTCGAGGTGCTGTTCCGCAACCCCGAGGAAGCGGCGCAGCGCGGCAAGTGGGGCGACCGCGAGTTCCTCGACGAGGTCGCCAAGAACGTCAACCCGCAGCTCCAGCACACGCAGTTCGCGGACTACCACGGCCACGGTTGGAACTTCCGCGGCGCGTTCAAGATGGACCGCAAGGGCAACATGCTCGACGCGGACGGGAACGTCGTGCCGTACGACTCCGACAAGTTCGCGGGCGTGCTGCCCGAGCTCGGCCAGACCCCGACGGCGGAGGAGATCCTCGCCGGCGCGTTCGCGGCGCCCGTCGGCAAGGCGGTGCACCTGCTCGACATCCACGCCGAGCGCGGCATGCACTGCGTCGACTGCCACTTCGAGCAGGACTCGCACGGCGACGGCCGGCTCTACGGCGAGTACCAGGCGCAGGTCGAGATCACGTGCCAGGACTGCCACGGGTCGCTGCACGACGACGAAGACCCGATGCGTTCGTCGGACGACACGGCGGACCTCCTGACGAGCGGTCCCGCCAGCGGCGCGCGGCGCGCGGCGAGCGGCGAGATCATCCCGCCGCCCGACCGACCCGGCGCGGCGTCGCGCGACGACCTCATGGAGGGCACCACGCCGTGGGGCAAGGCGCGCTTCTCGCGCGACGGGGATCGGATCGTCCAGCGCTCGATGCTGTACCCCGACCTCGAGTGGGACGTCCCGCAGGTCAGCGCGCTCGCGGGCGACCGCGAGAAGTCGTTGGCGAACCGCGCGCACCGGGCGGTCTCCTCGCGCGGCGGCCTCGCGCACGGCGATGGCAAGCTCGAGTGCTACTCCTGCCACACGTCGTGGATCACGTCGTGCTGGGGCTGCCACCTGCCGCAGCAGGCGAACTGGAAGTCGCCGGTCAACCGCAACGACTTCAAGGAGCTGCGCAACTACGCGACGTACAACCCGCAGGTCGCGCGCGATTCCGAGTTCCTGCTCGGCGTCGCCGGCGACGTGAAGGAGGGCCGCATCGCGCCGGTGCGCTCGTCGTCCGCGCTCGTGATCTCGTCCATGGACGCCCTGCGCCGCAACATCTACGGCCAGGTGCCGCCGATCGGCGCCAACGGCATGTCGAGCCAGCTCTTCAACACGCACTTCCCGCACACGGTCCGCACGACCGAGACGCGCCAGTGCACCGACTGCCACCTGTCGACCGACGGCGACAACAACGCCTGGATGGCGCAGGCGCTCCTGCTCGGCACCGGCGCCGTCAACTTCATGGGCCACAACGTGTTCGTCGCGGAGGCGGAGAGCGGCTTCTCGGCGGTCCAGGTCACCGAGTGGGACGAGCCGCAGGCCGTCCGCGGCTCGCACCTGCACGAGATGGCGTATCCCGAGCGCTACGCCGACTTCGTCGACGGTGGCCGCGAGCTGACGATCGCGCGCGAGCACTCCGGCGCGAACCTGCCGTTCATGGCGAACGTGCGCAGCCTCCAGCTCCGCGGCGAGTACCTCTTCACCGCGAACGGCCCGGACGGCTTCCGCGCCTTCGATGTCGCGCAGGTCAACAACAAGGACTTCTCGCTCAAGCTCGTCACTTCGCCGGTCTCGCCGCTGGGCCAGGACACGCACGAGAACACGAAGTTCGCGACGTCCGTCGCGCTCCCGACGAACAACCACATCTCGATGAGCCGCAAGGTGCGGCCCGAGAACCGCGAGCAGGTCTACACGTACGAGGGGCGCGAGCAGAACCTGCACGAGCTCTACCGCTACGCGTACGTGACCGACCTCGAGGAAGGCCTGCTCGTCTTCGACGTCGACTGCCTCTCGGACTTCGATCCGCAGAACAACTTCATCGAGCGCGTCGCGACCTTCAATCCGGACGGCGTGCTCGACGGAGCGGTGTTCGCGAAGGTCGCCGGGACGACGGTCTACGTCTGTTGCGATCGCGGGCTCGTGCTCGTCGACATCGACGATCCGCGCGCGCCGCGCATCCTCGGCGAGATCGGCGCTCCGCACGTCGTCGACCCCACGTCGGTCGACGTGCAGTTCCGCTACGCGTTCGTCACCGACTCCGAGGGGCTCAAGGTCGTCGACGTCACGTTCCCCGAGCAGGCGCGACCCATCCCCGGCGCGCGCGTCGACCTGGCGGACGCGCGCCACGTGTACGTCGCCAAGTCGTACGCGTACGTGTCGGGCGGCGCGCAGGGCCTCGTGATCGTCGACGTCGAGCGACCGGAGGAGCCGTACCTCGACCAGGTCTTCGATGCGAACGGCTCGATCGACGACCTGCACCAGACGCAGATCGCGATGACGAACGACACGCTGTTCGCGTATCTCGCCGACGGCGAGAACGGCCTCAAGGTGCTCAAGCTCGTCGCTCCCAACGACGGGGGGCGCAGCGCGTTCGGCTTCTCACCGCGTCCGGTTCCCGAGCTCATCGCCTGGTACGACACCGACGGTCCCGCGATCGCGCTCTCGCGCGGCCTCGAGCGCGACCGGGCGGTGGACGAGTCGGGCAACCAGATCGCGCTGTTCGGGCGGATCGGCGCACGGCCGTTCACGCTGGAGGAGATGCGCCGCTTCTTCATCAACGCGAACGGAGCGATCTTCCGCCTCACCCCCGACGGCGCGCCCGCAGAGGACTCGAACGCCGGAGCGGCGGGTCCTTTGACCGATGGGCGCTGACGCGGCTATCCTCGCCGACCCGCCAGCGTCCGGAAGAGAAGGAGTGGACCGACCATGGCCGATTGGGTGTTTCGAGTCACGGAGCCGGGTCAAGAGCCCCGCGAGCTCCCGATCGAAGCCGGCCTGACGATCGGCCGTCACCCCCAGAGCTCGTGCCAGGTCAAGGACCCGCGCGTTTCGGGCCACCACGCGCGCGTCGTGGAGATCGGTGGCACGCTCGTCTTCGAGGACGTCGGCAGCAGCAACAAGTCGCAGGTCGAGGGCGGGCCGACGCTCGCGCGCGGTGAGCAGCTCCCGCTCCGCCCGGGGCTGTGCTTCCTCGTCGGCGACACGCGGCTCGAGGTGGTCGACCCGAACGCGCTGGCGAGCGAGACGCTCGTCGACGGCGGCGGCGTGATGGCGACGATGATGGGCGCGACGCCCGCGAAGCCGCCGGAGCCGAAGCAGAAGGAGCCCGAGAAGCGGGCGCCTGCGCCTACGCCGGCGCCCGCGCCCGCGCCGGCCGCCAAGGCGGAGCCGCGTTCGCCCGCGGCCGAGGAGCAGAGGCCCGCGCCGGCGGCGCCGGTGCCCGCGGTGCAGGCGCAGGAGCCGCTCCCGCCGCCCAAGGTCGCCCCGGAGGAGGAGGAGACGAAGGACATCCCGGCGCCCGCTCCGCCGCCCGCGGCCGAGGAGGAGAAGCCGGCCGCCGTCGCGAGCGATTCCAGCGCGGAGTCCGCGGAGAAGGCGCCCGCTCCCGCGCCGGCCGCCGAGATGAAGCCCGAGCCCGCGGCGAAAGCGCCGGCGTCCGCTCCCGCGCCCGCGCACGAGCCGCCGCCGGCCGCCGCCGGCGAGGCCGAGCCTCCTGCTCCGCCGCCGAAAGCCGTCGCGCCGGCGGCCGAAGTGCGGCAGCCGGCCGCTGCGCGCGACACGCAGGCGGAGCCGGCGGAGAAAGCTCCCGCTTCCGCGCCGGCCGCCCAAGAGAAGCTCGAGCCTGCGGCGAAGGCGCCCGTTCCCGTGCCCGCGCAAAAACCTGCGCCGGCTGCCGCTGCGAGCGACGCGAAGGCGGAGCCGGCGGAGAAAGCACCCGCTCCCGCTCCCGCTCCCGCGCCCGCGCCCAAGGAGAAGCCCGAGCCGGCAGCGCAGGCGCAGGCTGCTCCCGCTCCCGCGCCCGCGCCGCCGCCCGCGGAGAAGGAGCCGTCGCCGCCGGCCGTCGCGCAGGCTCAGGCATCCGCTCCGCCGCCGAAACAAGCGCCCGCTGCCGAACCGGAGCCGGCGCCGGCCGCCAAGGAGAAGCCGCCGAAGCCGGCCGCGAAGGAGGAGCCCGCCTCAGCCGACGAGGACGTCTCGACGCGGCCCGTGCCTCCGCCGGGCGATGCGGCGGCGGACCCGGCCGCGGAGAAGGCCGCCAAGATCGCCGCGGCGAAGAAGGCGGCCGCGGAGAAGAAGGCCGCCGCCGCCAAGGAGGCCGAGTCGAAGCCGCGGCCGGTCCCGGCGGCCGCGGCGAAGGACGCCGACATCGGCGACGACAGCTCGATGGGCGGCACGATCGCGACGATCGCCGGCTTCGACGCCGGGGCGCTGAACGACCTCGCGCGCCACGCGTCGTTCCGCACGAGCCGACCGCGGCTCGTCGTGGCGAACGAAGCGCTCGGCGGCATCGTCGACCTCGATTCTCTCGATTACTCGATCGGCCGCAGCAAGCGGCGCGAGCCGAGCCTCGTGCTCGATCACGACGGCGTTTCCGGCCTACACGCGAGGATCACGTACGACGGCCGCCGCTACTTCGTCGAGGACCTCAAGAGCACGAACGGTACGTTCCTCGGCGACGAGATGATCGCGCCGGGAGCGCCGCGCGAGCTGCGCAGCGACGCGCGCCTGCGCTTCGGCCCGATCGAGACGCTCTTCGTCGTCGACATCGACGCCGAGGGCCGCCCGGTGCCGCGCGAGCGGTACGCGGCCGCGCTCAAGCAGCTCACCGACGCGAACCGCATCACGGCCCTGCAGCGCTCGCGCGCCGAGCAGGAGGGCGCGCAGCAGAAGCGCCACGCCGGCGAGATCCTGATCGCGCAGAACCTGATCCAGCCCAGCGATTGGGTCGAAGCGCTCGAGCAAGCGAAGATCCTCGCCGTCGTCGGTCCGCCCGGCGGCGGCGGCTCGAGCCGCGGGCTCCTGGTCGCCCTCGTCCTGATCGTGCTCGCCGCCGCCGCGTTCGCGCTCTGGGAATTCGTCCTGTAGCGATGCGCGCGCCGAGCCGCTGCTGCCTGGGCTTCGCCGCCGCCCTCGGGCTGCTCGCGGTCGCGAGCGCCGCCCGCGACGACGACGGCATCGTGCGGCGGTTCGTGCACCAGGGCGAGGTCGACGACGTGCTCAAGGGCCACGTCCAGACGCAGTGGTTCACCCGCGAGGCGAAGCAGGAGGTCCCGCGCGACTGCCGCGGCTGCCACGTCTTCGGCGAGACCGCCTCGGTCGAGCCCCAGGACGTGTGCGCTCGCTGCCACTATGCCGGCGAGTTCGAGCTCGCCGGCGACGGGAGCCTCGCGGCCCTGCACGACGAGGTCGACATCGCCGGCTTCGAGCACTTCGACCACCTGCGTCTCGCGTGCCGCGAGTGCCACCTCGAGCCCGACGTGCGCGGCGCCGAGCGCATGGTCATTCCGACGTCGGTCGCGGAGTGCGAGCGCTGCCACGCGGACGACGCCGCGACGACGCTCGCCGAGATGGAGTGGATCGACCCGCAGCAGCGCGAGCCCGCGAACCCCGATTGGAAGCGCGACTTCTACGCCGCGCTCAACGACGCCCAGGGCATGCGGCCCGACGCGCTCGGCCCGTTCCGCCACGCCGACCACGTGCTCGAGCCCTCGAGCGCGCTCTCGCTCGCCGCCGCGGCCGAGACGTGCAAGGCGTGCCACGCCGGCGTGTACGCGTCGACGGCGACGTTCGGCGCCGACGTCGAGTACGACGACGCGAGCTGCGGCGAGTGCCACGTCGACGCTCCGGACAGCCGGCAGGAGTTCACGAGCGAGACCGAGCAGCGCCCCAGCCGCGCGGCTTTCACGTTCGACCACGTCGACCACCTCGCATACGCGCGCGACGACGCCGACGCCGCCGCCGCGTCCGGCTACACGCGGCTCGAGGAGAGCGGCTGCCACGCCTGCCACGCGTACGACCCGGCGCTGCCGATCCCCGACTACGCCGTCGCGCGCACCGCGGCGCTCGCGCAGCCCGCATGGAGCTACGAGGGCTGCATCGAGTGCCACGCTCTCGAGCCTTGGAACGCGCCGTCCGACCTGCCGAAGGGTCACAGCGGCTGGGCGGACGAGGTCGAGACGCGCCCCGGGACGTCGATGGCGTGCACCGACTGCCACCTGTTCGGCGCGCCGGACATGGCCGGCACGCGGGCGCTCGTCCAGGTGCAGCGCCCGCGGCCCACGACGTTCCTCGTCGAGAGCCAGCGCCACCCGTTCATCACGGGCTCCGAGCTGGGCGAGGCGGCCGATTGTGCCGATTGCCACTTCGCGCCCGTGCCGGAGCTGCCCTCGCGCATCGTCGAGAAGCGCTTCAACCACACGACGCACCTGCCGGACCTCGCGTCGACGCCCCTCGAGGACGTGCTCGAGCGCTGCGCCGACTGCCACGCGGCGAACGTCGCGAAAGCGGCGTCGTCGCAGGACATCGGCCGCGTTTACGGCGACACGCGCGGCCTGTCGAAGGCGACGAGCCCGCAGAGCCTCGTCTCCCCCGCGACCGGAAAGGCGCCGCCGACCTCGCCGTACGGGCTGACCTACGACCCTGCGGCGTGCGTCGACTGCCACTTCGGCGACGAGATCGTCGCGAAGATGGACGACGTCGACCGCGCGCCGCGTCGCGCGGTGACCGACTTCCCGCACGACGCGCACATCGGCAAGTGGCTCCCCGGCGGCGAGATCGCGACGTGTGTGACTTGCCACGTCGACGTCGAGAGCCCCTCCTACGACGTCTTCGACGACCGCACGAACATGTACGGAGACGTCGGCGTGCTGCTCGGCGCCGCGACGTGCGAGATGTGCCACCGGCACGAGGGCGAGCTCGCGGCGATCACCGGCGGCGCAGGCCGCGCGTCCGTCTCGAGCTGCGCCGAGTGCCATGCCGACGCCGTGCCCGCGCTCGATCCCGCCGAGCACCCGACCGTCGCGCGCGTCGTCGGCGCTTCGTTCGGCGTGAGCGGGAGCCAGTTCCACCCCGTCGACCAAGCGTGCAACGCGTGCCACTTGCCGGGCTCGATCGTGCGCGAGGCTCCTGCCGTCGCGCGCGTCGGCACGCTCGGCAAGGAGTGGGACCCGAACACGAGCACGTCGGACATCCACGAGCGCGGTCGCTATCCGCTCGAGCAGAGCGACCAATGTCTCGACTGCCACTGGTACCGCCAGATCGGGTCCGTCGAGGCGAACCCGCGCAAGGAAGACGTCCGCCGCAGGCTGGGCAACAAACTCGAGACCAGCAAAGGCCTTCCCTATCCCGGGGTCACGCCTCCGTGAACCGCACGCTCTTCGTCTCCGTCCACCTGGTCATCGGAGCGGCGATCGCGGCCGGCTTCGTCTTCTGGCTCGTGTCCGCGCAGTACGCGATGGGCCGCGGCGCCGGATCGAACGACGCGTACCTGCTCTGGTCGGGCTGGATCGCGCTGGCCCTGTACCTCGTCGTCGTGGCGTACTCGCTGCGCAAGTACGTCCACAAGCTCGGCATCTCGCCCGAGTTCAAGATGAAGGTCCCGCTCGACCAGCTCGAGCGCACGGAGAAGGCGATCAACGACCTGCGCCGCCAGGTCTTCACCGGCGTCGTCTCGACCGAGGCCGACATCCGCACGCGCGCCGACCGCCTCCTGCGCGAGCACGGCGCGCACAAGATCCTCAAGGTCGTCGTGCGGCCGGGCGAGCCGGGCGAGCCGAAGCACGTGGTCGAGGTCCAGCCGACCGAGCCGCTCGGACGCGTCGCCAAGTGGCTGCACGCCCACCTGTACTACGGCGTCGCGGCCGGCGTGCTCGTGTGGCTGCACGGCGGCGGGAGCTTCGACCCGTTCGCGCATCCGATGGGCTTCTTGCTCAACGTGACGAGCTACCTCGTCATCGTCACCGGCCTCGTCGGCATCGTCCTGTGGGCGATCGGCCCGTCGATGATGACGGCGAAGGAGACCGACCTGTCGATCGAGGAGGCGTTCGTCATGGAGTCGACCCTGAGCGAGCGCATCCGGCGCGTGCTCGACGAGCTCGAGCCGCCGGCGCGCGCGGTCGTGCGCGACGCGATGAAGGCCCGCGGCGACTTCCGCGCGCGCGCCGCGGCCGCGCTCGAGGCTCTCGTGAAGCAGCAGCCGGACCACGAAGCGCACATGCGCGACGTCTTGGCGCTCGTCGGCCAGCACCACCGCGTGTCGCGCGGCCTCGCCGGCATGAAGCGCGTCAAGCTGATCATGAACTGGTGGCGCGCGATCCACGTGCCGGTGTCGATCTTCCTGATGGGGCTGCTCGTCGTGCACGTCGTCTCGGTCTGGTGGTATTGAGGGCGCGATGTCGAACAGCGGGAAATTGAGTCAGGATTCGCTGCAGGAGAAGCTGCTCGCGCTGCCGATCTTCGGCGGGCTGGGCAAGGCGGCCGTGAGCTCGCTCATGGACTTCCACCGCTTCGTCGTGTGCGAGGCGAACACGACGTTCGTCAACCAGGGCGAGTACACGAGCGAGTGCTGCGTCTTGCTCGAGGGCCTGGTGACCGTCTACCGCTCGGAGCCCGGCAAGGAGGGCGTGCAGAAGCTCGGGACGCTCGGACCGGGCGACTGGTTCGGCGAGATGAGCGCTCTGTCGAACCAGCCGGCGATGGCGACGGTGCGCGCGGACACGCGCTGCATCCTGGTCGCGATCGACCCGCCGCTGTTCAAGGACCTCTACAAGGGGCGCAACCCGTTCAAGCAGCTCATCGACGGCAAGTACCGCGAGCGCGCGCTCGCGGCGCACCTGCGCGCCGTCCCGCTGTTCAAGGGCATCCCCGAGGAGAAGCTGCTCGCGCTCCAGCAGGGCGCGGAGTTCGTCGTTCTCGAGAAGGACGGCGAGGTCATCGCCGAGAGAGGCAAGCTCGCCGACGCGATCTACCTGATCCGGAGCGGCGCGGTGAAGCTGACGGCGCGCGGCGTGAAGGGCGAGGAGCTCATCCTCTCGTACTTCATGGACAACTCGTCGTTCGGCGAGCAGGCGCTGGCGCACGAGAACCGCGAGTGGCGCGGCACGTTCACGACGATGACGCGCACCGACCTCGTCAAGGTGCCCGCGGAGCTGATCGAGCGCGCGTTCGCCGACGACGAGAAGACGCTGGAGGTCCTGCGCACGACGGCCGACCTGATCGTCGCCGAGGAGCTCGGGCAGATGACCGGCCTCTACGACGAGACCGACGAGGTCAAGGGCGTCGAGCAGCTCGCGGCCGACCGGCTCGAGATCCTGGTCGAGAAGCAGTCGATCAAGGGCGGGGAAGCGCTGGTCATCGACCTGAAGAAGTGCACGCGCTGCAACGCGTGCGTCGAGTCGTGCGTAGCCGTGCACGAGGACCGCGTGCCGCGGCTCAGCAAGAAGGGCAGCCGCGTCTCGATCGACATGGTGCTCTCGTCGGCCTGCTACAGTTGTCGCATCCCCGAGTGCATGTCGGGCTGCAACGACGGCGCGATCCGCCGCGACAGCATGGGCTCGGTGCGCTTCATCTACGACAACTGCACCGGGTGCACGGCCTGCGTGCAGAAGTGCCCGTACGACGTCATCCGCATGACGCCGCCGCCCGGCGAGGCGAAGATCGTGCCCGACCGCGGCCTGCTCGACACGCTCCCGTTCTTCGGCTCGTGGTTCACGTCGAAGAAGCTCGAGAAGGCGAAGCAGGAGGCCGAGCAGCGCGAGGTCGAGGAGAGCATCTCCGCGCGCACGAAGAAGAAGGTCAAGGCCAAAGCGATCAAGTGCGACCTGTGCGCCGGCCTCCCGTTCGAGGCGTGCGTCTACAACTGCCCGTGCTCGGCGATCAGCCGCATCAATCCCGAGGCGCTGCTCAGGACGCAAGGCAACTGACGTGGCACGGTTCGTCGTCCAGGTCGGGAAGAAGGTCGTCACCGAGAGCGACGCCGACGTCATCGACATCGGCACGCGCTCGTCGTGCGTCATCAGCCTCGACGACGCGGTCGCGGCCGAGCGGCACGCGAGCATCCGCTACGAGGGCGGCCGGTTCCTGATCGAGGACGCGGGCACGGCGACGGGCACTTACGTCGGCGGGCTGGCGGTCGTGAAGCCGACGCCGCTGTCGGAGGGCGACGTGATCGTGCTCGGCCGCAGCAAGCTCACCGCGTCGGTCGAGGGCGGCGAGGACGGGTTCCGGCTCGTGCTCCAGCTCGATGAGATGGACCCGAAGAAGGGCGGGGGCTTCTTCGTCGACAAGAACGACACGGCCCGCGAGGACTGGGTCCGCGGCGAGGTGCGCTTCGGCCAGTTCGCGCCGATGCGCGTCGGCAACTGGCTGATGATCGTCGCGCTCGTCGCTCTCTTCGTCGCGGTCTGGATCCCGCCGTTCAGCGACCCGTTCCTCGAGCCGGGCCCGCTGCACGCGAGCCACGCCGCGTTCTTCGAGGGCGACGAGAGCGAGATCCGCGCCGCGGTCGCCCGGCTCGCGCCGCGCGGCGACGCGGAAGAGATGATCGCGTTCGCGCTCGCCGAGGGCTGCAACGCATGCCACGACGCGTTCGACAAGACGCCGATGTCGAAGTGCGCGAGCTGCCACGCGGAGCTGATGAACACGCAGCACCCGCGGCGCCCCGCTCCGATCGCGGCCGTCGCCGGCATGCTGCGCGGGTACGAGGAGAACGACTGCATCCTGTGCCACGTCGACCACCGCGGCGCCGACCCGGCGCGGGGCGGCTTCATCCCCACGCCCGAGCAGACCACGGAGACGTGCGCACAGTGCCACGGCGAGCGCGAGTTCGACGCGACGCTGGTGAAGTGGCCCGCGGAGCCCGTGCGCCTGTCGCACGCCGTCGCGGTCGCGTACGACGGTTTCCCGCACGACGTGCACTTGAAGAACGGGAACGAGATCGCGTGCGGCAAGTGCCATGTGCGCGCGCCCGAGGGCGAGCTCGCCGCGCTCGAGGCGGACCGGTTCGCGGACGACCGGCGCGCGTACCACGACTTCGCGAGCGTGCCGTACGAGACGTGCCAGAACTGCCACGCGGCCGATCCGCTCGAGCGCACGGCGGACGGGGGGCGCTTCCCGGAGCTGCCTCTCTTCGCGACGCGCTGGCACGGCGGCGAGGGCGCCAGCGCGGACAACTGCAAGCAGTGCCACGCGGACGTGTACGTCGCGGACATGAAGCAGGTCCGCTCGTCGGACGTCGAGTGGCTGCCGTACGAGGTGAGCCGCCGCAGCCACGCCGACTCGTTCGCCGAGCACGCCTCGTCCGGCGACGACTGCACGCGCTGCCACGTCGACGGAGGGATCGAGCCGAACGTCGCGACGATCGAGCGCTCTTTCCGCCACGGCGTGCACCAGGCGACGCTCGAGCCGGACGGCGGCCAGCTCGGCGACAGCGTGCGCGGCTGCGAGCAGTGCCACGCGGAGCAGATGAGCGCGGAGGCGCTCCACCTCGTCGCGGACGCCGTCTACATGGGCGCGACCGGCGACTGCGGCGCCTGCCACCTCCAGGGCGAGCAAGAGCTGCGCCCGCGCGCGATGGAGCCGCCGGCGGCCGAGTTGGTCGCGCGCACGCGCAACGACTTCCCGCACGCGCTCCACGTCGGGGCCGCTCTGATGAAGCGCGCCGACCTCACCGCCGGCTGCTACGCGTGCCACGGTTTCGGCCCGGACGGCGCGCTCGAGCTCGCCGCCGGCCAGCGCGTCTACGACGCGCTCGCGGGGACGAAGCCGGAGGCGATGGACTGCACCCAGTGCCACGCCGGCCACGCCAACGTCGGCATCGACGCCGCCTGGGTCCCGGCCGCCGAGCTCGCCACGCACCGCGGGACGTGCCAGGAGTGCCACACGCCCGACGACCCCGCCTACCACGGCAAGGTCGTCTCGCGCGCCTGGCCGGAGCTCAACGACTTCGACCACTACAGCATCGGCCACGCGCCGTTCATGAAGGAAGGCGCCGAGGGCTGCGTGACGTGCCACGACCGCGACGTCGCGAACGCGGCGACCGTCCGCGCCGTGCACGTCCCCGACGAATCCGAGGACGCCTGCCGCCGCTGCCACGTCGAGCAGAAGGCGCGCTTCCACTGGCGCTGAACGCCGGGCCCCGATTCCCTCAGATCCCGCTCCCGCCCGTGTCGATGCACAGGGCGCCGAGCGACCGCTCGCGGGCGGACAGACCGACCTCGATGAGCGATGCACCACGGCCCGCCGGCGCCGGCCCGGGGCCCCCGCCACCGCGCGGGGGCCCGCCTGGCGCGGTCGACTCCGGATCAGCCCGGCGGCCGGTCCAGGCGCTCGCGAAGCTGCCCGAGCAGCCGCTCGCTCTCTCGACGGCTCCGCGCCCGGAAAGGTGCACGAACTTCCGGGCCGCGCGGACTACGATGCCGCGATCATGACCTCGGCCAGCGAATATCACGACCTCGCCCTCGCGTTGAAGCGCCGTCTGGAGCAGCTCAAGGACGGTCTTTGACTACGCTGGCCAGAAGAAGCGGCTCGCCGAGATCGAGGAGCTGCAGTCGACCGCCGGCTTCTGGAACGACCAGGAAGCGGCGCAGCGCGTCGTCGCGGAGCTGAAGGCGATCAAGCGCGTCGTCGATCCGGTCGGCCGGGTCGAGCGCGCCCTCGAGGACGTCGACGTGCTCGCGGAGCTCGGTGCCGAGGGGAACGAGGCGGAGGTCGTCGGCGAGATGGCGTCGCACGTGGACACGATCCGCGTCGCGATCGAGAAGCTCGAGCTCCAGGTCATGCTCGGGGGGCCGCACGACCAGAGCAACGCGTTCATCCAGATCAACGCGGGCGCCGGCGGCGTCGACTCGTGCGACTGGGCGAGCATGCTCATGCGCATGTACCTGCGCTGGGCGGAGATGAGCGACTACGAAGCCGAGCACATCGAGCTGACGTCCGAGTCCGAGGGCGGCATCCGCACGTGCACGCTGCACATCCGCGGGCCGTACGCGTTCGGCAACTTGCGCTCGGAGACCGGCGTGCACCGGCTCATCCGCATCTCGCCGTTCGACAGCCAGGCGCGGCGCCACACGGCGTTCGCGTCGGTCGACGTGACGCCCGAGGTCGAGGACGATGTCGACATCGAGATCAACGAGGCCGACCTGCGCATCGACACGATGCGCGCGGGCGGCGCCGGCGGCCAGCACGTGAACAAGACCGAGTCGGCGGTGCGCATCACGCACCTGCCGACCGGCGTCGTCGTGCGCTGCCAGAACGAGCGCAGCCAGCACAAGAACCGCGCCGCGGGGCTCAAGCTCCTCAAGGCGAAGCTCGTGCGCCTGAAGGATGCCGAGCGGGACGCCGAGATGTCGGTCTTGTACGGCGAGAAGGGCGAGATCGCGTTCGGGAGCCAGATCCGCACCTACGTGATGCACCCCTACCAGCTCGTGAAGGACCACCGCACGAACGTCGAGCGCGGCAACATCCAGGCGGTCCTCGACGGCGACATCGACCCGTTCATCGAGGAGTACCTGCGCACGAGCGGGCGCAAGGACGACAAGAAATGACCCGGGCGGCGGCGTGGGTGGCGGCGACTCTCGCGGCCGGATGCGCCGCTCCGGCCGCGCCGGACGAGGACCTGGCCTTCGCGACGGTGGTCGAGGGCCTGGTCGGCCTGCGCGACCTCGACGACGACTTCGAGCCGGTCGAGGAGCACGTCGCGATCGGCCTGGGCGTGGTCCACTTGCCCGCGGGCTGGCCGGTCGAGCTCGAGGCCGCGCTCCAGTACTCCGAGGCCGACGACCTCGTTTTCCGCTCCGAGCTCGTCGAGCTCTCGGTCGGGCTGCGCAAGACGCTTCCGCTCGACGGGGCGCCGGTCGCGCTCTACGGCGGCGCCGGCGCGGCGTGGCTCTGGGGCGATCTCGACGTCGCCGTGCCCGCGAGCATCGCCGCAGAGAGCGACGCGTCGATCGGCGGCTATGTCCACGTCGGCTTCGTCTGGATGTTCGCGCCCGGCACGACCGTCGGGCTGGACTTGCGCATGGTGCGCGGAACGGAGCTCGACCTCGGCTCCGTCGAGGGGGACGCGGACTACCGGCAGATCGCGCTCGTTTTCGGGTACGGTGTCTGAACGATGAAGTCGCTGGCCTTTTCGCTCGTCCTTTGCGCTCTCGCCGCCGCGTGCGCCGCGCCCACAGGTCCGCGCCGTTTCGCGTCCGTCCAGGGCGGGGACGAGCCGCGTACGGTATTCGAGGGTCTCGTCGGCGCGCGCTCGCTCGACGAGGACGACTTCGAGCCGGTCGACGACCAGTTCGTGCTCGGCGCGACGATCGCCCACGAGCCCGCGGGCTGGCCCATCGGGATCGAATTCTCCGTGCAGCGCTCGGACGACAGCGACACGATCGACCTGCCCCCGTTCGGCTCCGTCGGCACGGACGCGGAGCTGCTCGAGCTCGCGCTCGGCCTGCGCGGCTCCACGCCGCTCGGCGACTCTCCGTTCTCGGTCTTTGCGGGCGCCGGCGTGTCCTTGATCGAGGGCGACGTCACCGCGAGCTTCGCGGGCCTGCAGGGCAGCGAGGACGACTCGACGACCGGCTTCTACTTCCACACCGGCGCCGTGTGGAACAGCGGCGAGAACGTCCACCTCGGCGTCGACCTACGTGCGCTGCTCGGCGCCGAGCTCGACCTCGCCGGCATCGACGTCGACGCCGACTACACGCAGATCGCGTTCATCTTCGGCTTCAGCGTGTAGCGCGGCCGCCCGCTCAGTCCGGATCGCCGCTGAGCACCCAGCCGGCCCAGTGCCGCAGCGGATGGCCGGCCGCGCGCAGGTCCGTCTTTGCGCGCCAGAGCGCGTCGGCCTTCGGCAGCTTCTCGACCCAGAGGTACGTGTAGAAGCGCTCGAAGAGCTCGTTCGTCGCCGCGTCGTCGACCATCCAGAGCGACGTGATCGCCGTGCGCGCGCCGGCGGCGTGGACGGCGGCTTGGAGCGACTCGTTGCCGAACCCGGCGCTGCGCAGGCCGACGTTCGTCTCGCTAGCCGACAACACGACGAGCTCGCACGACGAGAGGTCGAGCGCGGCGAGATCCGTGCCCGTCATCACGCCGTCGCCCGAAGCCGGCGACGCGGCGCCGGCGAACGCCAGACGCCGATCGTCGAGCGGGACGAAGGCGACGGAGCCCCCGGGGACGAGCTCGGACAGTCGCTCGAACGAATGCGTCGCGACGTGCAGGTAGCGCGCCGAGGGCGCGAGCCGCGCGAAGGCCGCCTTCGTCGCCGCCGCTCCGGTGAGCAGCGTGACCGTGCCGAGCTCCGCCTGCTCGAAGCACTGCGCGATCGCGCGCGCCTCGAGGCCGGTGTGCGGGAGCGGCGCGAGCGAGCCGTCGTGGGCGAACGCGGGGTCTCCGAGCGCGAGCAGCGTCGGCTCGCCGGCGATCGCCTCGGCAGGCTCCGCGCGCCCCACGTCGAGCACGACGCGATAGCGGTCGCCGACGCGACCGTCCTCGAAGGGGAGCGCGTCGAGCGGCACGAGGTGCAGGTCCGCCGCCGGTCGCACGCGCAGCGTCCGTGCGTCGGGGCCGATGGCTGCGAGCACCGGATCGACGAGCAGCCGGCGCAGCTCCTCGCCCGCCGCGCGCTCCTCGCCCGCCTGCGAGGCCCCGACGCCTCGCTCCACCGGGGCGCCCAGCGCCGCACGCCACGCGCGGACGAGCTCCTTCGACCCGCCGGTCCGCCCCAGCTCGAGCAGGACGAGCTCGCCGCTGGGCCGAATGACCTGCGCCTGGAAGACCTCGGCTTCGATCGACTCTCCGTTCCCCGGCTGCCACGGCGACACGCAACGGAAGTCGACCGCGACCGCGTCGGGCGCCAGCGCCCGTGCGCGCTCCTCGATCGTCGGGAGTCCCGACGCCTTCAACGCCTTCTCCGTGGCGCGCACGAGCTCGTCGTCGCCGGGCGGCGATTGCAGGCACGCGGCGGCGAGCGCGAGAGAAACGAACATCGTCATCACCCTCCTCGCCCGCATCCTACGCCACGCTCGCGACCGCGGCGGGCCCGGGGCTAGAATCGGTCGCTCAACGGCCGCCGTTCACTTCTTCAGGCCCCGGGTGGGGCGGAGGTTCTCATGCAGAGGCGGATCGAGCGCGCCCTCGTCAGCGTGTCCGACAAGACCGGGATCGAGGGCTTCGCGCGCTGCCTTGCGCAGATGGGCGTCGAGCTGCTCTCGACGGGCGGCACGCATCGCGCGCTCGCCGGCGCCGGGATCGCCGTGCGTGAGGTGTCGGATTACACCGACTTCCCCGAGATGATGGACGGGCGCGTCAAGACGCTGCACCCGCGCGTCCACGGCGGAATCCTCGCGCTGCGCGACGACGCCGAGCACCGGCGCGCGATGGACGAGCACGGCATCGCGCCGATCGACCTCGTCGTCGTCAACCTCTACCCGTTCGAGGCGACCGTCGCCAAGCCGGACGTCGAGCGCGCCGAGGCGATCGAGGAGATCGACATCGGAGGTCCCACGCTCGTGCGCGCCGCGGCGAAGAACCACCGCTTCGTCACCGTCGTGACCGATCCCGCGGACTACGGCCGCGTGCTCGACGAGCTGGAGAAGCGCGACGGCCAGGTCTCCGACGAGCTGCGGCGCGAGCTCGCCGTCAAGGCGTTCGGCGCGACGGCGCGCTACGACGCGGCGATCAGCGAGTGGCTCTTCGCGCAGGAGGTCCTGGACGAGCGGACGGAGAGCGCGTTCCCGTCCAGCCACGCGCTCGCCGGCACGAAGGTGATGGACCTGCGCTATGGCGAGAACCCGCACCAGAGCGCGGCGTTCTACCGCACGGCGCGCACGAAGGAGCCGACGATCGCGGGCGCGGAGGTGCTCGGCGGCAAGCCGCTCTCGTACAACAACCTCGTCGACCTCGACGCGGCGCTGACGCTCGCAAAGGAGTTCGAGGGGCCGTTCGTCGCGGTGACCAAGCACAACAATCCGTGCGGCGCGGCGGCCGCGGCGGCGATCGAGAAGGCGCTCGAGGACGCGTGGGCGGGCGACCCGCTCTCCGCGTTCGGCTCGGTGCTCTCGATGACGCGGCCGCTGAACCTCGCGTGCGCCGAATTCCTCGTCTCGGAGAACCGTTTCGTCGAAGCGATCGTCGCGCCCTCGTTCGATACGGACGCGCTCGACCTGCTCACGCGCAAGCCGAAATGGGGCAAGAACGTGCGCCTGCTCGCGTGCGGAGCGATCGAGCCGGCGGCGCGCGACGCGCGCGAGCTCGAGCTGCGCCGCGTGAGCGGCGGGTTCCTCCTCCAGACGCGCGACCTCGCGGCCGAGGAGATGAGCGACTGCCGGACGATGACGTCCGCGCAGCCCAGCGCGGAGCAGCTCGAGAGCCTGTTGTTCGCCAACGTCGTGTGCAAGCACGTGCGCTCCAACGCCATCGTCGTCGCGCGCGACACGCGCGTCCTCGGGGTCGGCGCCGGCCAGATGAGCCGCGTCGACGCGGTCCGCCTCGCGGTGACGAAGGCCGGCGACGGGGCGCGCGGCGCAGTGCTCGCCTCCGACGCGTTCTTCCCGTTCCCCGACGGCGCCGAAGCCGCGATGGACGCCGGCATCGCCGCGATCCTCGAGCCCGGCGGCTCGGTGCGCGACGACGCGGTGATCGCGGCCTGCGAGAGCCGCGGCGTGCCGCTCGTCTTCACGGGCGCGCGGCACTTCCGCCACTGAGAAACCCCGAGCGCCGAGCTCCGCCTTGACGGATCCCGCCGCGTGCGGGACAACGCTTCGCCCCCGCAGCCGGGCGCGTCATGGCCGTTTCGCCTCAGCCGTCGCCCCTCGAGCGCGCCTTCACAGGGTTCGGCGTGCTCTGGGCGGCGTCGGCGATCTTCAACAACCTCGTGCGCTTCGACCTGCGCGCCGGAGCGGACGTGTTCGCGCTCCAGGCGGCGACGATCGCCGCCGCATTCGCGTTGCTCGTGCGGCCGTCCTCGCTCGGGCGTTTCTTGCTCCTCGCCGCGACGTACGCGGCGGCGGCGTGGGTCGCGCTGCCGCAGGCCAACAACCACGGCATCCTGATCCTGGTCCTGCACCTCGCGGTGCTCTGCGCCTGGGTCGGGTTGGCGGCCCGCCGCCGTCGCCTGCCGGAGCGCGCGGAGCTGTACCGCGTCTTCGTGCCCGTCGCCCGCGCGTCGCTCGTCGCGCTCTACTTCTGGGCGACGATCCACAAGCTGAACAGCGGCTTCCTCGCGCCCGCGATCAGTTGCGCGTCGACGGAGCTGACGAAGCTCCGCGAGCTCTCGGTGTTCGGCGTGTCGCTCGACTTCTTCCCGGCCGGCGACCTCGCGCGCGTGAGCGCGATCTGGGGCACGATCGCGATCGAGGGAGCGATCCCGTTGCTCCTGCTCTCAAGCCGCACGCGCACCGCGGGCGTCGCGCTCGCCGCGCTGTTCCACCTGTTGCTGGGCCTCTCGTACGCGGCGTTCTCCGCGATGCTGTACGCGCTGCTCGCGCTGTTCCTGCCGCTCGCGTTCTGGACCGAGCTCGAGCGCGCGTGGCAGCGCTCGCCGACGCGCCGGCTGCTCGTCGCGAGCCGCCTTCCGCGGGTGTGGCCGTACCTGCGCGCGATGCTCGACGCCGCCGCGCTCGTCTTCCTCGCGTGGGCGCTCGCCGTCGCCGCGGAGCTCCCGTTCACGCGCACGCTGCCGGGGCCGGCAGCGCCCGATGCCCTGCTCTTCCCGAGCTTCTGGCTCGCGTGGGGCGGCACGCTCGCGGGCGTGTTCGCGACCATCGTCGTCGCGCGCCGGCCGCGCCCGGGAGCGGACGAGCTTGCGGTCGTTCCGCGCGGCGCGCTCGCGCTCTTCGTCCTCGCGGTCTTCCTCAACGGGCTGGCGCCGTACGTCGGGCTGAAGAGCACGCTCTCGTATGCGATGTACAGCAACCTGCGCACGGAGGACGGCGGCACGAACCACCTGTTCCTGCCGGCGTCGCTGCAGGTCTTCGACCACCAGCGCGACCTCGTGACGATCCACGCGAGCTCGGACCCGGTGCTCGATGCGTTGTCGCGACCGAGCTGGGCCGGAGCGCCGGGCAACCCGACGTTCGTCACGTTCATCCGCCCCTCGCACGAGCAGCTCGCCGGCCCGCCGCCGAGCTGGAAGCTCCCCTACCTCGCGCTGCGCCAGCGCGTCACCGAGCTCGCGCGCGCCGGCGAGACCGGCATCTATCTCGTGTACGAGCGCGGCGGGGCCGTCCACCGCGTCGCCCGCGCGGAAGAGGACCCCGAGCTCGCGAGCCTGCCGTACCTGCCGCGCAAGCTGCTGCGCCTGCGCGCGGTGCCGAGCATCGAAGCCGGCTGCTGCATGTGGTGAGCGCGCCGCAACGGGCCGCCGCTCGACTCACTTGCGCACGCCCACGTCGAGGCACGTCAGGACCTCGATCATCCGCTCGAGCACGTCCGCGTCGCCGGGCCGGCCGAAGTTCTTCAGTACGACCGCCTTCGCGAACAAGTGGATCAGGTAGCGCAGGCGCCGCGCCTCGACCTCGGCGACCGCGAGGTAGTCGCGGTGCGCGTCGTTGTACTCCCAGCGGCCGTCGACCAGGCGCGAGCGCCAGGCCTCGGACGGCGCGCTCACCGCGACCGGCTCGGGGATCCCCGCGGCGCTGCCCTCGACGTCCGCCGGCACGGTCAGCGTGACGTGCACGTCGCACTCGACGACGAGGTCGCCTTGTGTCGCCACTGCGCGGACGCGCACGCCCGCGTCGCCGTCGGGCTCGAGAGCTTCGGGAGCGGTGTACACCGCCCGCGCGCCGTCCGGCTCGAGCTGGCCGGGGCCGAAGAGCTGCCACGCGATGTCGACCTCGCCCGCGCACGGGACGCCGTCCGCGTCGAGCGGGCGGACGCGCAACGTGCGCGAGACGAGCGGGCCCAGCCGCAGCGACCGCGGCGTCACCTCGAGGCGCGCGAGCGGACCGGGCGGGAACAGCGTGCCGGGCGAGGAGCGCTGGGGCGCCTCGCGCGCCGCCGGCGGCTCGCGCTCGGACTCGGCAGCCAGCGCTTCGCCGTCGGGCGCCGACGACTCGTCGCGCTCGCTCGCGGCGGCGTGCGGCGCCGTGGAGCCCGCCGCGTGCGCGTCCGTTCGGCCGCGTGGGCCGCGCGACGCGACGCCGAAGAACTCGTACTCGGGCAGCCGCCGCGCGACGGCGCGGAACGCGCGGCGGATGTCGCGCGCGGTGCTCTCCCGCTGCTCGTCCGAGCGCCGCTCCTGTTCGTGCTCGAGTTGTTCGACCAGGGCGCGCTCGAGCGTATCGAGCGCCGCGAGGAACGCCTCGACCGGCTCGTCGTGCGCGAAGCCACGCCGCGACGCCGGCGACACGTGCAGCTCGGGGAAGTCGATGACGCCCTCGAGGCGGCCGGACGACCACGGCGCGCGGCGCTGGTCGGAGCCGTCGATCTCGGCGATGTCCTCGAGCACGACGGTGCCGCCGCAGGAGAGCGCGACTGCGCCGCGGCGCTCCTCGTCCGTCCCGACGAGGTACAGCTCGAGGCGCGCGCTCTCGAAGCCCGGCACGTCGAGCTCGCGCCAGCGCTCGAGCGGACGGCCCAGGTACGGACGCGGCTCGACCTTGAACTCCTTCTTCGCGCGGCCGCGCGCGACGCGGTCGCGGATGCGCACGGTCGCCTCTCGCTCGAGGAGCTGACCGCGCAGCTCGTTCGCGAGGTACGCCTGCAGCCGCGGCGGCCGGATCTTGTTCACCGCCGCGGGATGCACGCCGCGGATCGTCACCTCGGTGAACGTGTCGGGCTCGCCGACGAGCCGCGCGCGCGAAGGCGCGAGCTCGCCCTGGCTCTTGTCCTCGCGCAGCCGCAGAACGAGGGGCTTGCCGCCGTCGACGCGGCTCTTCAGCTCGAGCACCTCGCCGACGCTCCAGAAGCCGATCAGCCCGATGCCGTACTGGCCGAGCACCATCTGCTCGCGTCGCTGCATCGGCGTCAGGTCGCGCTTGTGCGAATGACCGATCGTGTGCGCGATCCGGCGCAGCGCGTCCTCGCGCTCGAGCCCGGGAAAGACGCCCTCGCCGTCGTCCCACACCCGCAGCGCGCGCCGGCCGTCGGAGTTGAACCACTCGATCTCGATGCGCCGAGCGCCCGCGTCGAGCGAGTTCTGCACGAGCTCCGCGAGCGCCTTGCGCGGATCCGACTGGCTCCGCGCGAGCAGCCGGATCAGATCGAACGGATCGTGGGGCTGCAGGCGCACGCGGCGCCCTGCTCCCTTCGTCGGGCGAGCCATGGCCGCAGCATAGCCCGCGTTCTCAGCCGTCGGAGCCGTCGTCCGAGCGGTCCACGTAGCCCATCGCCTCGAGCTGCTCGCGCTCGTGCGGGGCGAGCTGCTTGGGCGGCACGACCGAGGCGTGCTCGCGCGCCTCCACGCCGCGTTTGCGCAGCGCTGCGAGCGTCGGGAGCAGCTCCTCGATCTTGTCGGGGCGCTTCTCCGCGAGGTCGACGAGCTCGAGCGGGTCCTCGGCGACGTGGTAGAGCTCGTAGAACGGGCCGCGTAGCGCGTGCGAGATCTCGTTCAGCGCGTCGAGATGCTCCTGGAAGTACGCGTCGAGCTCCTGCTTGGAGAGCAGCGCACCGACCAGCTCCGGCGCGACCCGCGCGAGCAGCTCGCCCGGGAGCCGCGGGTGGCTGACCATCGTCTGCAGCGACGCGTGGCGCAGGCGGTACTCGATCAGCTTCCAGCCCTCCTGGACGACCGCGGCCTGATCCATGATGCCGCCTTCGCTCAGCGTGGGGACCGCGCGTGCGTCCGCGCCTTCGATCAGCGGCAGGAGCGAGCGGCCGTGCAGGTAGCCGCGCGGCTCGACGCCCACGACGTCGGCGAGCGTCGGGTACAGGTCGACGAGCTGCACGCTCTGGGTCACGCGCTTGCCGCCGTGCGCGCCGCCCGGCAGGCGGATGGCGAGCGGGACGTGCAGCACTTCGTCCCACAGCGTGCCGTGATCGAAGTAGAACGCGTGGTCGAGCATCGACTCGCCGTGGTCGGCGCTGACGACGATCACCGCCTCGTCGAACAGGCCGCGCTCGCGCAGGAAGTCGAACAGCTCGCCGATGCGCGCGTCCGTCTGCAGGACCTCCTCGTCGTAGGACGCGATCAGGTCCGCCGTCGGCAGCCGCTCGGGGAAGTTGCCCTCGGGCGAGATGCCGCGCGCGATGTAGTCGGGGATCACGCCGAATGCGTGGAGCTGGTGCTTGCCGACGCGTGCGGTCGACTCCGCGTCGTAGTGCTCGTCGCCGTGGAAGCGCTCGTCGAACGGCGCGCCGGGGTGGTACGGCCCGTGCGGATCCTGCGCCTGCAGGAACGCGAAGAACGGCTCGCCCGGCGCCAGCTCGTCGATCCACTCCTCGAGGAGCTCCGCGTTGTGCTCGATGCCGCCGCGCGGGCGCCAGATCTCGATCTCCGCCGCGCTCGTGTCGTAGTGCTCGAAGCCCTGGTCGAAGCCGAAGCCGCGCGCGAGCCAGGGGTTGTCGACCCACGCCGCGGTGCGGTAGCCGGACGCGCGCAAGAGCTCGGCCATCGTCCAGCGGTTCGGCGCGAGCTGGTCGATCTCCCACGGGCTCGGCCGGCGCCCCTCCTGCATCGCGAACTCGATCCGGTTCGCGGTCGGGTACAGCCCCGAGAACTGCGACATGTAGCTCTGGAGGGTGAACGGAGCGTTCGCGCGCGCGCGCTCGAACACGACCGCCTCGCGCGCGAACTCCACGAGGTTCGGCGTCGTCGGACGCTCGTAGCCGTACAGCGACATGTTGCGCGCCGCGAGCGTGTCGATGCTGACGAACACGATCGGCGGACGCTGCGCCGGCGCCTTCTCCGCGACGACGAGCCCCGCGAGGTCGAGCGCGCCCTTCCCGCCGTCGGCGATCCACGAGAGCTCGACCTCGAGGACGCGGTCGCTCGGCGGCGGCAGCGGCAGCTCGCGGTCGAACGAGCCCTGCTTCACCGCGACCGGCAGCGGCACGCGCTCCTCGACGTCGCGCTTTCCCGTCTCGGCGTCGATCGTGGCGAGCGCGACCTCGATGCGGCCCGCTGCGGCGGCCGTGCCGCGCACGAGCAGCGTCGAGGGAGCGAGCAGCTCGAGCCGGTGCACGAGGCCCGTCCCGCTCGGCAGCGTCGCCTGCGCGGTGCGCGGATCGAGGCGCAGCGTGCGCGGCTCGCCCCACGACAGCTCGACGAGGCCGACGCCGCGCCACTCGCCCTGCTCGTCCTGCACCATGCGCTCGACGACGATCTCGACGGCGTTCTCGCCGCGTCGCCACACGAGCTCGTCGATCTCGAAGACGCTCTCGCGCGGCTCGGGCGTCAGCTCGAGCGGCCGATCGACCGCGAAGCCGTTGACGACGAGCGTCGCCTGGACCGTGGGATCCTCGGGATCGCGCGGGACGAGCGCGACGACGCGCAGCGTGCGCGTGGCCGGCTCGGGCGCGAACACGCGCAGTTGCGCCCGCGGTTGGTCGCACCAGACGAACGCGCGCCCGTCGGCGGTTCGGTCGCGCGTCGTCCAGCCGTCGAGGCCGTGCTCGCCCAGGCCGTGGCTGGCGTCGGCGACGACGCGGCCGGTGTCCTCGATGCGCGCGTCCGGCTTGCGCGCGAGGAGGTTCGTCCCCTCCTGCGTGCGCATGGGGGCGGGGTCGTCGCCGCAAGCGACGAGAGCAACGGCGAGCGCCGCCGCGACGGCGCGGATTCGGAGCGCGAGATGGGACATCGGGGGGGCAGGCGGCCTCCGGCCGCGAGCGGCCAGAGATTACCACACGGTCCTGGCCGGACCGGTGCTGGCGGGACCGGTGCTGGACCGGCCGGTGCTGGCCAGATCGGCGCTGGCCAGATCGGCGCTGGCGCGACGGCGCGCGGTCGGCTCCGTCAGGGCTTGCTGGAGGCGACCGCGATGAACGGGTCCGCGGCGGCCGGCTCCTCGACGGAGTAGCCGACGGCGTCGAGCCAGTCGTAGACGCGGTCCATCGGCGTCGCGAGGCCCATGTGCGGCACGATCGTCGGGCGCAGCGAGCCGTAGTTGTAGATCTTCGAGAACAAGCCGATCAGCTCGAACGAGTCGGCGTCGAAGATGCCGCCGCCGGAGTTGCCGATGAACGTCGGGGCGTTGATCATCCAGTACGACTCGCCGTCGACGCGGTGCGCGGTCGACGACACCTCGCCGGGCGTCGGGATCGGGTCGTTGCCGAGCGGGCAGCCGACGGCGTAGATGTCCTGGAAGATGCGCACGTCGTCGATGCGGCCGCGCTTGGCGAGCCGCGCCCCGTGCGGCATGCGGCGCGTCGTGCGCAGTTGCAGGATCGCCGCGTCGAGGTCGGGGTCGTACTCGAGCAGCAGCGCGCTCTCGTCGCGCGTCGTGCCGTCGAGCTCGTACACCGTCACCGGCACAGGCTCGTTGCGGCGGTCGAGGTTGCCCTGGATGTCGCGCACGACGTGCCAGGCGGTGAGCAGGTAGGTGACGAACTCGCCGCCCGGGCCCGCGGGCTGCGACTCGAGCAGGACGCCGCTGCCGACGCTCGTGTCGCCGGCGAGCTGCACGACGGGGCCGACGAGGCGGCGCCACATCGACTCGAGGTCGCGACGTTTCTCGAGCTGCGCGCCCAGATCCTCGAGCCGGCGCCGGTTGGCGTCGGCGATCTCGGCCGCCGTCGCCGCGGCCGTCCGCACGCCCTCGAGGCTGGTGGCGACCTCGACGTCGAGCTGGTCGAAGCGGGCCTCGATCGCGCCGACGTCGGCGCCGCGAGAGCTGAGCGTGCCGATCTGGGTCGTGTGCGAGTCCAGCGTCCCGTCGAGCTGGGCGAGGCTCGCCTCCGCCTGCTCCAGCCGGGATGCGAGGTCGTTCGCGGCAGCCTCGCCGCGCTCGCCGGTCGCCCGAGCGGTCCGGATGTCCGTGCGGGCTCGCTCGATCTCGGCCCGCACCGCCGCGACGTCCTCGCGCAGGAGGGAGAGCGAGGCGGGCTCCCGCCGGGCCAGCGCATCGGCTTCGGTCAGGCGGCGGGAGACGTCGTCGAGCCGGACGGCGCCCAGCCCGGCCACCGCGCCGATCGCCCCGAGGGCGAGGAATCGTTCGAGCTTGATCAAGGGAGGGTCTCGCGGGGGCCACGTCGTCGGTCGCCGCGTGCGCAGTCGCCACGGCCTGTACGGTGTGGAAAAGGCAACTTCCTAGCTCGGTCTGTATCGGCAGGGAGGTGAGCCGCGATGGAGGCGCGCTCGAGCACAGCCTTCCGGATCATGTACCTAGTCGCAAACGCCGATTCTTCAAATGGTCAGGCGGATTTGCCCGCCCTCGGCAGCTTCTTCCCGCTTTTCCAGGCCCATCCACAGGAATCACGGGCGCGCATTCGGCCGGAGTGCCGGCCTCACGTCGAGAATGCGATCTCCCATCTCGATCGCGTCGAGCACGTCGCCCCCCTCCCGCAGGACCCCGAACAGGGTGTAGCGGCCATCGAGGTGCGGCGTCGGCCGGTGGGTGACGAAGATCTGGCTCCCGCCGCCGTCGAGGTCCTCCGCGCGCGGCATCCCGAGCGCGCCGCGGCCGAATTCGAGCGGGCCGATCTCGTGGCGCAGGGAGCCGCCGCGCCAGGTCGTCGCGCCGTTGCCGTCGCCGCGGTGGTCGCCGCCCTGGACGACGAAGTTCGGCACGACGCGGTGGAAGCGCAGCCCGTCGTAGTGGTCGCGGGCCGCCAGGGCGAGGAAGTTGTGTACGTGCACCGGCGCCACGGCGGGGAGGAGCTCGAACACGAGCGAGCCGCGCTCGGTCACGATCTCGACGAGCGGCTGGTGGGTCCAGAGCTCGATCTCGCGGCCGGGCAGCGGGACCGGGTCGGCCGCGCGCTCGGGGACGGTGACCGGGGGCGGCTCGTAGCCGGCGAAGCGCTCGCGCAGCACCGCATCGGCGACGCGGCGCACGTACGGCGACGCGTGCGCCCGAGCCCGGGCGATCGCGTCGCGCGCCTCGTCGCCGCCCGCCTGCCCGAGCGCCCGCAGCGCGCCCGCGGCGATCTCGTCCGCGTTCTCGCCGTCCGCGGTATCGAGCGCGCGCACGAGCGGCGCGACCTCGTCGGCCGCGGCGAGCTCGGCGAGAGCGAGCACCGCCGCGAGCCGCGCGCCGGCATCGGGGTCGCCGAGCCGCGTGCGCAGGAGCTCGCGCGCCGCCGGCGTCGGGTGCTCCGCGAGCGTCTCGAGCGCCGCGCCGGCGACGAGCGCGTCGCGGTCGCCCGCGAGCGCGGCGAGGAGGGGGACGGCGAGCCGGCTCTCGAGCGCCGCGGCCGCGCGCACCGCGGCGGCGCGCACGACGAAGCTGTCGTCGTGTAGCGCGCTCTCGACGAGCCGTGCCGCGTCGTCGGGCGCTCGACGCGCCGCGCGCCCCTCGAGCGCTCCCGCCCGCACGGAGTCCGAGCGATCGGAGGCGAGGCTCCCCAGCGCGAGGTCGACGCCGCCCGCGCCCTCGTCGACGTGGCCGAGCGAGACCGCGACGCGCGCGCGCACGTGCGCGGACGGGTGCCGCGCGGCGTCGACGAGCGCCTCGGCGCAGCGCGCGCCGCCGCGCCCCTCGAGCCCCGCGGCCGCCTCGTAGGCGACTCGCCAGTCGTCGTCGTCCAGCGCGCGCACGAGCGCCGCGGTCGAGGAGTCGTCGGGCTGGAGCCGCGCGAGCCCGCGGACGGAGAACAGCCGCGCGAGCGGATCCGCCGAGTCCGCGTGCTCGAGGAACGGGCCGCGGCCGATCTCGCTCGTGCGGCGCTGCAGGGCGAAGAGCGCGTACCACACGACCTCGTCGCGCGGCTCGCCGGCCTCGCGGCGCGCGTTGCGCAACGGTCGCAGTACGCCGAGCAGCGCCGAGTCGACCTCCGCCGCGTCGGGGTCCTCGCTCGACCAACGGGTCGTCGCGACGACGGCCTCGATCTGGACGCGCGGGTCGGGATCGAGCATCGCCTCGCGGATCGCGGCGCGCAGCTCGGGCTGGTCGGGCAGCTTGCTCGCGGCCTCGACCACCCGGGCGCGCACGAGCGGATCGGGGTCGTTCAGGTAGGAGCGCAGCACCCCGGCGCTCTCGGGGTCGGCGCGCAGTCCGAGCGCGAACGCCGCCGCGGCGCGCACGCGCGACTCCTGGTCTTCGAGCCGGCGGCACAGCGCGGTCGTCACCTCGGCGCCCGCGTCCGCGAGCGCGATGCGGCCCAGCGCCTGGGCGGCGCGCGTGCGGATCTCGGGGCGCGCGTCGTGCAGGTGCGCGAGCAGCGCTCCGCCGCCGGTCGAGCGCGCGTCCTCGAGAAGGGCGATCTGGGCCGCTTCCGCGCCCGTGAGCAGCGTGATCGGTTCGCCGCGCGCGGGGGAGGCGCCCTGCGCCGGCGCGACGTTCTGGCGCGTGCCGGATGACGACGCGCACGCGAGGACGAGGCTGGCGGCGAGTCCCAGGGCGGCGCCGGACGCCGCGCGGATCGGAGCGGTCATCGGTGGGGGGTGCGATCAGCGGGTGCGGTCGAACCTTCGCGGCACTACCATCGGGGGTCCGCCGGTGCTCGAGCGAGCTCGGCGTCACGCTCACCGCACGACCGGGACGACCGGTTGGAGACACGCTCCATGAAGCCCAGCACCATCCCCGAGATCCTCGCGGAGCTCGAGCAAGGGCGGATGATCATCCTCGTCGACGATCCCGGCCGGGAGAATGAAGGGGATCTGGTCATGCTCGCCGAGCGCGTGACGGCGGACGATATCAACTTCATGCGCAAGGAGGCAGGCGGCCTCATCTGCGTCCCCATGGCGGGAGCGATTTGCGAGCAGCTCGACCTCGCGCCGCAGACGAGCGCGAACACGAGTCGGATGGGGACGGCGTTCACCGTCTCGATCGAGGCGGCGCAAGGCGTGACGACCGGCATCAGCGCCGCCGACCGCGCGCACACGATCCGCACGGCTGCGCGGCCCGACGCGCGTCCCGAGGATCTCGCGCGGCCGGGCCACGTGTTCCCGCTCCGCGCTCGCGAGGGCGGCGTGCTCGTCCGCGGCGGCCAGACCGAGGGCAGCGTCGACCTCGCGCGCCTGTGCGGCGCCCGCGAGGTCGCCATCGTGTGCGAGGTGATGAACGACGACGGCAGCATGGCGCGGATGCCCGATCTCGAGCGTTTCGCGGCGCGCCACGGCCTCAAGATCTGCACGATCGCGGACCTGATCGCGTGGCGCCGGCAGAACGAGCGCCTGATCGAGCCGCTGGAGCTCGACGTCCCGCTCCCGACGGTCGTGGGGACGTTCAAGGCGCACCTGTTCCGCTCGAAGATCGACGGCCACGAGCACATGGCGCTCTCGATCGGCATGCCGGGTCCGGGTCTCGACGGCCCGTGCGAGGCGGTCGAGGAGCCGGTGAGCGTGCGCGTGCACTCCGAGTGCGTGACGGGCGACGTCTTCGGCTCGCTGCGTTGCGATTGCGGCCCGCAGTTGCGCCACGCGCTCGAGGTGCTCGGCCGCGAGGAGCGCGGCGTGCTCGTCTACATGCGCCAGGAGGGGCGCGGCATCGGGCTGGCGAACAAGATGCGCGCGTACCGGCTGCAGGACGAGGGGCTCGACACGGTCGAGGCGAACCAGGCGCTGGGTTTCGCCGCGGACCTGCGCGAGTACGGCCTCGGCGCGCAGATCCTGCACTACCTGGGCGTGCGCAAGATGCGCCTCTTGACGAACAACCCGAAGAAGATCGCCGGCCTGGGCGGCTTCGGCCTCGAGCTCGTCGGCCAGGTCCCGATCACGACGCCGCCGAACGATCTGAATCGCCGCTATCTGGAAACCAAGCGCGACAAGCTCGGTCATCTCCTCGATCACCTCGCCGACGAGCGGCTGCACGTCGACGAGCCACGGCGTATCGACGAAAACTAGCGAGGCCGGAACGAGCGGAAACGTCGAGCGAGACGTGCAACCCTCGCGCCCCCGCTCCGGTCTCCCCAGCGGCGGGTGGGGGTTAGGGACGGCACCCCCACGCGCGGGGGGGCGGCTCGCCGTCGCCGTCGCGCTCCCCGCGCTCCTCGCCTTGTGGGTCGCCGGCGCCTGGTTGCGCATCCGCGCGCCGCTCGCGCACCCGGCGTTCGATCGCGAGCGCGCCGAGTCGGTCGTCTACTCCGATCCCGCGCTCCTGCTCCATCTCACGCAGCAGGCGGTGCGCGCGGGCGGGATCCCCGACGCGTGGAGCGCGGAGCGCTCGATCGCGCATCCGGACGCGCTCGACGTGCCGGCGACGTACACGGTCGGCCAGGAGCTGCTCGTCGCCGCGCTGCGTCCCCTCGCCGGTCCCGACGTCTCGCTGCACGTCTTCTGCCTCGTCGTCATGGCGTTCGTCGCTGCGGCGAGCGTCTTCGGCGTCTTCCTGCTCGCGCTCGAGCTGACGCGCGCGCCGCCCGTCGCGCTCGCGGCCGCCGCGTGCTGGACGCTCCTGCCGGCCAGCTACCGCACGATCGGCTTCGTGCTCATGCGCGAGGACCTCGCCCTGCCGCTCTTCGCGCTCCATCTCGCGCTCGCGGTACGCGCGGTGCGGAGCGCGCGAGCGCGCGACGCGGCGCTCGCCGCCCTCGCGCTCGCCGCCGCGCTCGCGACGTGGCACGCGCTGTCGCTCGTCGCGGCGCTCGAGGCGCTCGTCGTGCTCGCGGCGTTCGTGCTGCGGCGCCCGAGCGAGAGCACGCCGGCGAGCGCGCGCCCGTTCGCCGCCGCGGCGATCGTGCTCGTCGCCGCCGCGCTCGCGGTGCCGGCGCTGCGCGCGAAGGGCGCCTACCTCGGGCCGCCGGTCGCCGTCGCCGTCGCCGTGGCGCTCGCGGCGCGCGCGTGCTTCCCGCGGACGCGCGCCGCCGTCGCGCTCGGCGTCGCGGCCGCGCTCGTCGCGCTCGGGGCCGCCCTGACCGCCGGCGCGAGCGACTTCGGGCACGTCGCGCGCACGCTCGCCGAGAAGCTCGCGCACCTCGGCTCGCTGCCGAGCGACCCGCGCGTCCTCTCGTTCGAGACGCGCATGCTGTGGCAGGGGCCGTTCACGACGCTCGGGCTCACCGACGCGTGGGCGATGCTCCACCTCGCGCTCCCGCTCGCGCCGCTCGCGATCGTCGCGCACGCGTGGCGCGCCCCGCACCCCGCGTCGAGCGGGCTCGCGGCGTTCGTGGCGCTCGCGCTCGTCGCGGCGTGGCTCGCGCAGCGCATGGTCGTGCTCCCCGCGCTGCTCGTGCCGGCGCTGGCGGCGTCGCTCGCGCTGCGGGCGAGCGGCGCCCGGCGAGCGGCGCTGCTCGCCGCCGTGCTCGCGGCGCAGGGCGCGCTCTTCGCGTCGTGGTACGCGCGCTATCCGATCCCGTGGTACTCCGAGGCGCGCGCCGCCGAGCACGCTGCCCTCGTGCGCGCGATCGAGGAGCACGTCCCGCACGGCGCGGCCGTCGCGGCCGACTTCATGGTCGGGCCGACGGTGCTCGCGACGACCGGCCGACCGTCGATCCTGCAGCCGAAGTGGGAGACGGCGGCGAGCCGCGAGCGCGTCCGGCGCTTCTGGCTCGGCTTCCACGCGGCCGATCCCGCCTCGTTCCGGCGCATGCTCACCGACGAGTACGACTGCCGCTGGCTGCTCGTCGACCGCCAGGCGATGTTCCTCAGCTACGAGGCGCGCTACCTCGCCGGCTACGCGATGACCGAGCAGGAGCCGCACCCCGGGACCGCGGCGTGGGCGACGTGCGCGACCGACGACGAGCGGCTGCGCTCGCTCCCCGGCTACGAGCTCGTCTGGCGCAGCCCGCCGCACCTGCGCGACCCCGCGACAGGGCGGCGCAGCGACTTCTTCCGGCTCTACCGGCTGGAGTAGGCGCAGACCCGACTCCCAGGGGGCCGGCAGATCGGAGCGAATGGACCCCGGCCTGAATGGACCTACGGTCGTCGTGCCGATGCACGTGCGGAAGTTGGCCTTTCGGTGGCAACCATCGCCGGACCCGCGCGTCCTTCCCTACGAGATGCACATCCCGCTCATCTCTCCTTCCGTCAACTCATCGTCGGCAACGGGTTCTGGCGGGCGTGACGATGACCGGTCGCGCCATGCTCGAAGAGGGGCCGATCGAGGCGTGGATCGCCGGAGTGGCGCCCGTCGGGCTAGCCGGCGGAGGTATTGGTCGCAACGTGGCGTTCGCGGAGTTCCGCCGGGCGTGGGTCGAGATCCTGTTCGACATCGCCAACGAAGCGAAGTCCTTCGCTGACTTCCGCGAGCGGTTCGAGGAGTTCCTAGGGTCATCCCAGGAGTCTCTGACCCGCGAATGGGAGGTCGCACTGGACGAGGTTCGCCGAACCAAGTTCGTCGACCCGACTCTGAAGCGAGCGCCGGCGCATCAGCAGCGCGTCTGCTTCGAGGTCGTGGAGCTGGTGCCCGCGTCGGGCGTTCCGGACGCGAATCAAGTCGAGGCCGGCCTCCTGGCTGCGGCCTAGGCGGTGCCGAGCGTCGGGACGGGATTCTGGATTGCGTTCGGGAGCAGATCGCGGGTCTGCGGTAGGGCACGCGACCTGACTCGGCGGCTCCGCTCGGTGGCAGACGAGGCGGCCTGCCCGCTGCCGTGGGGGCTCCCACGTCCTCGCCTTCGACCGATTCCCGGTGCTCCCTAACGCTCGTGCTTCCAACGGCTTACGCTAGGCGCCCGCCGCTCTCGGCCGGGCGGACTGCTCTGCCGGCGCGGCGCGTGGTGCGATCGCGGCCGACGAAGGGGAATAGCGTCGCCCCCCGGCCGTCTGAGCGCGAGCCATGGGCACGCCCGTGATGGAGCCGCTCGCTGACGAGGATGTCGACCTGGTGCGGGAGACCCTGGAAGGGAATCAGCTCTCCTTCCAGTTGCTGGTCGAGCGCTACCAGGACCGCATGTTCTCGCTCGTGCGGCACTTCACGCGCAACGCGGTCGAGGTCGAGGACATCGTCCAGGAGACCTTCCTCAAGGCGTACCGGCGGCTGGGGAGCTTCCAGCAGCAGGCCTCGTTCTCGACCTGGCTCTACCGGATCGCGGTCAACTCGTCCCTCGACTGCCTCAAGCGGCGCGGGCGTAGCCCCGTGCGCGCGGTCGAGGATCCCGAGCTGCTCGCGTCCGGCGAGGGCACGGCGCGCGGAGGCGGCTCGAGCGGCACGGCGGGCATTTTGGCGCCCGACGCGCGGCTCGAACGCGAGGAGATCGCCGAGATCACGCACCGCGTCCTCGACGCGCTGCCCGAGATCTTCCGCCAGGTCCTCGTGCTGCGCGAGTTCGAGGACATGGCGTACCAGGAGATCGCCGACGTGCTCGGCATCTCGATCGGCACCGTCGAGTCCCGCCTGTTCCGCGCGAGGGCGCGCTTCCGCGAGTGCCTCGCCCGCCTCTATCCCGATTTCGCCGGCTGACCGGCGATCCGAACCTGCCACCCGCCACCCCCCAACCCTGCTGGCCCCCCGAAGGCTGATCCGAACGTGAAACTGTCCTGCCAGAACGCATGCACGCTCATTCCGAGCTACCTCGACGGCGAGGTGAGCGAGGAGCAGGCGGCGCCGCTGCGCAAGCACCTCTTGGCGTGCCCGGCGTGCCGGGAGGTCGCCAAGGCGGACACCGCCCTCAAGCGCTGGTTCGTCGACGAGGCGTCCGTCGAGGTGCCCGCGGGGTTCGCCGCGCGGGTCGCCCGCCGCGCCTTCGCCGGCGATCCGGGCGAGCTCGTCCCGGTGCCCGCCGCGGCCTCGTCCTTCGACCTCGGTCCTTTCCTCCTGCGCCTCAACGCCCTCGCCGCGCTCCTGCTGATCGCCTTCGCGGTCGGGCTGCGCGTCGAGGACCGCCCGTCCGGGCGCGGCGTCGACGCGCTCTCGGAGCGCGACCTCCCCGAGATCTTCGAGGAGCTCGACCGGCTCAACGCCCCGGCCGCCGTGCCCGCGGCGCTCGGCGCCGACGAAGCGGACTGGGGCGCGAGCGAGCGCTCGGACGAAGACTGAGAGCGATGCGCGACGTCCGGCGGTGGTGGGTCCTGTGCGCCGTGGCCCTGTTCTTCCTGTGCGGCGGGTCGCTCGGCCTGCTCGTGGGCCTGCGCCTGAACCCGCCGCCGCGTGAACCGCGCCCGCTCGCGGACTACGAGGCGCTGCTGACGCGCGAGTTCGAGCTGTCGGACGTCCGCGTCGAGGGGCTCCACGCCGTCCTCGATCGCTACCATCGCGACGTGGAGGACGCCAAGTCGCGCCACATGGCCGAGCTGCGCGACGAGATCGCCGAGCTCGGCCGCACCTGCTCTCGTCGTATCCGCGACAAGGTCCTGCCGCCGGCACGGCGCGACGACTACGACCGCCTCGCGGCGGGCTCGCTGTTCCCGTCCGATTGACTCGTCTCCCGTCCGATCGACCCATCCTCCGTCCGATCGACTCACTCCCGCTCGATTGACTCATGGCCAGTATCTGCGGCATCCGCGTCGGACAGCGACGCTTCGAGGTCGTCGTCGTCGACGGCAGCGTGAAGAAACCGCGCGTGCGCGCGGCCGTCGTCGGTGAGATCCCTCCCGGCGAGGACGCGGTCGATGCCGCTGCGACGGCGATCCGCGAGGCGACGAAACACCTCAAGATCAACGCCGACGAGATCGGTCTCGCGGTGGACGCGGGCCTCGCGGCGTTCCGCACGCTCACGGTGCCTTTCGAGGACGAGGCGAAGATCGAGTCGGTGATCAAGTTCGAGGTCGAGAGCCAGCTCCCGCAGTGGGACATCGATCAGGTCGTCGTCGACTTCGAGGTGCTCGGCTCGTCCGGCGTCACGTCGCACCTGCTCGTCACCGCCGTCCAGAAGGACGACCTGTGGACGCCGATCACCGCCGCCGAGCGCGCCCACCTCGAGCCGCACGAGGCCGAGCTCGAGACGACCGCCGTCCTCAACGCGGCGCATGCCGCGGGCGCGTTCTCGGCCGACGCGGCGGCCGTTTTGGTCCACGTCGGCGAGTCGACCACGTCCGTCGTCGTCGTCGACGGCGGCAAGCTGCGCTCGATGCGCGCGATCCACATCGGCGGCTTGATCGAGGACCCGGTCGCCGCGGCCGCCGCGCAGGACGAGAGCGGGCTGCTCGAGGGCATCGAGTCGACTCCGGGCGCGCCGAGCGTGCGCGAGGAGCTGTCGCCGTCGGTGCCGATCGAGCGGCGTCTCGAGGAGGCGAGCGCGCGGGTGCGCCGCGAGCTGATCCGCACGATCTCGGGCGCGCAGGTCGCCCACCCGTTCGAGGCGATCGTCGTCTGCGGGATGGAGCTGCCGGGCCTCGACGACACGACGATCGACGACGTGCCGGTTCACCGGCTCGACGTGCTTCCCGAGGACGCGAACGTCGATTGCGACCGCGGCGTTCTCGCGGCCGCGTACGGCGCCGCGATCGGCCGCATGGGCGGCGGGCTGGTCTCCGCGCAGTTGCGCCGCGAGGAGCTGCGCTACACCGGCAAGTTCGAGCGCCTCGAGCTGCCGCTCGCGATGTTCTGCCTTCTGCTCGTCACGCTGCTGCTCGTGCAGTGGATCGTCGTGCAGGAGAAGATCACGTACCGCCAGGCCGACATGCGCACGTGGCTCAAGGCGAACAACGACTTCGCGTTCATCGGCGATCCGTCGGCGGGCGTCCCCGGGAAGTACCGCAACCCCGAGGAGACCATCATGAACTACGCTCGGATGGTCTCGTCGAGCGGCGATCCCGACCGGACGCTCTTCGATCAGCTCAAGAAGATCGAGTCGCTCATGCTGGTCGAGAAGTCGAAGCTCGAGAAGAAGCTCGGGCGCGACGGCGCGATCAGCCAGCCGCAGTCGGCGCTCGAGGGGACGAGCCTCGTGCTCGGCGTGCTCGCGGACCTCGGCAAGGAGCGGGTCGGTCGCTTCAGCATCCGCTCGGTCCACGGGGACTTCAACCAGGGCGCGAGCGGTCGGCCCGACCAGGTCGAGGTGCGGCTCAGGATGAGCTTCTTCGGCGAGGGCGCGGGCGGCGACCTCGTCGCGAGCGAGCACTACAACAACTTCGTCAACGAGCTGCGCTCGCGGCCGTGGTGCGTCGAGGTCAAGCCGGCGAGCACCGAGACGTTCAAGGACGGCACCGGCATCTGGACCGACAACCTGATCATCCTCGTCGACCCGACCAAGCGAGAGCGCAAGCAGGAGGCGTAGCGATGGGCTTCTTCAGCGAGTTGAACTTCACCCGCTCCGTGATCGTGGTCAGCCTCGTCGGCTCGGCGGTGCTCGGATACGTCGTCTACGACAAGATGCAGCAGCTCGAGCAACTCGAGCAGCAGGTGGACACGCGCGCGCCGCTCCTCGTGCAGGACATCCAGACGCTCGCGGTCGTGCTCAACAACCTGAACGCGGCGGTGAACCTCGAGAGCCTGCAGGGCGAGCAGCCCGATGCCGAGACCTACGTCCGCGGCATCGCGCAGCGCCAGGCGGTCGAGATCGGCAACGTCAACATCTCCCCGAGCAGCCGCACGGTGCGCCAGGGCGTCGAGGACCGCATGTGGCGCATCGAGCCGGCCGAGAAGAAGCGCGAGTTCCGCCTCGCGAACATCTCGAACTTCTTCTACCGCATGGAGGAGAAGAGCCGACGCGTGAAGGTGACGAGCCTGCGCATCGAGCCGGTCCAGCGCCTGCGCGAGGACGAGATCGGCAAGGACCGCCAGTGGACGTTCGAGGCGCAGATCACCTCCCGCCAGGCGGTGTCCGGCTCGTAGGGAGCGCGAGCCTCGCGTCCTGCCGTCTTCCGACGGGCCCGCCGCGGTGCTTCCGCGGCGGGCCCGTCGTCGTTCGGGCGTCCGTACAATTCGGGGGTCTGTCCCACATTCGGGTCGCGCGACGCTCCGACGGCCTCGCGCCCGTATCCGAGGACACTCCTCGCGTCCCTACTCTCAAACGGCTTCGGCCGAGGGCCTGCGTGACGACCTGCCTGAGGAGAGAGGCGACCAATGACTTCCGGTGTGGTGCTGTTGCGCGCGGAGCGCTGGGCGGACCCGGTCCGCGCCTTGCTCGCGATGACGACGCCCCCGCTCGAGGTCATGCCGCTGCATGGCGAGCCGGACCCCCTGGGTGGGCTGGACGACGAAGAGCCGAGCTGTCTCGTCCACCTCGGCCGCTCCGCGGACGACGTCCAGGACGCGCTCCGTGCGATCGAGGAGCGCGACGTCGCGACGTCGCTCGTCGTGCTGCTCGCGCGCCCCGACGCCGCGCTTGCGCTCGCCGCGCAGGGCCACGCCGCCGCCGAGGTGCTCTCCTGGCCGGCGTCCGAGGGCGGGCTCGGCGAGCACGTCCGTCGCGCGCTCGCGCGCAGCGCCGAGGTCCTGGACGTCCGCCGCCGCCGCGCGGCGTTGCTCCGGCGGTTCGAGGGGGTGACGCCGCGCGAGCTGGACGTGCTCGATCTCCTCCGCCGGGGCCACCCGAGCAAGGTCATCGCGCGCGAGCTCGACATCAGCAAGCGCACCGTCGACGACCACCGGCGCGCGCTCCTGCGCAAGACCGGCGACCTGTCCGCTCCGGCCCTCGTACACGGCATCGACCAGATCGAGCTCCTGCGTTGCCGGGAGCTCGCGCTCACGCGCGGCCGCTGGCGGCCGGAGCCTGTGCGCTCTCCGCTGCCGGAGGACAGCGCGGACGGCGACTTGGACGGCGATGCGGTCGGCGACGAAGGCCCCGACACGCACGCGCAGCCCGTGCTCGAGGCCCGGACGAACGGCGCCGGCCGTGCTCTCGCGTGGCTCGGCCGGCTGCTCGCCGAGCTGGAGTGCAGCGAGGACAGCGCCTGCATGCTCGACGCGAACCTGCAGCTGACGTGGACGAACCGCGCCTGGGCGCGCTTCGCGCCGACGGCGCCGCAGCGCGAGGCGATCGCGCGCGACTGGAGGATCGGCGCGCGCTACGTCGACGCGATCGCGCCGCCGCTCGACACGTGGTACGCCGAGCGCCTGGGGCGCTGCGCCGCGAGCGGTGAGCGGTGGGAGCACGCGTACGACTGTCCGACGAAGGAGCAGGCGCGGCGGGCGCGGCTCGTCGTGGCGCCGGCGGGCGACAACCTCGTGTTGCGCCACGAGCTGCTCGCCGCCCGTGCCCATGCGCGCGCCGAGCCGCTCGCGCCCCGGCTCGAGTCGCGCTGCCGCGTCGTCGGCGGCGCCGTCGCCCAGTGCATGGGCTGCAGGTGCGTGGCGGTCGGCGAGCCCGAAGGGCTGGTCGTCGTGCCGGAGTGGATCGAGCGGACCCCGCGACCCGTCCACTGGTTCCTCTGCCCTTCGTGCGAGGCCGCTCACGACGAGGTCGGCGCCCGGCCCCGGTGAGGCGCTTCCGCACAAGTGCGGATGGCGGCGGATGGGCTTCGCTACCGAAAGGGCGAAGGCCAGCTCATGCACGTGCTCGACGGCATCCCCAGCCCTTGCAGTCCCGACGACGCGGAGCTCGCGGCCTTCGAGCCGCTCGCGCCGCCGCCGCGAGCTGCGGTGCTCCTCGTCGCCGCGTGGGGCGTCGTCGTCGCCGCCGGGCTCGCGCTCGTGTTCGCCTACGGCTGCACCCCGGGCCACGCCGCCGCGGCTCCGCTCCGCTGGCCCGCGGGCCTCGGCGAGACGCCCGCGCCCGGGCAGCCGACGCTGCTCCTGTTCGCGCATCCCCGTTGCCCATGCACCCGCGCGAGCCTGCGCGAGCTCGAGCGCCTCGTCGCCGACGTCGGCGGGCGCCTCGGCGGCGCCGTCTTCTTGTACCGTCCCGCCGACGCCGCAGCCGGTTGGGAGCGCACGGATCTCGCCGAGCTGGCTGAGCGCATCCCCGGCTTCGACCTGCGCGCCGATCCCGGCGGCCGCATCGCGCGCTCGCTCGGCGTCGCGACGTCCGGGCACGCCGTCGTGTACGACGCCGACGGGGGCTTGGCTTTCAGCGGCGGCATCACGCCGGGACGCGGCCACGAGGGCGACAACCTGGGGCGCGCCGCGATCCGCGCGCTCGTCGAGCGCGGCCGCGCGTCGGCTTCCCAGGGCCCGGTCTTCGGCTGCGCCCTGTGCGGCCCGTTCTGTGGGGAGTGCCAGCCGTGAGCGTGCGCGACGAGCGCATCCGCATCCGGGGCGAGCGGCTGTTCGCGCACCACGAGCGCGCGTACCACGTTCGCGCCGACCGCCTGTTCGCGCGGCTGCTCGTGTTCCAGTGGCTGGCGGGCGTCGCAATCGCCTTCGCGCTCAGCCCGCTGGCGTGGTCCGGCCCCGACTCCACGGTGCACGTGCACGTGTGGGCCGCGGTGGTGCTCGGTGGCGCGATCTCGCTCTACCCGGCGTTCCTCGCGCGCCGCCACCCGGGCGCGACGCTCGTGCGCCACACGATCGCGATCGCGCAGATGCTGACCTCGGCGCTGCTCATCCATCTGACCGGCGGGCGCATCGAGACCCACTTCCACGTCTTCGGCTCGCTCGCGCTGCTCAGCTTCTACCGCGACTGGCGTGTGCTCGTCACGGCGACCGCGGTCGTCGCGCTCGACCACGCCGTGCGCGGCGCGACGTGGCCGCAGTCGGTGTACGGCGTGCTCGACGCGTCGGGCTGGCGCTGGCTCGAGCACGTCGGCTGGGTGCTGTTCGAGAACGTGTTCCTCGTACGCGCGTGCCGCACGAGCCGCGCCGAGATGCGCGAGATGGCGCTGCGCCGCGCGCGGCTCGAGGAGGCGAAGCGCTCCGTCGAGGACGAGGTCCACGCTCGGACGCGCGAGCTACGCCGCATGATCGACGAGCTGCGCCAGGCGGAGGAGGAGCGTGTCCGGCTCAATCAGGAGCTCGTCCATGCGCAGAAGCTCGAGGCGGTCGGACAGCTCGCCGCCGGCATCGCGCACGAGATCAACACGCCGACGCAGTACGTCGGCGACAACGCGCGCTTCCTGCAGGAGAGCTTCGAGTCCCTCGCCGTCGTGCTCGAGGCAGCGCAGAACGTGGCCGACGCGGCGGAGCTCTCCGGCACGCTCCCCGACCACGCCGTGCGCCTGCGCGCCGTGCTCGAGGAGGCGGACACCGAGTACCTCGTCGAGGAGATCCCGCGCGCCATCGGGCAGTCGATCGAGGGCATCGAGCGCGTCAGCAAGATCGTCCAGGCGATGAAGGAGTTCTCGCACCCGGGGGTCGCGGGAACGACCGAGGTCGATCTCAACCACGCGATCGAGAGCACCGTCACCGTCGCGACGAACGAGTGGAAATACGTCGCGACCATCGAGACGGAGCTCGACCCGGACCTGCCGTCGGTGCCGTGCATCCCCCACGAGCTCAACCAGGTCGTGCTCAACCTGATCGTGAACGCAGCGCACGCGATCGCGGACGTCGTCGGCGACGGGAGTTGCGGGAAAGGGCGCATCACGATCCGCACGCGCCGCGACGGCGAGCAAGTCGAGATCCGGGTCGCGGACACAGGCGCGGGAATCCCCGCCGAGATCCGCTCCCGCGTGTTCGACCCGTTCTTCACCACCAAGCCCGTCGGCAAGGGAACCGGCCAGGGGCTCGCGATCGCGCACAACGTCGTCGTGCAGAAGCACGGCGGCACGCTCACGCTCGAGAGCGAAGTGGGGCAAGGGGCGACGTTCGTCATCCGCCTGCCGCTCGAGCGCAGGGAAGCCACGGAGCTGCGGGAGGTCGCGGCGTGAAGAAGAAAGTGATGTTCGTCGACGACGAGCCGCGCATCCTCGACGGGCTACAGCGGATGCTCCGCCGCCGGCGCGACGAGTGGGACATGACGTTCGTCGGCGGCGCCGAAGCGGCGCTCGAGGCGATGGAGCGCGAGCCGGTCGACGTTCTCGTCACCGACATGCGCATGCCGGGGATGGACGGCGCTGCGCTCCTGGCCCGGGTTCAGCTGCGCTCCCCCCGCACGGTCCGCATCGTGCTGTCGGGCCACTCGGAGACAGAGGCCGCGCTGCGATCCGTCGCGGTCGCGCACCAGTTCCTCGCCAAGCCGTGCGACGCCGACGTGCTGAGCTCGGTCGTCGAGCGGGCGTCTGCGCTGCACGAGTTGCTCGGCGACGAGTCGATCCTCGACGTGCTCGGCACCGTCGACACGCTCCCGGCGGTGCCGCGCGTGTACAACCAGCTCGTCGCTGCGCTCGCCGACGACGAGGTGCGCGTCGAGCGGATCGCGCAGATCGTCGAGCAGGACGTCGGAATCTCGGCGAAGATCCTCCAGCTCGTCAACTCGAGCTTCTTCGGCATAGCGCGCGAGATCACGAGCATCCGCGAAGCGACGACGTACCTCGGCACCAACACGATCCGCGACTTGACGCTCGGCGTGGAGGCGTTCCGCATGGTCGAGGGCGCACGCATCCCGGCGGGCTACTCGGTCGAGCGCGAGCAGCGCCACGCGTTCCGCTGCGCGCGCATCGCGAGCCGCCTCGCCCCCGACAAGCGCGCGGCCGAGCAGGCGTACCTCGCGGCGCTGCTGCACGACATCGGCAAGCTCGTGCTCGCCGTCGAGCTGCCCGAGCGCTTCGCGCGTGCCCAGCGAGCCGCGAGCGAAGCCGGCGAACCGTTCCACGCCGCCGAGCGCCGGATCGGCCGCGCGACGCACGCCGAGATCGGCGCGTGCATCCTCGGCCTGTGGGGCATGCCGTACCCGATCGTCGAGGCCGTTGCGAACCACCACGTCCCCGCGCGCGTCGCGCACGAGGGCTTCGCGGTGCTGACCGCGGTGCACGTCGCCGACGCGCTCGCCCACGAGCTGGGTGGCGGAGCGGGCGCGGGCCTCGTCGACGAGGACTACCTGCGATCCGTCGGGCTCGAGGGCCGGCTCGAGGGCTGGCGCGAGCTCGCCGCCGCCGAGCTGCAAGCCGGCCAGGAGGCCGCCTGACCATGACGTGTCCCGAGCCGATCCTCCTCGTCGACGACGACCCCTCCCTGCTCGACGGCCTGCGTCGCGCACACCGCAAATCCTTCGACCTGCGCACGGCGTGCGGCGGTGCCGAGGCCCTGGAGCGCATCGCGACCGATGGCCCGTTCGCCGTCGTCGTCTCCGACTACCAGATGCCGGGCATGAACGGCGTCGAGCTGCTCGCGCGCGTCGCCGACCTCGCGCCCGCCGCGGTGCGGGTCATGCTCACCGGCAACGCCGACCTGCAGTCCGCGATCCGCGCGGTGAACGAAGGCCGGATCTTCCGGTTCCTGCAGAAGCCCTGCGAGCAGAGCGTCTTCGCCGCTTGCCTCGACGCGGCGGTCGAACAGCACAGGCTCGTGCGCGCGGAGAAGGTGCTGCTCGAGCAGACGGTGCGCGGTTGCATCGAGGTCCTCGCGGACGTGCTCGCGCTCTCGAATCCGGCCGCGTTCGGACGCTCGACGCGCGCGCGCGGCTACGTGCGCCAGATGGTCGCGATGCTGCGGCTCGAGCACGGGTGGAAGTACGAGACCGCCGCGCTGCTCTCGCAGATCGGCCTCGTGTCGATTCCCGCCGACCTCGTCGACAAGATCGCGGCAGGCGAGCCGCTGTCCGCGCAGCACGAGCAGGTGATCGAGCGCCATCCGGCGATCGCGGGCGAGCTGCTCGAGAAGATCCCGCGCATGGATCAGATCGCGCAGATGATCGCGCACCAGCGCCTGACCCACGCGGACGCGGCGCGCTCCGGCCTCACCCCCTCGGTCGCTATCGGAGCGCAGATCCTCGGCACGGCGATCGACTTCGACGAGCTGTTCACGCTCGGCGCGAGCCGCGATCAGATCCTGCGCACGATGGCGCTGCGCAAGGGTCGCTACGACCCGCGCGTCCTGCGGCTGCTCGAGTCCGTCGAGCTGCCGGGACAGTGCGCCACCGTCCGCTCGCTCGCCGTCCGCGAGCTCCGCCCGGGAATGGTCCTCGACCAGGACGTCGTCGGCCGCTCGGGCGCGAAGATCGTCGCGAAGGGCACCAAGGTAACGCCTAGCCTGCTGGCGCGCCTGCGCAGCTACGCCGAGCTCGGCGGGATCGCGGGACCGATCCGCGCGCTCGTCCCCGGCGCGCCCGAGCCGGAGCGCGACGGCCGCGCGGCGTGACGCTCAGCGCTCCGCGTCGAGCACGGCGTCCGCGACCGCGCCCGCGTCGGTCGCGGTCCCCGCGAGGGCGACGACCGGGGGCCCGAGCGCGCGCAGGATCGCCTCGTGCTCGGCGGCGAGCCGGCCGCGCGCCGGGTCCGCGGGCGGCGGAGGTACGAGCAGCACGACGCGCGCGCCGTTCGCTGCCGCGTCCTCGACGAGGGCGGTCACGTTGCGCGCGAACGTCGCGCTCGAGCCGGGCTCGCTCGACGCGCGGGGCGGCTCCGGCGGCGGAGCGAGCGCGTCGCGCGGGACCGGTCCGCCGCGCGCGCGGTAGAGCCAGACGAACAGGTCGCTCGCGCGCGCGAGCCACGTGACCGGCGGGTGCGCGATGCGGGTGCGCCACGAGCCGCGCCAGTGCGTGTAGTCGTCGCGGTAGCCCGGCGCGAGGCGCGCGTCGACGTCGTCGGCCGCGACGTGCACGACGAGGACGTCCGGCGCGAAGTCGCGCGCGAGCAGGAGCCACGCGTTCAACGCCTCGATCGTCGTCCAGCGGGGCATCGCGAACGAGAGCACCTCCGCGCGCGCGCCGCGCGTGTCGAGCGCCGCCGCGAGGGCTCGCGCGAGGCCCGGCTCGCTCGGATCGGTGCTCTGAACGCCCGAGCCGCCGACGAGCGCGACGCGCAGCACGCCGGGCGCGGCGAGCGGGGCGTGCTCGCCGTCCGCGAAGCCCAGGTCGTTCACGCCCGGCAGCCCGCCCTGGAACGCGTACGACGTGAAGACGCGCGGCTCGAGCGCGGGGTGCTCGCCGTCGACGAGCACCGTCCGCCAGGCCGCCACGCGCGCGCGGTCGACGCCGAGCCAGCCGGCGCGCGCCGCGAGCTCGCCGGCGAGCGCGACGAGGGCGAGCGCGCCCACCGCGAGGCACGCGTGACGCGTTGCGGCCGCGCTCATCCGTCGAGCAGCCCGGCCTCGAGCAGCGCTGCGCCGATCCAGCGCGCCTTCGTGCGGCGGCCCTCCACGTCGAGGTGCACGACGTCGTCGAACCGGCCGGCCAGCGCCGCGGGCTCGCTCTCCTGGCGCGCGGCGAGGTCCGCGAGCGCCCAGCCGCGCGCTTGCGCGAGCGCCCGCACGAGCGCGTTGTGCTCGCGCGCGCCGGCGATGAGCTCCTCGTGCAGCGCATGGTTCGCGAGCGTCGGGTCGAGCGGCATCGTGACGAAGAGCGGCCGAGCGCCGCCGCGGACGACGTCCTCGGCGAGCACCGTCAGGTTGCGCACGAAAGGCGCCGTCGTCTCGGGAACCAGCGGGGCGAGCGGCGCGGGCTTCTCCGTACGCCCGGCGATCGTCGCGACGGGCGCGTTCGAGGCGAGCCACAGCTCGCTGCGGCGCGCGAGCATGCGCTCGAGCGGGCTCGCGTCGCTCGTCGCCCACGGGCGCCTGTAATGCGCGTAGTCGGCGCGGAAGCCCGTCACCTGCCGCGGCCGCACGTCGTTGATCGCGTGGTGCACGACGACGACGTCGGGCGACCAGGCGCGCGCGTACTGGAACCAGTTCGCGAGCGTCTCCGCGCTCGTCCACGCCGGCACGCCCCAATTCATCATCTGCACGTCGTGGCCGCTCTCCTCGCGCAGGATGCCGGCGAGCAGCGCCGGGTAGCCGTCCGCGGTCGTCGAGCCTCCCAGGCACGCGACGCGCAGGACGCCGGGCGTCTTCTCGCGCGGGAACGGCTCGTCGGCGAACGGGAACGGCGTGTCGTACGCCTCGGGCTCGCGCGTGTAGCCGAGGAACGGGTGCGGCACGAAGCGGCCCTGGTCGAGCGCCGCGCGTTGGCGCCCGCCGAGCTCCTGCTCGGTGAAGCCGAAGCGCTCGCGGAGCGCGCGGAACGAGAGCTCGGCGATCACGAGCGCGAGACCGACGCCGAGGAGCGCGAGCGCGCCGCGAGCGAGCACGGCGCGGGCGCTCACACCCGCTCCAGCGCGTGGTACTCCTGCAGGCTGCGCACGGTGAAGTCGCCGCGCTTCAGCGCCGCGAGCGCGCTGACCACGGCGCTGATGCCCGCCATCGTCGTGATGCACGGGATCCCCGCCGAGACCGCGGCGGCGCGGATCGAGATGTCGTCCTGGTGCTCGCGTTTGCCGTACGGCGTGTTGAGCACGAGGTCGATCTCGCGGTTCTTGATCATGTCGACGATGTGCGGTCGACCCTCGTTGACCTTGTTGACGCGCTCGACCTTCACGCCGTTGCGCGTCAGCGTGCGCCACGTGCCCTCGGTCGCGACGAGCTCGTAGCCGAGCCCTTCGAGCAGGCGCGCCTCGGGCACGATCGCGCGCTTGTCGGCCGCCTTGACCGTCAGGAGCGCGCGCCCGCTCTTCGGCAGGCGCATCCCCGCGGCCTGGTAGGCCTTGTGGAACGCGAAGCCGAGGTCGGGGTCGATGCCCATCACCTCGCCGGTCGAGCGCATCTCGGGCGAGAGCTCCAGATCGCTGCCCTGGAACTTGTTGAACGGGAAGACCGGCACCTTGACCGAGAAGTACGGCGGCATGACCTCGTGCGTGAAGCCGAGCTCGTGCAGCGTCATCCCGCACATCACCTTCGCCGCGAGCTTCGCGAGCGGCACGTTCGTCGCCTTGCTGACGAACGGCACGGTGCGCGACGCGCGCGGGTTGACCTCGAGGACGAAGACGCGCTCGCTCTTGACCGCGAACTGCACGTTCATCAGCCCGATGACGCCGAGCTCGAGCGCCATCGCCTTCGTCGCCGCAGCGATCTCGTCGAGGATGCGCTGGTCGAGCGTGTGCGGCGGCAGCACGCACGCGGAGTCGCCGGAGTGCACGCCGGCCTGCTCGATGTGCTCCATGATGCCGCCGATCACGCAGAGCGAGCCGTCGCAGATCGCGTCGACGTCGACCTCGATCGCGTCCTCGAGGAACTTGTCGACGAGGATCGGCCGGTCCGGCGACGCCTGCACGGCGCGCGTCATGTACTGGTCGAGCGTGTCGTCGTCGTAGACGATCTCCATCGCGCGGCCGCCGAGGACGTAGCTCGGGCGCACGAGCACGGGATAGCCGATGCGGCGTGCGATCTCGAACGCCTCGCCGTTCGAGTGCGCGATGCCGTTCTCGGGTTGCGCGATGCCGAGCTTGGTCAGGAACCCCGTGAAGTGCTCGCGGTCCTCGGCGCGGTCGATCGACTCGACGGACGTGCCGATCAGCGGAGCGCCCGCGGCGTGGAGCCCGCTCGCGAGGTTGAGCGGCGTCTGGCCGCCGAACTGGACGATGATCCCGTTCGGCTTCGTCGCGTGGACGACGTTCATCACGTCCTCGTGCGTGAGCGGCTCGAAGAAGAGCTGGTCCGACGTGTCGAAGTCGGTCGAGACCGTCTCGGGATTCGAGTTGACCATGATCGACTCGTAGCCGATCTCGCGCATCGCGAACGCCGCGTGCACGCAGCAGTAGTCGAACTCGATCCCCTGGCCGATGCGGTTGGGGCCGCCGCCGAGGATCATGATCTTGTGGGCGTCGGACGTGCGCGCCTCCGACTCGTCCTCCCACGTCGAGTAGTAGTACGGCGTCACCGCCGCGAACTCGGCCGCGCAGGTGTCGACGAGCTTGTAGACCGGCCGGAGCGCGTGCTCCTCGCGGATCGCGGCCACGCTCTCGGGCGTCGTGCTCGTCGCGTGCGCGATCTGCCGATCGGAGTAGCCGAGGCCCTTCGCCTTGCGCAAAAGGTCCGGCGTCAGGATCGCGCCGCGCAGCTCGCGCTCGAAGTCGACGAGCTGCGCGATGTTGTCGAGGAACCAGCGGTCGATGCGACACGCCTCGTGGACCTCGTCGATCGTCCAGCCGCGGCGGAACGCCTCGCGCACGGCGAGCAGCCTGTGCTCGTTGGGCGTGCGCAGCGAGCGCGAGATCTCGCTCGCGTCGCCGTCGATCGGCGCGATCGTCTCGCGCGGATCGAGCCCGAGGCCCGCCAGGCCGGTTTCGAGCCCGCGCACCGCCTTCTGCAGCGCTTCCTTGAACGTGCGGCCGATGCTCATCACCTCGCCGACGCTCTTCATCTGAGTCGTCAACGTCGTATCGGCACCGCGGAACTTCTCGAACGCGAACCGCGGAATCTTGACGACGCAATAGTCGATCGTCGGCTCGAAGCACGCCGGCGTCTCACGCGTGATGTCGTTGCGGATCTCGTCGAGCGTGTAGCCGACGGCGAGCTTGGCCGCGAACTTCGCGATCGGGAACCCGGTCGCCTTCGACGCGAGTGCGGACGAGCGCGACACGCGCGGGTTCATCTCGATCACGATGACGCGTCCGGTGTCGGGCTCGACCGCGAACTGCACGTTCGAGCCGCCGCACTCGATGCCGATCTCGCGCATGATCGCGAGCGACGCATTGCGCAGGCGCTGGTACTCGCGGTCGGTGAGCGTCTGCGCGGGCGCGACCGTGATCGAGTCGCCGGTGTGCACGCCCATCGGGTCGAGGTTCTCGATCGAGCAGACGATCACCGCGTTGTCGCGGTTGTCGCGCATCACCTCCATCTCGAACTCCTTCCATCCCGAGAGGCACTCCTCGATCAGGACTTCGGAGTTCATCGAGAGCGAGAGGCCGCGCGCGACGATCTCCTCGAACTCCTCGACGTTGTACGCGATGCCGCCGCCGCTGCCGCCGAGCGTGAACCCGGGCCGGATGACGCACGGCAGACCGATCTCCGCCAGGCACCGCCGCGCGTCCGCCATCGTGTGCGCGACGCCGGAGACCGCGCACTCGAGCCCGCACGCGCGCATCGCCGCGCGGAACAGGTCGCGGTCCTCCGCCTTGCGGATCACCTCGGCGCGCGCACCGATCATCTCGATGCCCAGCTCGTCGAGCACGCCCTGGTCGTACAGCGCGAGCGCCGTGTTGAGCCCCGTCTGGCCGCCCAGCGTCGGCAGGAGCGCGTCCGGCCGCTCCTTCGCCAGCACCTTCGCGACGGCCTCGGGCGTGATCGGCTCGATGTAGGTCGCATCGGCCGTCTCCGGGTCCGTCATGATCGTCGCCGGGTTCGAATTCACCAGGACGACGCGGTAGCCCTCCTCGCGCAGGGCCTTGCACGCTTGCGTGCCGGAATAGTCGAACTCGCAGGCCTGGCCGATGACGATGGGGCCGCTGCCGATGATCAGAATCGACTCGATGTCGTCGCGTCGGGGCATGGAGGAGCGTAGCGGCGCGAGCTTCGTGGGGACGTCGGAGGGGGGGCGCTGCGCTGCGCGGCGGAGATGATACCCGACGCGCCCCGGCGCCCGATCAGCGGACGTCGCCGAGCGTCAGGTCGACGACGAGCTCGTCCCGCGCGTCGGTCAGCTCGAGCGGGCGGCCGTCGGGGAAGCCGGCGAGTGGGAGCGGCCACGTCCACAGCTCGTAGCGCCCGGGCGCGAGGCCGTAGAACGCGAAGCGCTCGCCGCGGCGTCGGCGGCACAGGACGCCGCGGCCGCGCTGTCCCTCGCGGCGCAGCCACAGCTCCGCGTGCTCGGCCAGCTCGTCGCCGCGCGGCCTGGAGCCGCCGTACGAGAGCGTGCCCGCGAGCGTGAGCCCGCCGAGCACGAGGTCGCGCTCGAACGGCGCCGTGCCGATCTCGAGCGTGCCGATCTCGAGCGTGCCGATCTCGAGCATGCCGAGCTCGAGCGCGCGGTGGAGGCCCTCCGCCACGACCGCGTACGTGCCCGGCTCGAGGAGCGCTTCGAGCGCGCCGTCGTCCGCGGTGCGCAGCGTCGAGGTCGCGCCGCTCTCGACGTGCCGCAGGCGCAGCTCGACCGACCCGATCGGCGCCGCGCCGGACGGCAGGCGCAGGGCGCCGCTCCAGCGCGCCCAGGGCAGGGTGCCGCCGACGTCGACGACGCACGTCGCTCCCGCGCCGACGTCGATCCCGCCGAGGATGCGTCCTGCGCACGTCACGCCGTACTCGCCGGGCGGCAGTCCCCCGATGCGATAGGCGCCCTGCTCGTCGGTCGTCGCGACACGGCTCCGCTCCCCGCAGTACAGGGTGCGGTCCACCGCGACCCGCCGTCCGCTCGCCGGCTCGCCCCGCTCGTCGCGCACCACGCCCAGGATCGTGCTCCAGCCGAACTCGAACAGGAGCCGCTCGCCCGCCCGGCCCGCTTCCAGGGTGACGTGCTCGCTCTGCGTCGCCGCCGGCCGCTCGAGCACCGCTTCGACCTCGTAGCGGCCCGCGCCGAGGTCGCGCAAGCGCGCCCAGCCGTCCGCGCCGGTCCACGCGCTCGTCCCGCGGCCCTCGCCCGTCCCGCTCACGCGGACGAGCGCGCCCGCGAGCGGCTGCTCGTCGAGCACCACGATCACCTCGAGCGCGCCCGGCGGCGCCGGCTCCGCGGCCGCGTCCGGCGCGCATGCGACCACCGGCTCGCGCCCTGCGTGCTGCGGCGACGGCGGCGCGAGCGAGAGCACGGCGGTCCCGGCGCCACGCTCGACGTCGCTCGACGACTCGCGCGCGAGAGCGCGCTCCGCCGGCTCCCGAGCGCACGCGCGGAGCCCCGCTGCGAGCGACGCGGCCGCGAGAGCGAGAGCGAGCGCCCGCCCACGGTTCAGCGCCGGTCCTCGAGACTGACGTCGACGACGACCACGCTCCGCTCGCCGTCGATCTCGACCGGCATCCCGTCGGGCAGGCCGGCGACCCTGAACCGTGGGCACCGCAGGACGTAGGACCCCGGCTCGAGCCCGTAGAACGCGTAGCGGTCGCCCGCGCGGTACGGGCAGTTCTCGGCGCCGCCGCCATCCGCGCGGCCCAGGAGGATCGTCGCGTGCTCCGCCGCCGACGCGCGCTCGAGCTCCGACCCGGCGTAGGCGAGCGTGCCGGTGAGCGTGACGCCCGGGGCGACCAGGTCGCGCTCGAGCGGCGCGAGGCCGAGCTCGACGAGGCCGGTGTCGAGCGGCGGGTGGCGCAGGGCCGCGAAGACGCGGTACGTGCCCGGCAGGAGCGCCGCTTCGAACGAGCCGTCGGACTGCGTCTGGAACGCGTGCCACTGGACGTGCCCCTGGATCGGCTCGTGCTCCGCGCGCACCGGCTCGACGTGCACGTTCGTCGCGAGCGGGACCGGCGCGCCCGACGTGGTGCGCAGCACGCCGCGCCACGTCGTGCGTCCGTACGGGCCGCCGAAGTCGATGCGCTTCGTCTCGCCGGCGGCGAGCTCGAAGACGAGCGCGGTGTGTTGCCCTCCGGGCCCCGCGACCATGTGAGGCCCCGCGGGCAACCCGCCGACGCGGTAGGCGCCGGCGACGTCGGTCAGCGCGCCGCGCCGGAGCAAGTCGCCAACCACCTCGACCCAGGCATCCGCCGCCGCCTCGCCGCGGGCGTTCCACGCGCGTCCCTCGATCGCGCCGGTGCCGAGCTCGAGCACGACGACTGCGCCCACGCGACGGCCGTAGGCCACGTCCCTGCGCCGCACCGCTCCGAGCCCGTCGATCTGCGCCTCGACGTCGAACGAATCGACCGGCAGCTCGGCGAACCGCGTCCGCCCGTCCGCTCCTGTCCGCGCGCTCCTCACGCCTCGATCCCACGGCTCGGCCATCCGGTTCAACCCGCCATCGTCTTGCCCGGCGACGAGAACGAGCGCGCCCTGCGCCGGTTCACCGTCGAGAAGCACGAGCACGTCGATGCACCCCGGCGGCGGCAATTGCCGTTCAGGAGCGACCTTCTCCGGCTCGTCGGCCGGCGCGGCCGGAGTCGCCTGCGCGACGCGCTCGCTCGGCGCCGGCTGCCGCGCGAGCGGCCGCGCCGGGACCTCCGAGCCCGTCGCGGCGCGCTCCACCGCGACCGCGCTCTCCCCGGCCGTCTCGTCCTCGCCGATCCGCCACGCGAGCAGCGCGACGGCCGCCGCGAGCACGGCGACGGCGAGCGCGACGGCGAGCGGGCGTGCGGGTCTGCGAGCCATGGGAGCGACGTCAGCGCAGATCGCCGACGGTCAGATCGACGACGACGTCCGCGTCACCCTTGCGGATCTCCACCGGAAATCCGTCGGGGAAGCCGACGATCGGGAACGGGAGGCACTCGA